>NZ_JAFEUF010000005.1 GCF_016901035.1 Streptomyces durocortorensis
GGCGCGGACTCCGTCGGCACGGGGGTGGACGTGGGGCTCGGCATGTCGGGGCGTGGCTCCGTACGTTGGGGAAACGGGGACGAGGTGGCGGCGGGCAGGGAGAGGGACGGTCCGGCGGGCGCGGCGGGTTCCGTGTCCGGCCCCGCCGACAGCCAGGGGCCGAGCACGGAGAGGCCCAGGGTGACGGCGGTGACCGCGACGAAGGCGCCCGCCACCGCGAACGCCCGGGTCCTGGCCCGCCGCCGGTGGCCCTCCCGTACGGCGTCGGGGACCAGATCCGGCTGGAGGGACAGCGGGCCGACGGCCCGGTGCAGGGCGTCCCGGAACAGTTCCTCGTCGGGGGTGCGGGGCGACAGGTGCTCGTGCGGTTCGGGGATCATGACCGGCCCTCAGCTTCCGGTGGAGTAGAGCTGGACGTCGCCCAGCCGGGCGCGCAGGCGGACGAGCGAACGCGAGCACTGGCTCTTCACCGTGGACTCGCTGCACCGCAGCAGCGACGCCACGGTCTCCACGCTCAGGTCGTCCCAGTAGCGCAGGACGACCATCGCCCGTGCTCGGGGCGGGAGTTCGGCGAGGAGGGCGAGCAGCGTGACCCGGAGGTCGGCACCCGGCGCGGGATTGGGGTGCGGGCGGGGCGCGTTGTGGTTGTGGGCGAGCAGATCCCGTACGGAGCGGCGGCGTTCGGCCACGAAGGTGCGTACCAGCACGGTCTTGGCGTAGGCATCGAGGTTGTCCGCCCGGCTCGCCCTGCGCCAGTGCTGGAACAGCTTGGCGAGCGTCGTCTGCGTCAGGTCCTGCGCGCCCTCGACGTCTCCGCACAGCAGGTAGGCCGTCCGGTACAGCCGGCGCTGCCCGGTCCGGGCGTACGCCTCGAACGCGGCGCGCTCGCCGTCCGCCATGGCGGACTGAGCCCCTGCCGGCATCCGCCCTCCTCTCTCCTCGACTCCCACCCCTTACAGAGCACCCGTGTGCCGAAAAGGTTGAAGAGAAGTGAAGATCAGTTCGAGGCGGTGTGCGCATCGGTCCACATGCCGGTCCACGCACCGGTCCGGGGGCGTCTCACCTGTCGGCGGATCCTGGTGCCCGCGCGAAGCGCTGTGCTAGAACAGCGCCCGTGACAGTCGATCGTTTTCTGGTGGAGTGCCTCCACATCGATCTCTGCCGCGTCTCCAGCGCATCCTGTTGATGCCGGCCGCGGCATCCTCGGCGATGCCCACGTGATGCCTGCGCGCGTCCCCGGTACCAGCATCTTGAGCGTATTCCGCGCCATCAGTGCCTGCTGCGCCTTCGGCGTCCGTGGACGAGGCGGTCTTCCTCGGCACCCGCGCGATCGTCCTCACCAACCGTCCGGGGACCGTCGCCCTGGACATCCCGATCGACCTGCCCCGCACCGGCGCCGACCCCGACGAACTGCGCGGGCTGCCCGCGTACGCCGCCCTGCGCGCCGAGATCGGCACGGCCGTGCGCAACGCGGCCCGCTGATCCCGGTCCGTACACCCGAGAGGAGAAGAACCATGACCGCCACCGCGACGACCCCCGTTCTGCGCGAGGCCCGCATCCCCGCCGACGGCCTGTACGAGGGCCCGCGCGAGCTGCGCCGGGTTCCGGAGGGCCGGCCCGACCGCCCGTACGAGCGCTTCCGGCTAATCCCGCTCGGCCGGGTCATCGGCGCGGAGATCCACGGCGTCGACCTGTCCCGCCCGCTGGAGGCGGCCGTGCGCGCCGAGCTGGACCGGGCGCTGCTGGAGTGGAAGGTGCTGTTCTTCCGGGACCAGCACCTCACTTCGCGGCAGCAGCGCGCGTTCGCCGGGCTCTGGGGCGAGCTGGAGACCAACCCGCTGCTCGCCACCGGCGACGACCCGGAGGTGGCCCGGCTCGACCGCACCGCCGTGCCCACCTTCGAGAACGTCTGGCACACCGACGTCACCTTCCGCGAGCGCCCCGCCCTCGGCGCGGTGCTCCAGCTGCGCGAGGTGCCTCCGGTGGGCGGCGACACGCTGTGGGCGGACATGGCGGCCGCGTACGACAATCTCGACCCGGAGGTGAAGGAGCGCATCGAGGGGGCGCGGGCGGTGCACGACTTCATCCCCGGCTTCGCCCGCTTCTACCCGCCGGAGCGGCTGGCGGCCCACCAGGAGGAGTTCCCGCCGGTCGAGCACCCGGTGGTGCGCCGCCACCCGGTCACCGGCCGCCGCACGATCTTCGTCAACGCCTCGTTCACCACCCGGATCGTGGGTTTCGCGCAGGAGGAGAGCGACCGGCTGCTGCGGCTGCTGTTCCAGCAGGCGCACGCCCCGGAGTTCCAGGTGCGGTTCTCCTGGCGGGCGGGCGACGTCGCGTTCTGGGACAACCGGGCCACCCAGCACTACGCGGTCAACGACTACGCCCCGCACCGCCGGGTCGCGGAGCGCGTGGCCATCGCGGGCGACCGCCCTCACTGATCCCGGGGGTGCGGCTGCTTGAATGGAAGGGTGACCCGAGCCTCCCTGGAAAAGCAGCCGCACGAAGTCGCCTCGATGTTCGACGGTGTGGCGGCCAACTACGACCTGACCAACGACGTGATCTCGCTCGGCCAGGCCCGGCTGTGGCGCAAGGCGGTCGCGGCGGCGGTCGACGCCCGCCCCGCGCAGAAGATCCTCGACCTGGCGGCGGGCACCGCGACCTCCTCGCAGCCCTTCGTGCAGGCGGGCGCCTACGTCGTGCCCTGCGACTTCTCGCTCGGCATGCTCAAGGTCGGCAAGGAGCGCCACCCGTGGATGCCGTTCACGGCGGGCGACGGGATGAAGCTGCCGTTCAAGGACGAGACGTTCGACACCGTCACGATCTCCTTCGGGCTGCGCAACATCCAGGACACCGAGGTCGCGCTCCGCGAGCTGTACCGGGTGACGAAGCCCGGCGGCCGCGTCGTGATCTGCGAGTTCTCCCAGCCGACCTGGACCCCGTTCCGCACGGTCTACACGGAGTACCTGATGCGGGCGATCCCGCCGGCCGCCCGCGCGGTGTCGTCCAACCCGGACGCGTACGTCTACCTCGCCGAGTCCATCCGCGACTGGCCCGACCAGCCCGCCCTCGCCGCACTGCTCCAGAAGGCGGGCTGGTCGAAGGTCGCGTGGCGCAACCTCACCGGCGGCGTGGTGGCCCTGCACCGGGCCACCCGCGCCTGAGTCATCTGCGGGGCCTCACAGCTCCAGCCGGAAGCAGACCGCCTCCTGGCCGCGCGGGGTGTCGTACGACTCGGCCCGCCGCATCCCGAGCCGCTCCGCCACCGCCATCGACCGGGCGTTACGGGAGTGGATCATCGCGACCACCTCGCCCACCCCGGCCGCCCGCACCCGCTCCAGCGTGGCGCGGGCGGCGGCGGTGGCGTACCCGCGCCCCCACGCCGTACGCCCCAGGCGCCAGCCGATCTCGATCGCGCCGACCGGCCCGTAGTGGGCGTGCGGCCACGGCTGCGCCCCGGTGAAGCCGAGGACGGTGTCCGCCTCGTCCGTGAGCGTCCACAGGCAATAGCCGAGCTCGGCGTCGTGGCGGCGCTGGCGGGCGGTGAGCTCCTCGTACACGGAGAAGTCGGCCCGGCGGCCGCCGAAGAACTCCATCACCTCGGGGTCGTCGAAGACCCGGTACCAGGTCAGGGCGTCCTCGTCGGTCGGAACACGGAGGCGTACGGCGGGGGCCGAAGCGTGGGGCGTGGCAGGCGCGATCGACATGAGGGAGCCCTTCGGAGGGTTGGTTCGCAGGCCCCCATAGACTGCACGGGACATGTGCCGCGCGGCACGCGAATTCGAGTCTTCGGGAGATCCGACCGTGACCGAGCCCCTCTCCGAGCACAGCGCGGATGTCATCGTCGTCGGAGCGGGCCCTGCCGGCTCCACGACCGCCTACTACCTCGCCAAGGCCGGACTCGACGTCCTGCTCCTGGAGAAGACGGCCTTCCCCCGTGAGAAGGTCTGCGGCGACGGGCTCACGCCCCGCGCCACGAAACAGCTCGTCTCCATGGGGATCGACATCTCCGAGGAGGCGGGCTGGCTGCGCAACAAGGGCCTGCGCATCATCGGCGGCGGCGTCCGCCTCCAGCTGGACTGGCCGGAGCTGGCCTCCTACCCGGACTACGGGCTGGTCCGTAAACGCGACGACTTCGACGAGCAGCTGGCCCGCCAGGCGCAGAAGGCCGGCGCCCGCCTCTACGAGCGCTGCAACGTGGGCGCGCCCATCCGCGACGAGCGCACCGGCCGCATCACCGGCGTCGAGGCGAAGGTCGGCGAGGAGAAGACCCCGCTCACCTTCCACGCCCCGCTCGTCGTCGCCGCCGACGGCAACTCCACCCGCCTCTCCCTGGCGATGGGCCTGCACCGCCGCGAGGACCGCCCGATGGGCGTCGCCGTGCGGACGTACTTCACCTCGCCCCGCCACGACGACGACTACCTGGAGTCCTGGCTGGAGCTGTGGGACAAGCGCGGCGCCGAGGACCGGCTGCTGCCCGGCTACGGCTGGATCTTCGGCATGGGCGACGGCACCTCCAACGTCGGCCTCGGCATCCTCAACTCCTCCTCCGCCTTCAAGGAGCTGGACTGGCGCGAGGTCCTCAAGGCCTGGTGCGCCTCGATGCCGGAGGACTGGGGCTACACCCCGGAGAACATGACGATGCCGATCCGCGGCGCGGCCCTCCCGATGGCCTTCAACCGCCAGCCGCACTACACCAAGGGCCTCCTGCTGGTCGGCGACGCGGGCGGCATGGTCAACCCGTTCAACGGCGAGGGCATCGCGTACGCCATGGAGTCCGGCCAGATCGCCGCCGACGTCATCGTCCAGGCCCACGCCCGCGCCACCCCCGCTCAGCGCGAACTGGCCCTGAACAACTACCCGAAGGTGCTCAAGGAGACCTACGGCGGCTACTACACGATGGGCCGCGCCTTCGTGAAGCTGATCGGCAACCCGAAGATCATGAAGATCGCCACGGAACGCGGCCTGACCCACCCGCTGCTGATGAAGTTCACGCTCAAGATGCTGGCCAACCTGACCGACCCGCAGGGCGGCGACGCGATGGACCGCATCATCAACGGGCTGTCGAAGGTGGCCCCGAAGGCCTGAGGCCGCCCGGGAAGCCCACGCGGCTCAGGAAGGGTCCGCCGCACGCGTACGTTCATAGTGGCGGGCCACCCGCGCCCGGTTGCCGCAGGACGGCTTGCACCACTCCTGGCGGCCGTGGCTCCTGATGAAGTACCGGACGCAGCGCGGCGCGTGACAGGCCCGCAGGTGCTCGCGCTGCGGTCCGCTCAGGAAGTCGACGGCGTCGCGTGCCAGGGCCGCGACCAGCCGTACGCCAGGGTCGCCCTCGGCCGACAACAGGCCTGCTGTGGGCGGCCCTTCGGCGGGCCAGTGCAGTTGGGGAGCCACCGGCTCCCGGGCCGCCGCCGCGTTGAGCAGTCGCATGGCCTCGTCGACGGGCAGCAGGCGGTGGGCGTCGGCCGGGCTCGGAGGGGCCGGGCTGACCACCCGCGCGAACAGGGCCCGGACGGCCCGCCGGACGTCGACGACCGCCTCTCTCAGCTCCTCGTCGAGGACCAGGTCCCCGGTGGCCGTGGCCGTGGCGGTGGCGGTGGCGGTGGCCAGGATGCCGGGGCGGCGCTGAAGCCAGCGACGCGCTCCCCGGACCGTGTCCAGATCGTCGAGGACCCCGCCGTCGCCGTCGTGGCGGATGGTGCTCGCCAGTTCCATCACAGGACGCTCGGTCATCGCCCTCTCCTTCCGGGTCTCTTGAACGTCTGCGCTCTCCAGCTTAGGGTTCTAATGGAATAAGGCGAATAAGCGTTAGTCGGGGGAGTGCTGCTCATGTTGCTTGCTCAGATCAGCGATCTGCACCTGGACGGCAGTGAACGCGCGACGCACCGGGCGGCCCGCGTGATGGAGTACCTGCGGGCCCTGCCCCGCCCGGTCGACGCGCTGCTGGTCACCGGGGACATCGCCGACCACGCGACCGAGGCCGAGTACGGGGAGGCCGTACGCCTGCTGGACGCGCCGTTCCCCGTGCTCGCCTGCCCGGGCAACCACGACGCCCGCCCCGCCTACCGCAAGGCCTTCCTCGGGGAGGCGCCGGACACCGCACCGGTCAACCGGGTGCACCGTGTCGCCGGGTGCGCCGTCCTGATGTGCGACTCCACGATCCCCGGCCGCGACGAGGGGCGCCTCGACGCGGAGACGCTGGCCTGGATCGACACCACGCTCACCGGACTGCCCGACGACGTCCCCGCGCTGATCGCCTTCCACCAGCCGCCCGTCGAGGTCCATCACCCGCTGCCGGACGCCGGGATGCTCCAGGAGCCCGAGCGGCTCGCCGCCCTGCTCGACGCCCAGCCCGGGGTCGTCGCCGTCCTCACCGGGCACGCCCACACGGCCGCCGCCTCGACCTTCGCCGGCCGCCCCCTGATCGTCGGCCCCGCCGTCACCTGGACCCTGCGCCTGCCCTGGGAGGGCGACCGGCCCGCGGACCGGGACCAGCCGCCCGGCCTGGCGTTTCACGTCCTGGGCGAGGACCGGCGGCTGACCACCCACTTCCGCGTCGTCCTCTGACCGCCCCGCACCCCGTCGCCGAATCCGGCACTCCGCTTCACGCCCGGGTTAATCCGCAGCCCGGCGGGTGATCGTGTGCGATGATTTGCGCGCCTGACGGGCCCAAGACCCGGACCGGCCGACGCCCGCCCACCCACGGTGGCGACGCGCGGCGCGTTTCACCTTCTTTGACGCACTCTCACATTGAACGCAGGCCGGCGGGGTACAGAAAAAGCCGCTACAGCGCTGCTCGACCCCAAGGACACACAGCCATGACCATCGCTTCCCTGCCCCAGCACCAGGACCTCTTCCTGGAGCCCCGGTTCACCGTGGACCTGACCACGCCGGACGAGGACGAGGACTTCGACGCCGCGTACGAAGCGCTCCCCGCGCCCACCACGTCGGCCCGCGAGCAGGAGCGGCCCAACCGCCGCCCACGCCGGCGGTAGGCTCTCCTCCATGGCCAGCCCCGAGTCGGACAGACTCCGGCCACCGGTGCGCCGGTGGCCGTGTCCGTGCTGAGCACCGCCGACTGACCCCTCCCGGGTCACCGGTCCCTCCGTGACGGTTCCACGCCCGCCAGGGATCACGGGACAGCCCTTACGGGCCGTTCCCTTTCGCGTACGCGCTGAAGCACCGCCGTACGCGGAATCCGTGCACCGGCCGATCACCGCCGGGCACTTCTTCGCGCCATGCCGCCGCCGGATCTCCGGCGCGGCCGTCCGCGCGGCCCGTATCCCCGCACACCGGTCTGTCTGTCCATCCGACGGTTCCGTCCAAGGGGCTACTCACCCATGCCATTCGCCGTCTACGTCCTCGGGCTCGCGGTCTTCGCCCAGGGCACTTCCGAGTTCATGCTGTCCGGGCTGCTCTCCGGCATCGCCGCCGACCTCGGCGTCTCCCTCTCCGCCGCCGGCCTCCTCACCTCCGCCTTCGCCATCGGGATGGTCGTCGGCGCACCCCTCATGGCGCTCGCCGGCCGGAACTGGCCGCGCCGCCGCGCCCTGCTGCTCTTCCTCGCGGTGTTCATCGCCGTTCATGTCGTCGGGGCTCTCACTCCGCACTACGGCGTGCTGCTCGCGACCCGTTTCGTCGGAGCCCTCGCCAACGCGGGCTTCTGGGCGGTCGCCCTGAGCACCGCCGTCGCGATGGTCCCCGACCGGCTCAAGGGCCGAGCCACCGCCGTGGTGGTCGGCGGCGTGACGATCGCCTGCGTGGTGGGCGTACCGGCCGGCGCGGTGCTGGGGGAGCGGTGGGGGTGGCGGTCGGCCTTCTGGGCGGTCGCGGTCGTCTCGCTGCCGGCCGTCCTCGCGGTCCTGCGCTCCATCCCGGGCGGGCGGGGTACGGGCGTGGCCGCCGTTCCCGTACCCGTACGGGACGAACTGCGCGCGCTGACCGGGCCCCTGCTGCGGCCGGTCCTGCTCACGATGGCCCTGGTGCAGGGGGCGACCTTCTGCGCGTTCTCCTACCTGGAGCCGCTCCTCACCCGGGAGGCGGGCCTCGGCGCGGGGTGGGTGCCGGTGGGCCTGGCGCTCTTCGGGGCGGGCGCGTTCGCCGGGGTCACGGTGGCGGGCCGGTTCGCCGACGCCCGCCCGGTGGCCGTCGTGGGCACGGGCATGGCCGCCCTCGCCCTCGGCTGGGCCGCGCTCGCCCTGGCGGCGGGCAGCCCGGTGTCCGCCCTGGTGCTGCTCGCGCTCCTCGGCCTCTTCGCCTGCGGTACGGGCACCGCGCTGATCACCCGGGTCCTGGGCCTCGCCCCCGGGGCCCCGACGCTGGCCGGGGCCTTCTCGACGACCGCGTTCAACCTGGGGGCGGCGGTGGGCCCGTGGGCGGGAGGCCTGGCCCTGGACGCCGGGTTCGGCTACCGGGCGCCGGTCTGGGTGAGCGCCCTGCTGATGGTCCTGGCGCTGCTCGTCGCCGCGACGACGACGGCGAAGGGGGGCCGCCCCCGAGCGGGGGAGCGGCGGCCCTCAGCCGTGCACCGGTGCGCCCGGAGGCGCGGCGGGTCGCCGGGCGGACACCCGGGGAACCGCTTGTGAATCAGAGAACGCGGACCGCGCCGGTCGGCCGGTCGTAGTCCATGGAGCGCTGCACCGTGCCGGTGCTGGAGTTCTGCGCACCGACGAACTCGCCGCCGCCGACGTAGATCGCCACGTGGTACGCGCTGCCCGCGCCGCCCCAGTACAGGATGTCGCCGGGCTGGAGGTTGTCCAGGGAGACCTGGGTGCCGGCGGTCGACTGCGACTGCGAGACGCGCGGCAGGTCGATGCCCGCCGTGCGGTAGGCGGCCTGGACCAGGCCCGAGCAGTCCCACGCGTTCGGGCCGGTGCCGCCGGAGACGTACGCGTCGCCGACCTGGGCCTTGGCGAACGCCACGATGGAGGCGGCGGAACCGCTCACGTTCGAGGAGGAGGAGGAGGAGGAGGAGGACGGGGCGGAGGCGGAGCTGCCGCAGCCCGAGGAGCCGGCGGAGCCGCTGAGCGTCGTGCGCTCGGAGGTCCGGGAGGCGCGCTCGGCGCGCTCCTCGGCCTCCGCCTCGGCCTTGGCCTTGGCGGCGGCTTCGGCCTTCTTCTTGGCCTCCGCCTTGCGAACGGCCTCGGCGTGGGCCTTCTTGGCCGCCTTGGCGGCCTTCTCGGCCGCGGCGTCCTCGTTGGCCTGCGTCTCCAGGTCGAGGGCGACCTGTTGCGTGGCCTGTGCGGAGGCGGCCACAGCGGTGGAGATGCCGGACGTGATGGTGGGCATCTCGATCGTCTGGGTCACCGGCTCGGCCTGGGCCGGACCGGCGGCACCCGCGACCGCGATGGTGCTGAGGACGCCACCGGCAACTCCGGCCCGCAGCGCCGACTTCGAGGCGCGCTGACGGGGCTTCCGGTGGCTGGGTATGTGAGCGGTGTGGGACATGGGTACTAGCGCTATCAGGGCTGTAGGGCTCCCATCAAGAAACGTGTGTTGCGACACAGTTACGTTCGGAATCTGTGAATCCGCTTTTTGGGCGCCTTTATTGACGCCGTAACGGGCAAAACGGGCAGCGGCGATCAGGCCCGTGATCACTGCCTTTCGGTAATACGCCCGAATTGCCCGTCGCTTACCATCCGTTCACACCGATGGCCAAGCCCGGTTCCCTGGGGTGCGGGACTCAGTGGCGCAGGTCACAGTGTGGGCACATCCGGACAGGCAACCCTCGCGGCCGCGTCGCGCGTGGGGGTGCGAGGCCGGACCGGAGTGCGGGGCGTCGCCGAGGCGCCCGATCCGGAAGTTCGTGAATGCGCGCACATGTCCCCATCGGTCCTCGCCGCCCCTCGTCCGGGTGACCGCCGAGGCCGGCCGACGCCCATATCACCTCGGGGGAGTCCACCGCCAATTTGCTTGTAGGGGCCTTCGATTGATACCGCCGCACGCCTTTGACCAGCGGTAACACCATCGAATGTCACGTCTCGTGATCACTCGGCCGCTTCGCGTGCGAAGATCACCGCTCATACGACTTCATGATCCTTCGTCAGGTGGTGGAGATCACAAAGACGTTGTCGTACCCCGTGTCGCAGATCACAGGGGACCAGGCATAGGATGCGGGGCAGTCGGGCTTGTGAACTGCCTCACATGTGCACGATCTTGGTGAGGTGGCGAGCCGGTCGCCCGATGCGGTCCAAAGGTCAAGGACGACTGGAAGGAGCGAGGAGCGTGAATGCCTACGCGCCCATCCTCGTGCTCGGCGCCCTCGGGGCAGGGTTTGCGATCTTCTCCGTGGTCATGGCCACGCTTATCGGCCCCAAGCGCTACAACCGGGCAAAGCTCGAAGCGTACGAGTGCGGTATCGAACCCACCCCGACTCCGGCCGGTGGCGGCCGCTTTCCCATCAAGTACTACCTGACGGCGATGCTGTTCATCGTCTTCGACATCGAGATCGTCTTCCTCTATCCCTGGGCGGTCTCCTTCGACGCCCTGGGGATCTTCGGGCTCGTGGAGATGCTGCTCTTCGTGCTCACCGTCTTCGTCGCCTACGCGTATGTATGGCGTCGCGGCGGCCTGGAATGGGACTGAGGGGCTGAGGGGCACACCATGGGACTCGAAGAAAAACTGCCGAGCGGCTTCGTTCTGACCACGGTCGAGCAGGCCGCGGGCTGGGTGCGGAAGTCCTCCGTCTTCCCGGCCACGTTCGGACTGGCCTGCTGCGCCATCGAGATGATGACGACCGGCGCGGGGCGCTACGACCTGGCCCGGTTCGGGATGGAGGTCTTCCGCGGATCGCCGCGGCAGGCGGACCTGATGATCGTCGCGGGCCGGGTGAGCCAGAAGATGGCGCCCGTCCTGCGGCAGGTCTACGACCAGATGCCGAATCCCAAGTGGGTCATTTCCATGGGGGTTTGCGCGTCATCGGGTGGAATGTTCAACAATTACGCCATTGTGCAGGGTGTTGATCACATTGTCCCGGTCGATATCTATTTGCCGGGTTGTCCGCCCCGCCCCGAGATGCTGCTGGACGCCATCCTCAAGCTCCACCAGAAGATCCAGGACGGCAAGCTCGGGGTCAACGCGGAGGAGGCCGCCCGCGAGGCGGAGGAAGCGGCCCTCAAGGCACTGCCCCTGATCGAGATGAAGGGGCTCCTGCGGTGACCGAGAACCCCAAGGCCAACGGCGGCGAGCAGAACGGCAACGCCGTACCCGCCCCGCGCGACACCGGCGGCGAGGTCATCCGCGTCCGCAAGGGCATGTTCGGCGCCAACAACGGCGGCGACACCTCCGGCTACGGCGGCCTCGTCCGCACCGTCACCCTGCCGGGAGCCGCCTCCCGGCCGTACGGCGGCTGGTTCGACGAGGTGGCCGACGAGCTCGAAGGGGCCCTGGAGGAACAGGACCTGCTCCCCTCCAACGCCATCGAGAAGACCGTCGTCGACCGCGACGAGCTGACCTTCCACATCGCCCGCGAGCACCTGGTCCAGGTCGCCCGCACCCTGCGCGACGACCCCGCCCTGCGCTTCGAACTCTGTACGGGCGTGAGCGGCGTCCACTTCCTCGGCGACAAGGGCCGCGAGCTGCACGCCGTCTACCACCTGCGCTCGCTCACCCACGGCCGGCTGATCCGGCTGGAGGTGTCCGCACCGGACAGCGACCCGCACATCCCGTCGCTCGTCGAGATCTACCCGACCAACGACTGGCACGAGCGCGAGGCGTACGACTTCTTCGGGCTCGTCTTCGACGGGCACCCGGCCCTGACCCGGATCATGATGCCGGACGACTGGCAGGGCTTCCCGCAGCGCAAGGACTACCCGCTCGGCGGCATCGCCGTCGAGTACAAGGGCGCCCAGATCCCGGCTCCGGACCAGCGGAGGTCGTACTCCTGATGACCACTCCCCACGCGACACCCCGAGCGACCACCGAGGGGACTGTATATACGGTCACCGGCGGCGACTGGGACGAGGTCGTCGAATCCGCCGTCAAGTCCGACGACGAACGCATCATCGTCAACATGGGCCCCCAGCACCCGTCCACGCACGGCGTGCTCCGCCTCATCCTGGAGATCGACGGCGAGACCGTCACCGAGGCCCGCTGCGGCATCGGCTACCTCCACACCGGCATCGAGAAGAACCTCGAATTCCGCAACTGGACACAGGGCACCACCTTCGTCACGCGCATGGACTACCTGACGCCGTTCTTCAACGAGACGGCGTACTGCCTGGGCGTCGAGAAGCTGCTCGGCATCGAGGACCAGGTCCCCGACCGGGCCACCGTCATCCGCGTCCTGCTGATGGAGCTCAACCGGCTCGCCTCGCACCTCGTGTGCATCGCCACCGGCGGCATGGAGCTCGGCGCGACCACGATCATGATCTACGGCTTCCGCGATCGTGAACTGGTTCTCGACCTCTTCGAGCTCTTCACCGGACTGCGCATGAACCACGCGTTCGTCCGCCCCGGCGGCCTCGCCCAGGACCTGCCCCCGGGCGCGGTCGACCAGCTGCGCGAGTTCATCAAGACCATGAAGAAGAACCTGCCGGAGTACGACAAGCTCGCCACCGGCAACCCCATCTTCAAGGCCCGGATGAAGGACGTCGGCTACCTCGACCTCACCGGCTGCATGGCGCTCGGCGCCACCGGCCCGGTGCTGCGCTCCGCCGGCCTCCCGCACGACCTGCGCAAGTCCGACCCGTACTGCGGCTACGAGACCTACGACTTCGAGGTCCCGACCGCCGACACCTGCGACTCCTACGGACGCTTCCTCATCCGGCTGGAGGAGATGCGCCAGTCGCTGCGGATCATCGAGCAGTGCATCGAGCGCCTGGAGCCGGGGCCGGTCATGGTGGCCGACAAGAAGATCGCCTGGCCCGCCCAGCTCGCGCTCGGTCCGGACGGACTCGGCAACTCGCTCGACCACATCCGCAACATCATGGGCACCTCCATGGAAGCCCTGATCCACCACTTCAAGCTGGTGACCGAGGGCTTCCGGGTGCCCGCCGGACAGACGTACACCGCCGTCGAGTCCCCCAAGGGCGAACTCGGCGTGCACGTCGTCTCCGACGGCGGCACCCGCCCCTACCGGGTCCACTTCCGCGACCCGTCCTTCACCAACCTGCAGGCCATGGCGGCGATGTGCGAAGGCGGCCAGGTCGCCGACGTCATCGTCGCCGTCGCGTCCATCGACCCCGTGATGGGAGGCGTCGACCGGTGACCACCTCACGCCAAGACGTCAGTCTGGGGATGCCGCAGCTCCCCGCCACCCCCTACCCGGCCGAGGTACGCGCCCGGCTCGACGCGGACGCCAAGGAGGTGGTCGCCCGCTACCCCGGCAGCCGCTCCGCCCTCCTGCCGCTGCTGCACCTCGTGCAGTCCGAGGAGGGATACGTCTCCCGTACGGGCATGGCCTTCTGCGCCGAGACGCTCGACCTCACCACCGCCGAGGTCACCGCCGTCGCCACCTTCTACTCCATGTACCGGCGCAGGCCGAGCGGGGACTACCAGGTCGGCGTCTGCACCAACACCCTGTGCGCGGTCATGGGCGGCGACGCCATCTTCGACACGCTCAAGGAGCACCTCGGCGTCGGCAACAACGAGACCACCGAGGACGGCAAGGTCACCCTCGAACACATCGAGTGCAACGCCGCCTGCGACTTCGCACCCGTCGTGATGGTCAACTGGGAGTTCTTCGACAACCAGACGCCCGAGAGCGCCACGCAACTCGTGGACGACCTGATCGCCGGCCGCACCGTCGAGCCCACCCGCGGCGCTCCCCTCTGCTCGTACAAGGACACCGCCCGCATCCTGGCCGGCTTCCCCGACGAGCGCCCCGGCGCCGTCGAGGCCACCGGCGGCGCGGGCCCCGCCTCGCTGATCGGGCTGAAGCTCGCCAAGGGCGAGGCGCTCCCGAAGGCGCGCGTGGTCTCCCCGCGTGCCGGACAGCCCGAGGACGCGCGACCCCAGGACGGGCAGCCGCACGACGCGCAGGTCCACGATCCTTCGCCGACCGAGCGCCTCAGCTCGCACGACGCACCGCAGCAGACCTCGGCCTCCGACCCGGAGCACCCGGCCGGGCCCGCAGCCGAGGAGGGGGAGTGATGACCTTGGCCGCCGAGATCGACCACAACGGGACGAGCCCCGAGAAGCTGCTCGCCCCCGTCCTCTCGTCCTTCTGGGACCAGCCCGAGTCCTGGACGCTGGACACCTACCGCCGCCACGAGGGCTACGAGGGCCTGCGCAAGGCGCTGGCCATGGACCCCGACGACCTCATCGCGTACGTCAAGGACTCCGGTCTGCGCGGCCGCGGTGGCGCGGGCTTCCCCACCGGGATGAAGTGGCAGTTCATCCCGCAGGGCGATGGCAAACCGCACTATCTGGTGGTCAACGCCGACGAGTCGGAGCCGGGGACCTGCAAGGACATCCCGCTCCTCTTCGCGAACCCGCACAGCCTCATCGAGGGCATCGTGATCGCCTGTTACGCGATCCGTTCGTCTCACGCGTTCATCTATCTGCGCGGTGAGGTCGTCCCCGTGCTGCGACGACTGCACGAGGCCGTACGAGAGGCGTACGAGGCGGGTTATCTGGGGACGAACATCCTGGGTTCAGGACTCGATCTGGAACTCACGGTGCACGCGGGCGCAGGTGCGTACATCTGTGGTGAGGAAACCGCGCTGCTCGACTCTCTCGAAGGACGGCGTGGCCAGCCCCGGCTGCGGCCCCCCTTCCCTGCGGTCGCCGGTCTGTACGCCTGTCCCACTGTGGTGAACAACGTCGAGTCCATCGCGTCGGTTCCCGCGATTCTGAACAAGGGCAAGGACTGGTTCAAGTCGATGGGCAGCGAGAAGTCCCCGGGCTTCACGCTCTACTCGCTCAGCGGCCACGTCACCAGCCCCGGCCAGTACGAGGCCCCGCTCGGCATCACGCTCCGCCAGCTCCTCGACATGAGCGGCGGCATGCGGGCAGGCCACCGGCTGAAGTTCTGGACGCCGGGCGGCTCCTCCACCCCGATGTTCACCGAGGAGCACCTCGACGTCCCCCTCGACTACGAGGGCGTCGGCGCCGCCGGATCCATGCTCGGCACCAAGGCGCTCCAGTGCTTCGACGAGACGACCTGCGTCGTGCGGGCCGTCACCCGCTGGACCGAGTTCTACGCCCACGAGTCCTGCGGCAAGTGCACACCCTGCCGCGAAGGCACGTACTGGCTGGTCCAGTTGCTCCGCGACATCGAGGCCGGCAAGGGCGAGATGGCCGACCTCGACAAGCTCAACGACATCGCCGACAACATCAACGGCAAGTCGTTCTGCGCGCTCGGCGACGGCGCGGCCTCGCCGATCTTCTCCTCGCTCAAGTACTTCCGCGAGGAGTACGAGCAGCACATCACCGGCAAGGGCTGCCCCTTCGACCCCGCCCGGTCCACGGCCTGGGCCGACGACAAGAACACCGACGGCAAGAACGCTCACCGGGGGGTGAACGCATGACAGTCACCACGAGTGCGCCCTCCGGGGGCGGCGAGGCGGCGGTTCCGCCCGAGGACCTGGTCACGCTGACCATCGACGGCATCGAGATCAGCGTCCCCAAGGGGACCTTGGTCATCCGGGCCGCCGAACTCCTCGGCATCGAGATCCCGCGCTTCTGCGACCACCCGCTCCTCGACCCGGCCGGCGCCTGCCGCCAGTGCATCGTCGAGGTCGAGGGCCAGCGCAAGCCGATGGCCTCCTGCACCATCACCTGCACCGACGGCATGGTCGTCAAGTCGCAGATCACCTCTCCTGTCGCCGAGAAGGCGCAGAAGGGCGTGATGGAGCTGCTGCTGATCAACCACCCGCTGGACTGCCCCGTCTGCGACAAGGGCGGCGAGTGCCCGCTCCAGAACCAGGCGATGTCGCACGGCGACGCCGACTCCCGCTTCGACGGCAAGAAGCGGACCTTCGAGAAGCCCGTCCCGATCTCCACCCAGGTGCTGCTGGACCGTGAGCGGTGCGTGCTCTGCGCGCGCTGCACCCGGTTCTCCAACCAGGTGGCGGGCGACCCGATGATCGAGCTGATCGAGCGCGGCGCGCTCCAGCAGGTCGGCACCGGCGAGGGCGACCCCTTCGAGTCGTACTTCTCCGGCAACACCATCCAGATCTGCCCGGTCGGCGCGCTGACCTCGGCGGCGTACCGGTTCCGCTCCCGCCCCTTCGACCTGGTCTCCACCCCCTCGGTGTGCGAGCAGTGCTCGGGCGGCTGCGGGACGCGCACCGACCACCGGCGCGGCAAGGTCATGCGGCGCCTCGCGGCCAACGAGCCCGAGGTCAACGAGGAGTGGATCTGCGACAAGGGGAGGTTCGGCTTCCGTTACGCCCAGCAGCGTGACCGGCTCACCACCCCGCTGGTCCGCAACGCCGACGGCGAGCTGGAGCCGGCGAGCTGGCCCGAGGCGCTGGAAGCCGCGGCGGCCGGACTCCTCGCCGCCCGCGGCCGTACCGGCGTCCTCACCGGTGGCCGGCTGACCGTCGAGGACTCCTACGCGTACAGCAAGTTCGCCCGGGTCGCCCTCGACACCAACGACATCGACTTCCGCTCCCGCGTCCACAGCGCCGAGGAGGCCGACTTCCTGGCCGCCCGCGTCGCCGGACGCGGCCGGGACCTCGACGGCGAGGGCGTCACGTACACCGCGCTGGAGAAGGCCCCCGCGGTCCTCCTCGTCGGGTTCGAGTCCGAGGAGGAGGCCCCCGGCGTCTTCCTCCGGCTGCGCAAGGCCCACCGCAAGAGCGGCCAGAAGACCTTCGCGCTCGCCTCGCACGCCACCCGGGGCCTGGTGAAGGCGGGCGGCACCCTGCTGCCCGCCGCCCCCGGCACCGAGACCGAATGGCTCGACGCGCTCGCGGGCGGCGTCGGCCTGGAAGCCGAAGGAGCCGCGGCCGCCGAGGCGTTGCGCGCCGAGCACTCCCTGATCATCGTCGGGGAACGGCTCGCGGGCGTGCCCGGAGCACTGTCCGCCGCGATCCGCACCGCCACCGCCACCGGCGCACGCCTGGTGTGGATTCCGCGCCGGGCGGGCGACCGGGGCGCGATCGAGGCGGGCGCGCTCCCCTCGCTGCTGCCCGGCGGCCGTCCGGCCACCGACCCGCGCGCCCGCGACGAGGTCGCGGAGCTGTGGCGGCTGGCCGAACTGCCCTCCCGGCACGGCCGCGACACCGGCCAGATCGTCGAGGCCGCGGCCACCGGCGAACTGGGCGCGCTGCTCGTCGCCGGGGTCGGCGTCGAGGACCTGCCCGACCCCGACCGTGCCCTCCAGGCGCTGAACGAGGTCGGCTTCCTGGTCTCCCTGGAGCTGCGGCCGAGCGCGGTCACCGCCCGTGCGGACGTGGTCTTCCCGGTCGCCGCCGTCGCGGAGAAGTCCGGCACCTTCCTCAACTGGGAGGGCCGGGTCCGGATGTTCCAGGCCGCGCTGAAGCCCGAGCAGATGCCCCGGACGCTCGCGCCGACCGACTCCCGGGTGCTGCACATGCTGGCCGACGCCATGGACGTGCACTTCGCGCTTCCGGACCTGACCGCCGCCCGCCGCGAGCTGGACCGGCTCGGCGGCTGGGAGGGCGGCCACGCGGAGGACCCGCGCGCGGGCGCACAGCCGCTGCCCCGGCCCGGCGACGGCGAGGCGGTCCTCGCGGGCCACCGCATGCTGCTCGACCTCGGCCGGCTCCAGGAGGGCGACACCGCCCTCGCCGGAACCCGGCACGCGGCCGTCGCCCGGCTCTCGGCGGTCACCGCCGCCGAGTCCGGCGTCAAGGACGGCGACCTGCTCGCCGTCACCGGACCCGCCGGCACCGTCGAACTGCCCCTCGCGGTCACCGACATGCCGGACCGGGTGGTCTGGGTGCCGCTGAACTCGGTGGGACGCGGCATCCCCGCCGACACCGGCGTGAACCCGGGCAGCCTGGTACGGATCGGCCCCGCCGCCCCACCGGGAGCACCCGTCGAACCATCGGAGGTACGAGCGTGACTGGCCTCGCCGCACTCACGACGGCGCCCGAGCGCGTCGTCCTCGCCGCCGAGGATCTCTCGATGTTCGGCACCGACCCCTGGTGGCTCGTCGTCATCAAGGCGGTCTTCTGCTTCGCGTTCCTGATGCTGATCGTGCTGTTCTCCATCGTGTGGGAACGCAAGGTCGTCGCCTGGATGCAGCTGCGCATCGGCCCCAACCGGCACGGGCCCTGGGGCCTGCTCCAGTCGCTGGCCGACGGCATCAAGCTGATGCTGAAGGAAGACGTGATCGTCAAGCGCGCGGACAAGGCGGTCTACGTCCTCGCGCCGATCCTCGCCGCGATCCCCGCCTTCATGGCGATCGCCGTGATCCCCTTCGGCCCGGCGGGCAACGAGGTCTCCATCTTCGGGCAGCGCACCACGATGCAGCTCACCGACCTCCCGATCGCCGCGCTCTACATCCTGGCCGTCGGCGCGGTCGGGGTGTACGGATTCGTCCTCGGCGGCTGGTCCTCGGGCTCGACGTACCCCCTGCTCGGCGGAATCCGTTCGTCCGCCCAGATGATCTCGTACGAGATCGCCATGGGCGCCGCCTTCGCCTCGGTCTTCCTCTACTCCGGGTCGATGTCCACCTCGACGATCGTGGAGGCGCAGGCGGACCGCTGGTACATCATGCTGCTGCCGGTCTCCTTCATCATCTACATGGTGACGATGGTCGGTGAGGCCAGCCGGGCCCCGTTCGACATGCCGGAGTCCGAAGGCGACCTGGTCGGCGGCTTCAACACCGAGTACAGCTCCATCAAGTTCGCGATGTTCATGCTCGCCGAGTACATCCACATGGTCACCGTGTCGATGATCGCGGTGACGCTGTTCCTCGGCGGCTGGCGCGCCCCGTACCCGATCTCCGCGTTCTGGGAGGGGGCGAACCACGGCTGGTGGCCGATGCTCTGGTTCTTCCTGAAGCTCCAGTGCCTGATCTTCTTCTTCATCTGGCTGCGCGGCACGCTTCCCCGCGTGCGCTACGACCAGTTGATGAAGCTCGGCTGGAAGGTCCTCATCCCGGTCTCGATCGTCTGGCTGATGCTCGTGGCCACCGTCCGCGCCCTGCGCAACGAGGGTTACGACTTCTCCCGGATCGTGCTGTACGTGGGCGCCGCCGTGATCGCGATCCTGCTGATCTCCTTCGTCGTCGACATGTTCCGCGACCGCAGGAACCGGGCCGAGGCGGAAGCGGCCGAACCGGAACCCGCCTTCGACCCGATGGCGGGCGGGTTCCCGGTGCCTCCGCTGCCCGGACAGACACTGCCGCCCGTGCCCAGGCGCCGGCCACGACGGGAGCGCGAGCTCGTCGTCAGTGGCGGGGCGGATACTCAGAGTGACGACAGCGCGAGTGACGGAAAGGAGGCCGGCGGTGTCTGAGAAACCAGAACTCACGGGCTCATCGGGATCCGCCGAGCCCTCGGGGGGCTCGGGCGAGAAGTTCCAGAACCCCGTGGCCGGCTTCGGCGTGACCTTCAAGGCCATGTTCAAGAAGCGGCTCACCGAGCAGTATCCGGAGACGCCGAAGGTGACGGCGCCCCGCTTCCACGGCCGCCACCAGCTCAACCGGCACCCGGACGGCCTGGAGAAGTGCGTCGGCTGCGAGCTGTGCGCCTGGGCCTGTCCGGCGGACGCGATCTACGTGGAGGGCGCGGACAACACCGAGGAGGAGCGCTACTCCCCGGGCGAGCGCTACGGCCGCGTCTACCAGATCAACTACGCGCGCTGCATCCTGTGCGGACTCTGCATCGAGGCCTGCCCCACCCGGGCACTGACGATGACGAACGAGTTCGAGCTGGCCAACACCACCCGCGAGAGCCTCATCTACACCAAGGACGAGCTGCTCGCGGGCCTGGAGGAAGGCATGGTCGACAGCCCGCACGCGATCTTCCCCGGCATGGACGAACAGGACTACTACCGGGGCGTGGTCACCGAGGCCGCCCCCGGCACCGTCCGGCAGACGGCCGTCTCCAAGGGCGAGGGCGACAAGCCCGACGAGGACCCCATCGAGTCCACCCGGGCCGCCGACGCCACCCGGCACGACAAGGGGGTGGACGCGTGAACGCGCTGGCCGCAGCCACCACCACCTCGACCGGCGAGGCCATCCAGTTCTGGATCCTGGGCACCGTCGCCGTGATCGGCGCGCTCGCCACGGTGCTGATGAAGAAGTCCGTGCACAGCGCCCTTTCGCTCGCCGGGACCATGATCATCCTGGCGGTCTTCTACCTCGCCAACGGCGCGTACTTCCTCGGCATCGTCCAGATCGTCGTCTACACCGGCGCGATCATGATGCTGTTCCTCTTCGTCGTCATGCTCGTCGGCGTCACCGCGGCGGACTCCCTCAAGGAGACCCTCAAGGGCCAGCGCTGGCTGGCCCTCGGATGCGCCCTCGGCTTCGCCGTGCTGCTGATCGCGGGCATCGGCAACGCCTCGCTGAGCACCTTCAACGGGCTCGGCGCGGCCAACACCCGGCACGGCGGCAACGTCGAGGGAATCGCCAACCTCATCTTCACCAAGTACGTCTTCGCCTTCGAGATCACCGGCGCCCTGCTGATCACCGCGACGGTCGGCGCGATGGTGCTCACCCACCGCGAGCGCACCGAACGGGCCAAGACCCAGCGGGAGATGTCGGAGGAGCGCGTACGCGGCAAGCACCTCCCGCCGCTCCCCGCCCCCGGCGTCTACGCCCGGCACAACGCGGTCGACATCCCCGGTCTGCTCCCGGACGGCACGCCGTCCGAGCTCACCGTCATGCAGACGCTGCGTCAGCGCGGCCAGATCCGGGACGTCTCGCAGGAGTCCCTCGCCGATCTCAAGGCCCTGGAGCAGCGCTCCGGGGAGCGGCTCGGACGTGAGGACGCGGACGCCGTGGCGCGCGGAGCCGATCCCGCGTCCGCGGCGGAGAATTCGGAGGCCGCCAAGTGAACCCGGTCAACTACCTCTACCTCGCGGCCCTGCTGTTCGCGATCGGTGCCTCCGGGGTGCTGATCCGGCGGAACGCGATCGTGTTGTTCATGTGCGTCGAGCTGATGCTCAACGCCTGCAATCTGGCGCTCGTGACGTTCTCCCGGATGCACGGCAACCTCGACGGGCAGATCGTCGCGTTCTTCACGATGGTCGTCGCCGCCGCGGAAGTCGTCGTCGGACTCGCGATCATCGTGTCGTTGTTCCGCTCCCGCCACTCGGCCTCGGTCGACGACGCCAGCCTGATGAAGCTGTAAGGGGTCGGAAACGTGGAGAACCTGATTGCGCTGCTCGTCGCGGCGCCCCTGCTCGGAGCAGCGGTCCTGCTCTGCGGCGGACGCCGGCTGGACAAGACGGGCCACTGGCTCGGCACCGCGCTCGCCGGCGCCTCGTTCGTCGTCGGACTGATCCTGTTCACCGACATGCTGGGGAAGGGCGCCGAGGACCGGGCCCTGCACCAGCACCTGTTCAGCTGGATTCCGGTGGAGGGCTTCCAGGCCGACATCGCCTTCCAGCTCGACCAGTTGTCGATGACGTTCGTCCTGCTCATCACCGGTGTGGGCACGCTGATCCACATCTACTCCATCGGCTACATGGAGCACGACGAGCGCAGGCGCCGCTTCTTCGGCTATCTGAACCTGTTCCTCGCGGCGATGCTCATCCTGGTCATCGCCGACAACTACCTGCTGCTGTACGTCGGGTGGGAGGGCGTCGGTCTGGCGTCGTTCCTGCTCATCGGCTTCTGGCAGCACAAGCCCACCGCGGCCACCGCCGCGAAGAAGGCCTTCCTGGTCAACCGGGTCGGCGACATGGGTCTGTCGATCGCCATCATGCTGATGTTCACCACCTTCGGCACCTTCGCCTTCGGGCCGGTGCTGGAGTCGGCGGACGAGACGAGCCAGGGCAAGCTGACGGCCATCGGGCTGATGCTGCTGCTGGCCGCCTGTGGCAAGTCGGCCCAGGTGCCGCTGCAGTCCTGGCTCGGTGACGCGATGGAGGGCCCGACCCCGGTCTCGGCCCTCATCCACGCCGCGACCATGGTCACCGCCGGTGTCTATCTGATCGTCCGCTCCGGCGCGATCTTCAACGCCGCCCCGGACGCCCAGTTGGTCGTCGTCATCGTCGGCGCGGTCACGCTGATCTTCGGTGCGATCGTCGGTTGCGCGAAGGACGACATCAAGAAGGCGCTCGCCGGCTCCACGATGTCGCAGATCGGCTACATGATCCTGGCCGCGGGCCTCGGCCCCATCGGCTACATCTTCGCGATCATGCACCTGGTGACGCACGGCTTCTTCAAGGCCGGGCTGTTCCTCGGC
This sequence comes from Streptomyces durocortorensis, assembly GCF_016901035.1. Lineage (GTDB taxonomy): Bacteria > Actinomycetota > Actinomycetes > Streptomycetales > Streptomycetaceae > Streptomyces > Streptomyces durocortorensis. The sequence continues at coordinate 22,278 of NZ_JAFEUF010000005.1, forward strand.
GCGGGCTCCGTCATGCACGGCATGAACGACGAGGTCGACATGCGCAAGTACGGCGGCCTGCGGAAGTACATGCCGGTCACCTTCGTCACCTTCGGCCTCGGCTATCTGGCCATCATCGGCTTCCCCGGCCTGTCCGGCTTCTTCTCCAAGGACAAGATCATCGAGGCGGCCTTCGCCAAGGGCGGTGCCGAGGGCTGGATCCTCGGCTCGGTCGCCCTGCTGGGCGCCGCGATCACCGCGTTCTACATGACGCGCGTGATGCTGATGACGTTCTTCGGCGAGAAGCGCTGGCAGCCGGACGCGGAAGGCCACGAGCCGCATCCGCACGAGTCCCCGAAGTCGATGACCATCCCGATGATCGTGCTGGCCTTCGGCTCGGTCTTCGCGGGCGGGTTCTTCGCGATCGGCGACCGGTTCGTCAACTGGCTGGAGCCGGTCACCGGTTACGACCACGGGCACTCCCCGCTGAGCGCGGCCACGGTCACCGGAGCCACCGTGGTGGCCCTGGTCATCGGCGTCGGCATCGCCTGGGGGATGTACGGCCGCAAGCCGGTCCCCGTGCTCGCCCCGCGCGGCTCGGTCCTCACCCGGGCCGCCCGCCGCGATCTCCTCCAGGACGACTTCAACCACGTGGTCCTGGTCCGCGGCGGCGAGCACCTCACCCGCTCGCTGGTCTACGTGGACCACTCCCTGGTCGACGGCGTCGTCAACGGCACGGCCGCTTCGGTCGGCGGGCTCTCCGGCCGGCTGCGCAAGCTCCAGAACGGCTACGCCCGCACCTACGCGGTCTCGATGTTCGGCGGTACGGCGGTCGTCATCGCCGCGACCCTGCTGATGAGGGCGGTCTGATCACATGTCCTTTCCCCTCCTGACCGCGACGGCGGCGCTCCCGGCGATCGGCGCGATCGCCACCGCCGCCGTCCCCGCCGCGCGGCGCACCGCGGCCAAATGGCTCGCGCTGCTCTTCTCGCTCGGCACGCTCGTCCTGGCGGCGGTCGTCTTCCTCCGCTTCGAGCCGGGCGGCGACCGCTACCAGCTCACCGAGTCCCGGGCCTGGATCGCCGACTTCGGCGTCCGCTACGAACTGGGTGTCGACGGCATCGGGGTGGCGCTCCTCGGCCTCACCGCGCTGCTGATCCCGTTCGTCATCGCCGCAGGCTGGCACGACGCGGACCCCCTGGAGACGAAGTCCTCGCGCTGGCGTCCGACGCAGGGCTTCTTCGCCCTGATCCTCATGGTCGAGGCCATGGTGATCCTGTCGTTCGTCGCGACGGACGTCTTCCTCTTCTACATCCTGTTCGAAGCCATGCTCATCCCGATGTACTTCCTCATCGGCGGCTTCGGCGACCGGGCCCACGCGGGCACCGACGAGAACGCCGCGGCCCAGCGTTCCTACGCGGCGGTCAAGTTCCTCCTCTACAACCTGGCCGGCGGCCTGATCATGCTGGCCGCCGTCATCGGCCTGTACGTGGTCGCGGGCAGCTTCTCGCTCTCCGAGATCGCCGAGGCACGCGCCAACGGCTCCCTGGAGATGGCGACCAGCACCGAGCGGTGGCTGTTCCTCGGGTTCTTCCTCGCCTTCGCGATCAAGGCCCCGCTGTGGCCGCTGCACACCTGGCTGCCCAACGCCATGGGTGAGGCCACCGCCCCGGTCGCCGTGCTGATCACCGCGATCGTCGACAAGGTCGGCACCTTCGCGATGCTCCGCTTCTGCCTCGGGCTCTTCCCGGAGGCCAGCAAGTGGGCGACGCCGGTGGTCATCACCCTGGCGCTGGTCTCCATCGTGTACGGGGCGCTCCTCGCGGTCGGCCAGCGCGACATCAAGCGGCTCATCGCCTACGCCTCGATCTCGCACTTCGGCTTCATCATCCTGGGCATCTTCGCGATGACCAGCCAGGGCCAGTCGGGCGCCACGCTCTACATGGTCAACCACGGCATCTCGACGGCCGCACTGCTGCTGGTCGCCGGCTTCCTGATCACCCGGCGCGGCTCGCGGCTCATCGCGGACTACGGCGGGGTGCAGAAGGTCGCCCCGGTGCTGGCCGGGACGTTCCTCATCGGCGGGCTCGCCACCCTGTCGCTGCCCGGACTCGCCCCGTTCGTCAGCGAGTTCCTGGTCCTGGTCGGCACGTTCAGCGCCTATCCGGTGGCCGGGATCATCGCCACCTCCGGCATCGTGCTCGCCGCGCTCTACGTCCTGGTCCTCTATCAGCGCACGATGACCGGACCAGTGCAGGAATCGGTCCGCTCCATGCCGGATCTCAAGGCCCGTGAGCTGGCGGTCGCGGTTCCGCTGATCGCCGTGCTGATCTTCCTGGGCGTCTTCCCGAAGCCGCTCACCGAGGTCGTCAACCCGGCGGTGGAGCACACCATGTCCGACGTACAGAAGAAGGACCCCCAGCCCGAGGTGGAGGCCGCCAAGTGAGCGCAACAGCTGTCCACAGTCTGTGGACGACGGCGAGCGGGGTGACATCGGCGGCACCGGGCGACTCGTTCACCATGCCGAAGATCGAGTACACCCAGCTGATGCCGGTCCTGATCATCCTGGTCGCCGCCGTGCTGGGCATCCTGGTCGAGGCCTTCGTGCCGCGCCGGGCCCGCTACCACACCCAGCTCTTCCTGACCGTGGTGGCGGCCGCCGCCTCGTTCGCCGCGATCGTCGGCCTCGCGGCCGGCGGATACGGCACCACGAAGGCCATGATCGCGGCCGAGGGCGCCATTGCGGTCGACGGCCCCACCCTGTTCCTCCAGGGCACCATTCTCCTGGTCGCCATGGTGGCGGTGTTCACGTTTGCCGAGCGGCGCCTCGACCCCACCGCCCACGGCAACCGGGTCGACTCCTTCGCCGCCCAGGCCGGAGCCGTACCGGGCGGCGAGGGCGAGAAGGCCGCCGTGCGGGCCGGGTTCACCACCACCGAGGTCTTTCCGCTGCTCCTCTTCTCGGTGGCGGGGCTGCTGGTCTTCCCGGCCGCCAACGACCTGCTGACCCTGTTCATCGCGCTGGAGGTCTTCTCCCTCCCGCTCTACCTCCTGTGCGCCGTGGCCCGCCGCAAGCGGCTGCTGTCGCAGGAAGCGGCCGTGAAGTACTTCCTGCTCGGCGCGTTCTCCTCGGCGTTCTTCCTCTTCGGGATCGCCCTCCTCTACGGCTACGCGGGCTCCCTGTCGTACGCCGACATCGCCAACGTCGTCGACGGCTCGGTCCTGGAGATCGACCCGGCCCTCGCCGACACCATGGGCAACGACGCGCTGCTGCTCATCGGCGGCGCGATGATCCTGGTCGGCCTGCTCTTCAAGGTCGGCGCGATCCCGTTCCACATGTGGACCCCGGACGTCTACCAGGGCGCGCCGACCCCGGTGACCGGCTTCATGGCCGCCGCCACGAAGGTCGCCGCGTTCGGCGCGATGCTGCGCCTGCTGTACGTGGCACTCCCGGGGCTCACCTGGGACCTGCGGCCGGTCATGTGGGCGGTCGCCATCATCACGATGCTGGGCGGCGCGATCGTCGCGATCACCCAGACCGACATCAAGCGGCTGCTGGCCTACTCCTCGATCGCGCACGCGGGCTTCATCCTCGCCGGCGTCGTCGCGGCCAGCCCGGAGGGCATCTCCTCGGTCCTCTTCTACCTGCTGGCCTACTCCTTCGTGACGGTCGGAGCGTTCGCCGTCGTCACGCTGGTGCGGGACGCGGGCGGCGAGGCCACCCACCTGTCGAAGTGGGCCGGGCTCGGCCGCCGCTCGCCGCTGGTCGCCGCGGTCTTCGCGGTGTTCCTGCTGGCCTTCGCGGGCATCCCGCTGACCTCCGGGTTCTCCGGGAAGTTCGCGGTGTTCAAGGCGGCCGCCGAGGGCGGGGCCGGCGCGCTGGTGGTCGTCGGTGTGCTCTCCTCGGCCGTCGCGGCGTTCTTCTACATCCGCGTGATCGTCCTGATGTTCTTCAGCGAGCCGAAGGCGGACGGCCCCACGGTCGCCGTCCCGTCCCCGCTGACCATGACCACGATCGCGGTCGGCGTCGCCGTCACCCTGGTGCTGGGCCTGGCCCCGCAGTATTTCCTGGACCTGGCGAGCCAGGCGGGAGTCTTCGTGCGGTAGCCCGCGCGGAAGCTCCGCAGTATGCACGTCGGCAGCGCCGGACGGTCGGTTATCCACAGACCGTCCGGCGTTGTCGTTGCCTCCGCCTATCGTGGACGGGGACGAGAGCAGGACGGGACAGGGCCGGGCGAGCGGACACCCTCGGCGGACCCTCGGGGGACAGAGCATTGGGCGTGACCATGGATGAGACCACCGGGACGGTGACCGGCACCGACACCGACACGGGCGGCGAGAGCGAGGCGCGGCGGACGCTGCACCGCGTCTTCGGGTACGAGTCGTTCCGCGGCGAGCAGGGCGCGATCATCGAGCATGTGGTGGCGGGCGGCGACGCGGTCGTGCTCATGCCCACCGGCGGCGGAAAGTCCCTCTGCTACCAGATCCCGTCCCTGGTCCGGCGCGGCACCGGCGTCGTCGTCTCCCCGCTGATCGCCCTCATGCAGGACCAGGTCGACGCCCTGCGGGCGCTCGGCGTCCGGGCCGGCTTCATGAACTCCACGCAGGACTTCGACGAGCGCCGCTCGATGGAGGCGCAGTTCCTAGCGGGCGAGCTGGACATCCTCTACCTGGCCCCCGAGCGGCTGCGCCTGGACTCCACGCTCTCCCTGCTGGCCCGGGGCGAGATCTCCGTCTTCGCGATCGACGAGGCGCACTGCGTCGCCCAGTGGGGCCACGACTTCCGCCCGGACTATCTGGCGCTGTCCGTGCTCGGCGAGCGCTGGCCGGACGTGCCGCGCATCGCCCTGACGGCGACCGCGACGAACGCCACCCACGAGGAGATCACCCGTCGGCTCTCCATGCCGGACGCGAAGCACTTCGTGGCGAGCTTCGACCGGCCGAACATCCAGTACCGGATCGTCCCGAAGTCCGAGCCCAAGAAGCAGCTCCTGACCTTCCTCAAGGAGGAGCACGCCGGGGACGCGGGCATCGTCTACTGCCTCTCGCGCAACTCCACCGAGAAGATCGCGGAGTATCTAAGCGGCAATGGCGTGCAGGCCGTTCCGTACCACGCGGGCCTGGACGCCTCCACGCGCGCCGCCCACCAGTCGCGGTTCCTCCGTGAGGAGGGGCTCGTCGTCGTCGCGACGATCGCGTTCGGCATGGGCATCGACAAGCCGGACGTCCGCTTCGTCGCCCACGTCGACCTCCCCAAGTCCGTCGAGGGCTACTACCAGGAGACCGGCCGCGCGGGCCGTGACGGGGAGCCGTCGACGGCCTGGATGGCGTACGGACTCCAGGACGTCGTCCAGCAGCGCAAGCTCATCCAGGGCGGGGACGGCGACGAGGCCCACCGCCGCCGGGCCGCCGCCCACCTCGACTCGATGCTGGCGCTCTGCGAGACGGTCCAGTGCCGCCGGTCCCAGCTCCTCACCTACTTCGGCCAGGAGCCCACGGCCGCCGCCTGCGGCAACTGCGACACCTGCCTGACCCCGCCGGAGACCTGGGACGGCACGGTCGTCTCGCAGAAGCTGCTCTCCACGGTGGTGCGGCTGAAGCGCGAGCGGAACCAGAAGTTCGGCGCGGGCCAGATCATCGACATCCTGCTCGGCCGCAAGACCGCCAAGGTCATCCAGTTCGACCACGACCAGCTCTCGGTCTTCGGCATCGGCGAGGAGCTGGCCGAGGCGGAGTGGCGCGGCGTGGTCCGCCAGCTGCTGGCCCAGGGCCTGCTGGCGGTCGAGGGGGAGTACGGCACGCTCGTCCTGACCGACGAGAGCGCGACGGTGCTCGGCCGGGAGCGGGAGGTGCTGCTCCGCAAGGAGCCGAAGAAGCCGACGTCCCGCTCGTCGTCCTCGGCGGGCGGCGGCAGGGGCGGCAAGGGCAAGGCGGCCGCCGCCGACCTCCCCGAGTCCGCCGTCCCGGTCTTCGAGGCGCTGCGCGCCTGGCGCGGGGCGACGGCGAAGGAGCAGGGCGTCCCGGCGTACGTGATCTTCCACGACGCGACGCTGAGGGAGATCGCGACCGTCCACCCGACGACGGTCGGGGAGCTGGGAGGCATCAGCGGCCTGGGCGAGAAGAAGCTCGCGACGTACGGGGAGGGCGTGCTGGAGGTCCTGGCCGAGGTGTCCCCGGGAGCGGCCCCGGAGACACCGGCGGCCCCGGAGACACCGGCGGCCCCGGCGCCCGCACCCCGTGCGGCGGCCCCGGCTCCGGCTCGTACGCAAGCTCCGGCCGCGGCCTCGCAGCACAGCGACCCCGAGTTCGGCTGGGACGAGGAACCGCCCGAGTACGAGTGAGGGACGTACCGGGCGGGTGAGAGTGACCGGGCGGTGGGGCCTACTCCGGGTCCGCCGCCCGGCTGCGGCGGGCCGTGATCGCCGTGAGGTCCAGGTCCACGGTGAACGGCACCGACACCTTCATCCGGTCGTGGAAGATCCCGGTCGAGGTGTACGCGCCGGTGGCCGGCTCCCGCTCGAAGACGTACACCACGGCGCGCCCGTCGTGGTTCTCCACCCGCCAGTAGTGGGGGATGGTCGCGCGGGCGTACTTCACGGGCTTGGTCTCCCGGTCGCGCGCCCGGGACTCGGGCGAGACCACCTCGATGGCCAGTCGGACGGCCTCGGCGGGGAACCGGGTCTGATTCGGGTCATCGACGACATCGCCGTCGATGACGATCACATCAGGCTCGGGCCGGTTGTAGCGGTCGATGTCGATGGTGAACTCGCGCACGACCTCCAGCTCGGGCGGCACCAAGGACTGCAGCTGCCACTCGAAGAAGCTGACCGCTCGCGAATGGAAAAGGGTCTGCGGACTCACGAAAACGAGGCTCCCGTCGATCAGCTCCGTGTGCGGAGGCAGATTCGGGAGTGTGTCCAGGTCATCGGCGGTCCAGCCGCCCTCGGGCGGGACCGCCCACCGCGGCTCGGAGGCCTCGGGTTCGATGCTCATCATTGCTCCCATGGGGAGGAGTCTCGCGGGCCCGACCAGCGTATCCGCCGGGAACCGGATCCGGATGACCCGAACGTGGGAACGCCTGCCGCGAGGCTGACCGAGGCTGCGACGGTCCAGGCGTTCCCACGTTCGGGGACGTCCCGCCGGTTACTCCGCGGCGCAGCGCAGATCGCGGACCGGGCGCTTGCCCGTGGTGAGGAACGTGGTCGTCACCTCGTTGGCGCAGGTGTTGGTGCCGAAGGGGTAGACGCCGTGGCCGCCCTGGTCGGCGGTGACCATCCTGGCCCGCTGGCCCAGTGCCTGCCGGAGCTTCAGGGCTCCCGCCAGCGGGGTGCCCGGGTCGCGTTCGTTCTGGACCAGCAGGATGTTCGACGGGCCCCGGTCGCCGATGCGCACCGGCCGCTCGCGGTGCTCGGACGGCCAGAACGCGCAGGGGGTGATGCCCGCCGTCGAGGCGCCGAGCTTCGGATACCGCGCGCGGTCGACCGCGACGTTCAGCTGGTAGGCGAGCTGGTGGCGGGGCCAGCGGGAGTCCGCGCACAGGACGTGGAGGCGGGAGGCGGCGGAGTTCTCCTGGTCCGGAGTCGGCTCGAAGGGGTAGGGGTTCCCCGCCTTCAGGGTCTGCCACATCTTCGCCAGCTCCGGAAGCTGTGTGTCCGCGTAGAGCAGTTCCAGGGTCAGCCCGCGGAACAGGGTTCCGGTGATGTTGCCTTGCGGCTCGGCGTCCAGGCGGCGGGCGAGGGCGGCGTACGTGGCCTCCACCTCTGCGGGGGTGGTGCCGAGGCCGTACTCGGGGTGGGCGGACGCGTAGGCCGCGAAGTCGGGGAAGCGGTCCTCCATGCCGCGTGCCAGCAGCCGGAACGCGGTGACGTCGTAGCCGCGCGGGCCGAGGGCGCTGTCGAGAACGATCCGGTCGCCGCGCTCGGGGAACAGCTGGGCGTAGGCGGCGCCGAGCTGGGTGCCGTACGAGGCGCCGAGGTAGGAGATCTTGGACTCGCCGATGGCGGCCCGGAGGCGGTCCATGTCCCGTGCGGTGTTCGCCGTCGTGGTGTGCGGCAGCATCCACGCGGTGTCCGACGCGGCGCACTGCCGGGCGATGGTGCGCGCGTACCGCGCCTCGCGCACCACGTCGCCCGGGTTGTGGGCGTACGTGGGGTACGCGCCGCGCTTCAGCTGGGCCGGCGTCAGGTCGCAGGTCACCGGGGTGCTGCGGCCCACCCCGCGCGGGTCCATGCCGATGATGTCGTAGGTGTCCAGCACCTGTTGGGGCAGTTGCGCCGCGAGACCCAACGGGTAGCCGAGGCCGGCGCCACCGGGCCCGCCCGGGTTGGTGAGCAGCGCACCGCGGCGCTGCGCGGGCTTCTGGCTCGGCAGCCGGGAGACCGCGATCTTGATCTGGCGGCCCTCGGGATCGCGGTAGTCCAGCGGAACCTTCAGCGTGCCGCACTGGAGCTGTTTCGGGGGGTTCGCCCCCGGACAGGGCCCCCACTTCAGCGGTGCCGGTGCGGTGGCCGCCGCGTCCGGTGTCGCGCCCGAGGCCGGGGCGACCCAGGTCGCGACGACTGCGGTGGCGGCAAGAGCCAGGGCCAGGGGTTTCCGGCGCATACGAAGCCTCCTCGTCGTCCGTGAGAAGCCGTCAGTCTCGCCGCGGCGCGGCCCCTCGCACATCGCCCGCTCGGGCCGTCGTGCCCGGGACCGGGGACGGGTGCGCCGACGCGGACCTTCGACCGGAGTCGAAGGCGGTCCCCTCCCCAGGGCGGACGTCCCGGCCGGGCCGCGTCGCGATAATGAACCGATGGAGACGGACGCCGTGCCACCTCTGAGGGCCGTGTCACCTGGAAGTGCCGTGTCACCCCACGCGCCCGCGCCGCCAGCGGGGACCGCGCCTCCCCGAGGTCCCTGGCGGGAGGCGGTGCGGCTCGGCGCGGCCGCCCTGGTGGGGGTGCTGCTCTGGATGCTCACCGGCGCGATGCTGCCGCGTGGCTGTGCGGCGGACTCCTGCTCCTGGTTCGTCACCGGCGACCCGGTCGTCGCCCTCGGCTGCCTGACGGCGGTGGCCTGGCGGCGGCGGTTCCCCGTCCCCGTGGCGCTCGCCGTCGCCGTCGCGTCCGCCGCCTCCACCCTGGCGTCCGGCGCGGCACTGCTGGCGATCGGCTCCCTGGCGGCCCGTCGGCGGCCGGCTGAGATCGCGCCGGTGGTGGCCGCGTTCGTCGTCGCGCCGCTGTTCACCACGGGCCTGTACCCGGTGGAGCGGCCGCCCGGCGCCCCCTGGATCCAACTCAGCCTGCAGCTGCTGACGGCGGGGTTCGCCGTCGCCACGGGATGGGCCGTGGGAGCCCGCCGCGCCGAAGTCCTCTCGCTCCGGGAACGGGCCCGGAGCGCGGAACGAGAACAGGCAGCCCTGGCGGACCGGGCCCGGGTTCTGGAGCGCAACCGGATCGCCTCCGAGATGCACGACAGCCTCGCCCACCGGATCTCCCTGGTAGCCCTGCAGGCCGGGGCGCTGGACCACCGCCCCGATCTGCCGGACGAGGAGCGGGCCGTGCTGGTACGGGGGATCGCGGACGGTTCGTACCGGGCCCTGGAGGATCTGCGCGATGTGCTCGGCGTGCTCCGGGCCGAGCAGCCGGACCGCCCGGAGCCGCCCCGCCCCTCCTACGGCAGCGTCCCGGCCCTGGTGGACGACGCACGCGCCTCCGGCATGGACGTGACGCTCACCGTCGACACGACCGGCGAACCCCCGGGCGAGGTGGGCGAGGTCTGCTACCGCGTCGTCCGGGAAGCGCTGACCAACGCCGCGAAGCACGCCCCCGGTGCCCCGGTCCTGATCGCCCTGGACGGGGAGCCGGGCGGCACGCTCGGTGTCGCCGTCCGCAACGGTCCGGCCGCCCGGAGGAGGACCGGGCCGCCGGCCTCCGGGTACGGTCTGCAGGGTCTCGCCGAGCGGGTCCGGGCCGTGGGCGGGACCGTCGGCCACGCCCCGGCGCCCGACGGCGGGTTCGCCCTCACCGCCAGGCTGCCCTGGCCGGACGAGGCCGAGCGGCGGGCCGGGCCGGACGAGCCCGAGCGGCAGGTCTGGACGGACGAGCCCGATCGCACGGCCGGGCCGGATGAGCCCGCCCGGCCGCCCCGGCCTGACGGCGAGCCCACCGAACCACCCCGGCCCGAAGACCAGCCCGAGCGGAGGCTCTGAGCGTGGAGTCCGGGAAGCCGCCGGTGCGGGTGGTCGTGGTCGACGACGAGCAGCTGATCCGGATGGCGGTGCGTCTCGTCGTCGACGGCGAGAGCGACCTCACCGTGGTGGGCGAGGCCGCCGACGGGGAGGAGGCTCTCGCGCTCGTACGCGAGGAGACGCCGGACGTCGTGCTCATGGACGTACGGATGCCCGGGCGGGACGGCGTGAGCTGGACCCGGGAACTCCTGGCGCTGGACCGGCCGCCGCGGGTCATCGTCCTGACCGCCTTCGACTCCGACGCGCTGGTCCTCGACGCGCTGCGCGCGGGGGCACTCGGCTTCGTCCTCAAGCACACCCCGCCCGGCCGGATCATCGACGCCGTGCGGACGGTCGCGAACGGCGAACCCGCCCTGTCTCCTCAGGCCACGGCACGGCTCATCGCAGCGGCCACGGCGGTCGAGGGCCCGGCCGTTCGCGGGGCTGTCCGCGATGCCGCCCGAAGGCGGCTGTCCGTCCTGACCCGGCGCGAACTCGACACCGCGCGGGCCATCGCGGACGGGCTCGGCAACCGGGAGATCGCCGAGCGGCTCGGCATCACCGTCGCCACCGTCAAGGCCCACACGAGCAGCCTGTTCAGCAAGCTGGAGGTGGACAACCGGGTGCGGATCGCCCTGCTCGTCCGGGACGCCGAACACCCGGGGCCGGGGAGCTGAGCCGGGGACACCGGGGCGGTTCCGGCCGGCCTGCCGGGCCCGGCCGGAACCGCCCCCGGGTCAGGCCGGCCAGACGCCCGTGACGCGCCGGGTCGCTTTCGCGCCCGAGCGTTCGACGGTGGCCTTGACCACGGCGAAGATCGCGCCCTGTACGGCGGCGGCGAGAAGGATCTGCCGCCACGGACGGTCCTCGTCGAGGGCATCGGGGGCGTCGCCCTCGCCTTCGATGACCTTCCACGTCTGCTTGAAGACGGCGCTCGCGATCATGCCGCTGAGCGCGCCGAGGGCGAACCCCATCGGCTTGTAGGCGATCTTCGAAGCCTTCACTTGTTACGCCCCCGGCTGCGGCGTATCAGCAGGAAGGCGACCAGCACCGCGCCGCCCGCGAGGAGCGGGGTGCGGTTGGCGCGGGCGGCCTTCGCGGCCCGGTCCGCCTTCTCCAGCAGCGGGTCGGGGGTCCGGTCCACCGCGAACTGCCCGGCCCGGGCCGCGCTCTCCCGCACCTGCGTGGCGGCCTGTGCCGCCTTCTCCTGCACGGAGTCCGGCGTCTTGTCCTTCACCGTCTGCGCGGCCTGCGCGCTCTTCTCCCGGATCTGGGCGGTGGCCGTTGCGGCCTGCTCCTTGACCGCCGCCGTCTTCTCGGCCGCCTGCTCCTTCGCGGCCGAGGCCTTCTCGGCCGCCTGCCCCTTCAACTCGGCAGACTTTTCGGCGGCCTGTTCCTTCACCGCCGTCGCCTTCTCCGCGGCCTGTTCCCTCGCCGCCGCCGTCTTCTCGGCGGCTTGTTCCTTGGCCGCCGCGGTCTTCGCCTTCGCCTGTGCCTTGACGTCGGCCTTGCCCGCCAATGCCTCGACGGTCTGGCCGAGTTCGTCACGCGTGCGCTCGACCTGTTGGCGCAGTTCCTCGGGGGTGGGCGAACCCATCTTGTTCTGCGACTCGTCGTTCATCGGTGAGCCCTCTCCTTGACCTCGGCCAGATCGGCCTTGACGCTGTCGATGGTCTGCTCCGGGGCGGGGGTTCCGGCGCGGGCGATCTGCTTCTTCCCCGCGAGGGCGGCTGCTCCCGCCACCGCGGCCAGCACCGCCGTGACGATGAGGGCCGCCGCCCACAGGGGCAGGGCCAGCGCGAGTGCGGCGATGCAGGTCGCCACCAGGGCCTGAGAGGCCAGGATGCCGACGAACCCCGCAGCGCCGAACAGGCCGCCGCCCTTACCGAAGCGCCTGCCCTTCTCCGCCATCTCCGAACGTGCCAGCTGCATTTCCTCGCGGACCAGCTCCGAGATCTGCTGCGAGGCACGTGAGACGAGAACGCCCACCGGTTCATCGCCGGTGGCGGTGGGGGTCTGCCGTCCTGCTGTACTCATGACGCGGTCACCTGGCTCTTCCCTGTCGGTCCCTGTCGGCGTCGGCACGTTCATACGGAGTGCCACGACGGAACCGCCGCATCCGGATGTGTGCTGCTGCCGCCCGGGTACCCGCCAACCGCGTTCGCACCCGTCTCCACCGCGAGGAGCGTGTCCGCCGACAGACGCAGACCCGCCCTCAGTCCCCGCCGCCTCCGCAGCCGCCGCCCCCGCCCCCGTCGCCCCAGCTGCTGCCGCCGTCACTGCTTCCGCCGCCGCTGGACTGGTTCTGGCGGACGTTGTGGTGCACCGCTGCGGCGAACCAGTGGGCGCGGCGCAGGGTCTTCATCGCCGAGCGGCCCTCGCGGCCCGCGGTGGTGAGGGTGCCGGCGAGGCCGGTCGCCGAGACGAGGCCCGCCAGAGCGCGGCTGCGCTGGTCCGGGAAGCCCCGGGCCTCCGCCTGGCCGAAGCGCCACCGGGTCGCGCCGGTCAGGTCGGGGTCGCCCGGGAAGTGCCGCTGGTAGGGGAGCACGCCGAGGAAGCGGCGGGTCTCGCGGCGCAGGAGGCCGCGCTCCACCAGGTGGTCCAGGTGGCGTTCCTCGGCGTTGCGGCCGTACAGCCGGATCCAGCTCTTGGCGCTGGTCCCCGGGCGGAATCGCTTCTTCTTGGCGGACGGCGGGTCGAGCGTGCCCAGCAGCGAGGCGAGCAGCGGGTGGGCCGGGTCCAGGGGGTTGACCACCTGGACCCGGCCGCGCTCCTCGCGTATCCGGCCCTGGAGCTCCAGTTCGGCGAGGACCGCGCCGGCCGTGCCGTACCGCAGATACGTGCGGGCGCAGAGCGGTTTGCCGCGCTCCGGGTCCAGCGTCAGCAGGAGCAGTTCCTCGGGCAGGGTCAGGGCGGACGCCTCGGGGCCGGAAGGCGCGGGAGTCGTCATGGCGCGGTGACGATCCTTCCGGTGACGTCGCCGAGGCCCACGCGGGTGCCGTGCGGGCCGGGCGCCCAGGCGGTCAGCGTGACCGTGTCGCCGTCCTCCAGGAACGTCCGCTTGCCCTCGGTCAGTTCGAGGGCGTCGCGGCCGTTCCAGGTCAGCTCCAGGAGCGAGCCGCGCTGGTGCGTCTCGGGGCCGCTGACCGTGCCGGATCCGTACAGGTCACCGGTGCGCAGCGACGCGCCGTTGACCGTCATGTGGGCGAGCTGCTGGGCCGCCGTCCAGTACATCGAGGCGAACGGGGGCTCGGCGACGGTCTGGCCGTTGATCTCGACGGTGATCCGGATGTCGAAGCCGCCCGGCTCCTCGTCCTCGACGTCGTCGAGGTAGGGGAGGAGGGGGAGGTCCCGGGCCGGGGGTGCGGTGCGGGCGGCCTCCAGGGCCTCCAGCGGGGTGACCCACGCCGATACGGAGGTGGCGAAGGACTTGCCGAGGAACGGGCCGAGCGGCACGTACTCCCAGGCCTGGAGGTCGCGCGCGGACCAGTCGTTGAGGAGCGAGAGCCCGAAGACGTGCTCGCGGAAGTCGGCCAGCGGGACCGGGGCGCCGTGCGCGGAGGGGACGCCGACGACGAAGCCGACCTCGGCCTCGATGTCGAGCTTCACCGAGGGCCCGAAGACGGGGGCCGGGTCGGTGGGGGCCTTGCGCTGGCCGCTGGGGCGCACCACGTCGGTGCCGGAGACCACGACGGTGCCGGAGCGGCCGTGGTAACCGATCGGCAGGTGCTTCCAGTTGGGGGTGAGCGCGTCGCCGTCCGGCCGGAAGATCTTTCCGACGTTGGTGGCGTGGTGCTCGCTGGCGTAGAAGTCGACGTAGTCCGCCACCTCGTACGGCAGGTGCAGGGTGACCGCGTCCACCGGGTGCAGCAGCGGTTCGATGTCCGCGCGGTGGGCGGGGACGGTCAGCCAGGCGGTGAGCGCGCGGCGCACATCGCTCCAGGCGGTGCGGCCCGCCGCGAGCAGCGGTGTCAGGCTCGGCTGCGCCAGCAGCCCCGCGTACGGGGAGCCCAGTGCGTGGGCGGCGGCCCCGGCGTCCAGGACGTGGTTGCCGATGCGGACGCCGACCCGGCGGTCGTCGGGGTGGTCGGGGGTGGAGAACACACCGTACGGAAGGTTGTGCGGGCCGAAGGGGTCGCCCTCGGCCAGATCGAGCGGGCTGCTCTGCTCGGGCATGTGGTGCTGCCTCGCTTTCCAGGTCGCGTTGGGGACACGTTACGTCGGGGCTCCTACCCAGCGGCAGTGCCCTGACCATCCCCAACTGTGCGTATTGCCCGGAAAGTTCACCGGTTACCGGCGGTTCCCCCGGAAACCCGGGGGACCCGCGCCGGAAACACCTCAGCCCGCGGTGCGCGGGATGCGCTTCTCCCAGGTGCGGTGGAAGACGACTTCCTCGCCGTCCTTGCAGACCACCTCGTTGGAGGTGATGAAGTCGTGCTCGTCGGCGGCGATCTCCGAGCGGGTCTCGATCTCCACGTCCCAGGCCGCCTCCGGGCGGTGCAGCCGGATCCGCCAGTCGGAGCGGGTCCGCGCGGAGAGCGGGTCGTCCTGCTGGATCGTGTACGTCTCCAGGGCGTCCTCGGTGAATTCGAGACCGTCCGGGTAGACGCGCGTACCGCCGTAACGGGGGTCGACCTCCAGCCGCCATTCGCCCTTGGCCACATCGCGGACGACGAGGCGTTCGGGGCGCGGCTCCTCCAGGGTGACCGGGTAGACCACGCCGAGCGGTTCGGACTGTTCCGGTTCGCCGAAGGTGATCGCCGGGTCCTCGGTGTGGCGGCGCACCGGCAGTTCGACGAAGCTGCCGTCCGCGTCGAGCGTGAAGCCCGCCGAGCCGGCCTGCGGCCAGATCCAGGGCCAGTACGAGGAGGAGACGGCGAGCCGGATGCGGTGGCCGGGCGGGAAGGTGTGGCCGATGCCGTTGAGGTCGAAGACGACGTCCTCGGTCTCGCCGGGCGGCCAGTCCTCGGTGCGGTCGCGGCCGTGCCGGGCGGCGAGGTTGAGGACGCCCCGGGTGACCAGGGTGGAGGAGCCGTCCGGTGCTACGTCGCAGAGCCGGGCGATGGCCTGGCCGCGCGGGACGTCCATCCGGAGGCGGAGCTTCACCCGGGGGCGGCCCAGGATCTCGATCGGCGCCTCCTCGACGGGGAATTCGAACGACACCGACTTGGCGTCCTCGTCCCGCTGGTCCGGCGGCAGGTCCGCCTCGTTGCCGAACGGGAAGAACCGCCCCGCGTCCAGCCCGGTCTGCTGCGGCGAGGCGACGATCCGCTCACCGCCCTGAAGGGCGTACGCCACCGGGGAGACGTTCTCCGACGGCCAGGACGCGTCCCCGACCCAGCGGCCGGGCAGCGTCTCGTACACCGTGGCGGGCGGGTGCGAACCGCTGATCCAGGACCGCAGCAGCGGCTCCCGCATCACGCCCGTCTCCTTGCCCTTGAGGTGCTGGTCCCACCAGCGCAGCGTCTCCTGGAGGAAGCCGATCGCGGGCCCCGGCGGCAGCCCCCGGTCCGGGTACTGGTGCGACCACGGGCCGATGATCCCGCGCACCTGCGCCGGGTCCAGGTGCTCCACGAGCCGCAGGACGGTGTCGCGGTACGGGTCGTGCCAGCCGCCGACCGCCAGCACGTTCGCCTTGATCGCGCCGTAGTCCTCGCAGACGCTGCCGTGCTTCCAGTAGGCGTCGCGGCTCTGGTGGGCCAGCCAGGTGTGGATGAAGGGGTCGACGGCCTCCAGCCGCTTCAGCCACATCTCCTTCCAGTCGTCGCCGACCTGCGCCGGGTCCGGCGGGCGGCAGACGAAGGCGAGCATGGTGGCCGCCCAGGCGTGCATGTCCACCGCGAGGACCGAGCCGCCCATGTAGTGGACGTCGTTGTCGTAGCGGTCGTCGGCCGAGCAGACCGTGACGATCGCCTTCAGCGGCTCGGGGGCGAGCGCGGCGATCTGGAGCGAGTTGAAGCCGCCCCAGGAGATCCCGAACATCCCGACCCGGCCGGAGCACCACTCCTGCTGGGCCAGCCAGTGGATGACGGCGACCCCGTCCTCCAGCTCCTGCGCGTCGTACTCGTCGCCCGGCAGCCCCTCGCTGTTGCCGTGGCCCCGGACGTCGACCCGTACGGACGCGTAGCCGTGGCCCGCGTACCAGGGGTGGCGCTGCCAGTCGCGCGGCGCGGTCCAGTCGCTCAGCCGGTAGGGCAGGTACTCCAGCAGGGCGGGGACCGGTTCGTCGGTCAGCGGCCGCCAGATCCGGGCGTAGAGCAGGGTGCCGTCGGGCAGCGGGATGCGGACGTCCTCGCGGGTGGTCTCGTACGGGAACTCGGTCGTGATGTTCATGGGTCACCTCGGTGGGGGGCGGGGTGCTTCGAGCGGGCGTACGGGTCAGTGGACGGGGTGCATCGTGCGCTTCAGCCAGGGCGCGGCGAGGATCATCGCCACACCGGCCGCCACCGCGATCGCCCCGTTGACGCCGAAGTACGCGGGGTTGGAGACCTCGCCGTACAGCTTCACGGTCTGGGCCTGGATGCCGTTGGCGACGGCCAGGGAGAGGAACCACAGGGCCATGGTCTGGCTGGCGAACGCCTTCGGGGCGAGCTTGCTGCTGGCCGAGAGGCCGGAGGTCTCCAGCAGGACGTCGCCCAGGCCGAGCAGCAGGTAGGAGCCGACGATCCACCAGACGGCCATCTTGTAGGTGTCGTCCGCGTGCCCGGAGGTCGGCAGCACCATCAGCAGGAACGACAGACCGCCGAGGATCACACCGAAGGCGATCTTGTTGGAGGCGTGCGGCTGGCGGCGGCCCATCCGCACCCAGGTGGCGGCCACCAGCGGCGCGAGCGCCACCTCGAAGGCGCCGAGCGCGGAGGCGTACCAGCTGGCCGGGAAGGTGAAGCCGAAGATCTCGGTCCGGGCGTTGGTCGACGCCAGCAGGATCATCGTCGAGTAGGCCTGGAAGAGGATGAAGTTGAAGAAGACCGAACCCAGGAAGAGCACGACGTACGGCCGCAGCCTGCCGCGCTCCTCGGCGGTGACCCGGGGGCTCCTGAACATCACCACGAAGTAGGTGATCGGGGCGATGATCGAGATCACCGTCAGCACGTCCACGAACCGGTCGATGGTCAGCCATCCCACCAGCGCCAGAACGGTGGCTACGAGGGCTGTCGCGACGGCTCCGCCGATGATCAGGCGCACCGCCCGCCGCATGGCGTCCGGGGCCAGCGCGAATTCCGCGCCCTCCTTGCGGCCGACCAGGTGACGGCGGCCCACGACGTACTGGATCAGGCCGAAGGTCATGCCGATCGCGGCCGCCGAGAAACCCCAGTGCCAGCTCCAGTGCTCGCCGAGCCAGCCGGTGATCAGCGGTCCGGCGAACGCTCCGATGTTGATGCCCATGTAGTAGAGGGCGAAGCCGGCGTCGCGCCGCTCGTCGTCGGTGCGGTAGAGCTTGCCGACCATGGAGGCCACATTGGGTTTGAGCAGGCCCGTTCCGGCGCTGATCAGGCCGAGGCCCACCCAGGTCATGGCGTCGGTGGGGACGGCCATGGAGTAGTGGCCGCAGGCGATGAGGATGCCGCCGTACAGCACCGCCCGGTACGAGCCGAGGATCCGGTCGGCCAGCCAGCCGCCGGCCACGGAGACCAGATAGACCAACGTCCCGTACGCGGCGGAGACGGATGCGGCGGTGCCGGGGTCCATGGCCATGCCGCCGTTCGCCACCGTGTCGGCGAAGAACAGCACCAGGATGGCCTGCATGCCCAGGAACGAGAACCGCTCCCAGACCTCCAGGCCGGACAGGGTCATCAGGCCCCGTGGCTGTCCGAAGAAGGCGTGGTCGTCCTCGGGCGGGGGCTGGGCCGGCTCGGTGGCGGCGGGGCTGTGGGACAAAGCGGAGACTCCTGATCGTATGAGCTGATCCCGAACATACCGGCGGTCATGGGAAGCCGCCCACGGTGATCCATAGCGGACCGGATACGCTGAAGTTGATTCGAGAGACAGCGACACATCGACATTGCGTGTGATCGTCAGCAGACAGGAGATGTCCCCGTGACCGTCGTCGGGCCGTTCGGACTGCACGTGCGGGACCAGGCTCTTGAGGCCGATGTCCAGTCGGGCCTGGCCGCTGTCGAGGCAGGGCTGCTCGAAGCCACCAAGAGCGACGTCCCCTTCATCACGGACGCCGCCCAGCACCTGGTGCGTGCGGGGGGCAAGCGGTTCCGTCCCTTGCTGGTCATGCTCGCGTCACAGTTCGGCGATCCCGACGCCCCGGGAGTCGTCCCCTCGGCCGTTGTCGTCGAGCTGACCCATCTGGCCACGCTGTACCACGACGACGTGATGGACGAGGCCGACGTGCGGCGCGGGGTGCCCAGCGCCAACACCCGCTGGGGCAACTCGGTGGCCGTCCTCACCGGCGACTTCCTCTTCGCCCGCGCCTCCCACATCCTGGCCGACCTCGGCCCCGAGGCCGTCCGCATCCAGGCCGAGGCCTTCGAGCGGCTCGTCACCGGCCAGATCCTGGAGACGGCGGGCCCGCGCGACGGCCGTGACCCGGTCGACCACTACCTGGACGTGCTCAGCGGCAAGACCGGCTCGCTGGTCGCCGTCTCCGGCCGGTTCGGGGCGATGATGTCCGGCGCGGACGAGCGGACCGTGGATGTTCTCACCCAGTACGGGGAACGGCTCGGCATCGCCTTCCAGCTCGCCGACGACGTCCTCGACATCGCCTCCGACTCCCACGAGTCCGGCAAGACCCCCGGCACCGACCTGCGCGAGGGCATCCCGACGCTCCCGGTCCTGCGGCTGCGCGCCCAGGCGGCGGCCGACGGCAAGCCCGACGACCTGGAGCTCGTCGAGCTGCTCGACTCCGACCTGAGCAGCGACGACGCGCTGAACGAGGTGCTGCGCCGGCTGCGCGCCCACCCGGCGCTGGAGCAGGCCCGCCAGGACACCGTGCACTACGCCCAGGCGGCGCGCGCCACGCTCGCCCCGCTGCCCGAGGGGTACGCGAAGGCCGCACTGGAGGAGCTGTGCGACGCGGTGGTGCACCGCGCGGGCTGAGGTCCGGGAGGCCCCCGGTGTGCGGGGGCGGTGACGGTGTGTCACCCGGACGGGGGCGATACCCCTACTGGTTGGCGTACACGCCCCTTCCGGTTGTCATACCGGAGCAGTAGGCGGAGTTGATTCCCCGGGCTGACGCTTCGAACCGCCCGATTTGGTCAGATGGTTAACAACGGAAGCCGCCGACCACGGAGGTAGGGCACACCATGGCACCGAACGACAGCGCAGAGACCACCGGCGAGGCCACGAGCACTGTCGTGGGCCGCCGGAAGGCGGCGCGCTACATCGTCCCCGTCGCGGTCGCGGGGGTGGCGGCCGCGACCATCGGGCTCGTCCCGGCGCTCGCGAGTTCCGGCGACCCGGACCTGCCGAAGATCAGCGCACAGGAACTCGTCGAGAAGATCGCCGCTTCCGACGAGGAGCAGCTCTCCGGCACGTTCAAGATCAGCACCGACCTGGGCCTGCCCCTCGACGGCCTCGCGGGCTCGCTCGCGCCCGGCGGCGAGGGCAAGGACGGGGGCAAGGACGGCGGCGCGGCGGCCCCGCAGGACAAGCTCATGGAGCTGACGTCCGGCACGCACACGCTGCGGGGGGCCGCCGACGGCCCGGAGCGGCAGAAGCTCTCCATCCTCGGGGACGCGTCCGAGTACAGCGTCATCCACAACCAGGGCGAGGTCTGGGCGTACGACAGCAAGTCCGACGAGGTCTACCACGCCGAGGCTCCCGAGGGCCGGGAGGACGGCGGCCACGCGGAGAAGGCCCCCAAGGCCCCCAAGGCTCCGAAGGGCGCCCCGGCCACCCCGAAGGACTTCGCCGAGCAGGCGCTCGCGGCGGTGGGCGACACCACCTCGGTCACCGTGGACGGCACGGCGCAGGTCGCCGGGCGGGACGCGTACCAGCTGCTGATCAAGCCCAAGCAGTCCGGTTCGACGATCGGCTCGGTCCGGATCGCCGTGGACGCCGAGAACGGCGTACCGCTGAAGTTCACCCTGTCCGCGGCGAGCGGCGGCAAGGCCGTCGTCGACGCCGGGTTCACCAAGGTCGACTTCGCCAAGCCGGCCGCGTCCACGTTCGCCTTCACCCCGCCCAAGGGCGCCAAGGTGACCGAGGCCGACGAGCCGGCGACCGGCAAGGACGAGCACGGCGCGGCGCAGAAGGCGCTGCCCGGGCAGCTGGCCGAGCTGGACGGCCTCGCGGGCGAGGGCGGCTTCAACGTCATCGGGAAGGGCTGGACCTCGATCGCCGAGATCAAGTCCCCCGGCGGCAAGGGCCTCCCCGAGGCCGGCTCGGACGAGATGCCGGCCGAGGCGCAGGGCTTCATCGACGCGCTCGGCGACAAGGTCACCGGGAAGTTCGGCTCGGGCACGGTCTTCAAGACGCGCCTGGTCAACGCCCTGCTGACGGACGACGGCTCGGTGTACGTCGGAGCGGTGACGAAGGACGCGCTGGTGCGTGCGGCCGACGCCGCCGCGAAGTAGAACCTTCCCAGGGGCACCTGGACACCCGGCCGCCGTGGCCTCCGCGCACCCGCGTGGAGGCCACGGCGCCCCCGCGCTTGACGACCGGTGCTCGACGAACCTTGCTGACGACCCGTGCTCACTGACCGTGCTCACTGAGAGGTGCGACCGCCATGACGGACACAGCGGCCGAGTCCGAGGCCGGGGACGCGGTGGCGGAGGACGCGCGGGAGGGGCATGCGGCGGTCACGGGGGCCGGGTCCGGGAACCCTGCCCCGGTCCCGGCCACCGGCGCCCCCGTCATCCGCACCCGCGGCCTGACCAAGCGTTACCGGGGCGGTCAGCTCGCCGTGGACGGCCTCGACCTGACCGTGGCCGCCGGCAGCGTCTTCGGCTTCCTCGGCCCGAACGGCTCCGGGAAGACCACCACGATCCGCATGCTGATGGGCCTCATCGACCCGACGTCCGGCACCGCCGAGGTGCTCGGCCGCCCGATGCCGGCGGCCGCCCGTACGGTGCTGCCGGAGGTCGGCGCGCTGATCGAGGGGCCCGCGCTGTACGGCTTCCTGAACGGCCGGGACAACCTCCTGCGGTACGACCGGGCCGACCCCACCGCCGACCCGCGCACCCGCCGGGCCCGCGTCGACGAAGCCCTGGCACGGGTCGGGCTCGCCGCCGCGTCGGCCAAGAAGGCCAAGGCGTACTCACTCGGCATGAAGCAGCGCCTCGGGCTCGCCGCCGCCCTGCTGCGGCCGCGCCGGCTGCTGGTCCTGGACGAGCCGACCAACGGCCTCGACCCGCAGGGCATGCGCGAGATCCGTTCCCTGGTCCGGGAGCTGGCGGCCGAGGGCACCACGGTGTTCCTCTCCTCCCACCTGCTGGACGAGATCGAGCAGGTCTGCACGCACGCCGCGGTGATGGCCCGGGGCCGGCTGATCGTCCAGGGCCCGGTCGCCGACCTCGCCGCGAGCGCCCGGGGCCGGCTCGCCGTCACCACCCCCGACCCCGGGGACGCCGCCCGCATCCTCAAGGAGCACGGACTCACCGGCCTGAGCGCCGACGGCGACCGGCTGACCGCCGACGCCCCGCCCGCCGCCGTGGACCTCGCCGACCTCAACGCGGCGCTGGTGGGCGGCGGGGTGCGGGTGCGGTTCTTCGGCGTCGAGCGGGGTTCGCTGGAGGACGCCTTCGTCGCACTCACCGGAGAGGGATTCGATGTCGCAGGCTGAGAAGTCCCAAGCTGAGAAGTCGCAGGCCGAACGGGCGCTTTCCTCCGATCCGCGCGGCTCCCGCAATCCGCTGTGGACGCTGGGCCTACTCCGGTCCGAGATCACCACGCTGCTCCGCCGCCACCGCACCTACGCCTTGCTCGGCGTCCTGGCCGCCGTCCCCGTACTCATCGGGATCGCGGTCCGGATCGAGACCGGCGGCGGGGGCAGTGGCGGGGCGGGCGGCCCGGACGGCGGGGCCGGTCCGGCGTTCCTCGCCCAGGTCACCAACAACGGCGTCTTCCTCGTCTTCGCCGCCCTCGCCGCGACGCTGCCGGTCTTCCTGCCGATGGCCGTCGGCGTCGTCGCGGGCGACGCGATCGCGGGCGAGGCGAGCAGCGGCACGCTGCGCTATCTGCTGGTGGCCCCGGCGGGCCGGACCCGGCTGCTGCTCGTGAAGTACGCCTCCGTCCTCGCCTTCTGCCTGATCGCGACCCTGGTCGTGGCGGCGTCGGCGCTGGCGGTGGGGGCGCTGCTGTTCCCGGTCGGGGAGGTCACCACGATCTCCGGCACCCGGATCGGTATCGGCGAGGGGCTGGTGCGGGCGGGACTGACGGCGCTGGTCGTGGCGGTCTCCCTGACCGGGTTCGCCGCGCTCGGGCTGTTCGTCTCGACGCTGACCGGCAGCGGGATCGGGGCGATGGCGGCCACCGTCGGACTGCTGATCACGGTGCAGATCCTGGACAGCATTCCGCAGCTGAGTGGTGTGCACCCGTATCTGTTCGCGCACTACTGGATGTCGTTCGCCGATGTCCTGCGCGAACCCGTCCACTGGGACGACCTGGTCAAGAACTTCCAGTTGCAGGGGCTGTACGTCGCGGTGTTCGGCTCGGCGGCCTGGGCGCGCTTCACGGCCAAGGACGTCACGGCCTGAGAGAGCGCCCGGGAGCGGGTGCAAGGGGCCTGGCTTGATCGGATCGGCGGGGGCCGCACGCGCCGTCGGCCGGGCGAGCCGTCCCCCGATCGGCTCGTCGCGGCACGAACGGCACGAACGGTGCGGACCACCGGAACGACACGACACGGTACGTTCCGTTTCCGCCTGGGTATGGTGCGGTCTTTGGCGACGAGATGTCAACAAGAGATTGGCTGGAACCCCCCTATGCTCACCGAATGATCACATCGCCGAGCAGTGTGCGACGTAGCGAACGATCACGCCGCGCGATCCTGCGGTCCGCTCTCGACCTGTGTACGGAGCGGGGGTACGGGCACGTCACGATAGAGGCCATCGCGGCCGACGCCGGGGTCAGCAAGAAGACGATCTACCGCTGGTGGCCGTCGAAGGGCGCGGTCCTGCTGGAGGCGTTCACGGACGCCCTGATCGACGCCACCCCGTTCACGGACACCGGCGACATCGGCGCCGACCTGCGCTCCCACGTCGCCGGCGCGGTGAAACTGCTCTCGGTCCCGCCGTTCGGCCCGGCCTACGCGGGCATCCTCTCCGAGCTGCACCACGACGACCTGCTGGCCCAGCAACTGCGGGAGCAGCTGGTCGACCCCCGCGTCGAGGAAGCGATCGGCCGGCTCCGCAGCGCCCAGGACCAGGGCCAGATCCCGCCCGGCGCGGACCTCCCGCTGGCCGTGGAGATGCTGTACGGCCCGGTCTACTACCGCCATGTGCTGCGCAAGCCCGTCCAGGACGAGGAGACGATCGCCACGCTGGTCGACCACGTCCTGCGCTCCCTGCGCGCGCCGGGTTACTAGGACTGTCCGCGAACAGGTACCGGAGGAGCCTC
The DNA here is from genome assembly GCF_016901035.1 of Streptomyces durocortorensis. GTDB lineage: Bacteria > Actinomycetota > Actinomycetes > Streptomycetales > Streptomycetaceae > Streptomyces > Streptomyces durocortorensis. The sequence goes on from NZ_JAFEUF010000005.1 coordinate 45,970, forward strand.
GACGGGCGGTGTCAGATCCATCATGACAGGTCAGACGGCGTTCTCGTAGGAGCAACGGCACAGCTGCACAGCCTTGTTGGGCCTTCTCCGGGGCACGCAGAATCTCCGTCATGGATCACTGGGGGAAAGTCGATCAGGACGACATCGTGCGAGCGCGGAACGTGCTGCTCGCGTCGGGACGCCGCACGCCGGGCGAGGAAGTGGACGCCTACCGGGTGCTCGCCCAGGTCAGCCCCGCCTCGTATCTCCCGCTCCTGGCCGGGGCGCTTCGGCGTCTCGCCTACGACGCCGGCTCCGGCACCCGGCACGCGTGCGCCCTGGAGCTGTGCGAGGAAGCGGTGGCCGTCGCGCGGCGCATCGATCCGGCCGAACCCGCCCGTGCGGATGTCCTGTACCGGGCACTCGACGGCTACCGGGGCGAGCTGTACCGCCTGGACCGGCACACGGAGGCCCTGACCCTGTGTGCCGAGATGCTGGACATCAGCCGCGCCCGGACCGGACCGGCCGGAGTCCCGGTGGTCAAGGGGCTGCGTGAGTGGGCGGCCGGACTCTCCGAGGCAGGCCGGTACGCCGAGGCCGCCGACGCCATGGACGAGTTGGTCGCGGCGCTCCTGCCCGACGGGCCCCGCAGCGGGGCGCTCGCCTGGACGCTCCTGGACTGGATCGCCGCTCTCCACGACGCCGGCCGGTTCGGCGAAGCGCTCGCCGCGTTCGAGAGGCTCGTCACCATGGAAGCGGCCGAAGCCGCGGCGGACCGGGGCCCGATGGTCTGCCACCTCCACGCGCTCATCGGGTACGCCCGGATGCTCGACACCCACGGCCGGGACGAGCGGGCGGCCCTGGCACGGCAGGAAGCACTGGCCGTGCTGGGGGAGTTGGCCGAGACCGGTGAGCGGAAGACCTGGAGCGGCTACCAACGGAGTCTCTGGGCGGAGCTGCTGACCCTCTCCGGTGCCTACGGTGATGAGTCCGCGGCCGATGAACCGCGTACGCCGTCGGGCCTGGCGCCGATGCGAGGGTCTCCCCGTGCCCGGTGGCGTAACGCCGACAGCCGTCTCGCCCTGCGCGCTGAGGTGGACGCCCTCGCTCCCCGCGCCGCCGAGGATCCGGACCGGCACCTGGCCGAACTGGTCCGCCTGCACCGGTCCCTCACCCTCCGCTCCGCCGTCTTCTGGGAGAAGCGCACCCGTCTGTTCGCGGAGCAGGCGCGCCCGCTGTTCGACGAGGGGGTGGACCTGGCCCGTCGACTGTCCGGGCACGACCCGGCGGAGGGAACACGCGCACTGGCCAGGATCCTGACCGACCGATCGGGCCTGCACGCCGCCGCCCACGACTTCGGCCCCGCCCTCGACGACTTCCGCCAGGCCCTGACGCACCTGGGAGAGCCCGCCCAGGGCCTGGTGGAGCCCGCCTAGGACACGGCCGGGGTGGCGAGGACCGGCCCGCCGGCCCGCTACAGGAAGCACTCCAGGATCAGCGGCAGGTCCTGCAGCCACTCCTGGAGGCGGCCCCGCCTGCGGGCGGCGAGGAGGCACGGGTGCGCCGTGCCGTGGTGCGGGTGGACGACGACCCCGAGGTGCTTGGGGCCCTCGGCCGCGTACGTCACTGTCCGGATCTCGGCCCAGGTGTACTGCGTCTCCGCACCCTCCGGGCCCAGCGTGACGCCCGTCGCGTCGATGAGGAGGGAGCTTCCCGGGCCGACCGCCACGAACGCGAGGTCGGTGCCGACGTCGGCGTCGTCCGGTGCGCCGCCCGTCGCCGCGGGCCAGGTCGGGGCCTGGTGCGGCAGGAGGCCGTGGTGCGGGGCCTGGTGCCCGTACGCCGGCGGAACGGCGTTGGACGGGGCGTACGACGGTGGCGGCGGGAGCACCGCCACCGTGGGGGCGTACGCCGCGGCGGGCGGGGGTGTCACGGTGTCCGGTACGAACAGGTCCAGCAGGCCCGCCGGCGTGGGCCGCTCCTCCGGTTCCTTGGCCAGGCACGCCGCGAGGACCGGCCGCAGCCCCTCCGGCACGGCGGCCAGGTCCGGCGGCTCGTGCACCGACCGGTACATCAGGCCCATCGGCGTACCCGCCCCGAACGCGCTGCCGCCCGCCGCCGCGACGAGCACCGCACCCAGCGCGAACACGTCGGCCGCCCCGCCGACCTCCAGCCCCTGCGCCTGCTCGGGCGCCAGGAACCCCGGGGTGCCGAAGGCCACGCCGGTGGCGGTGAGCCGGGTCGACTCCAGGGCCCGGGCGATGCCGAAGTCCAGGACCCGGGGGCCGTCCGGAGCCATGATGATGTTGCCGGGCTTCAGATCGCGGTGCACAAGACCGCAGCCGTGGATCGCCGCCAGCGCCTCGGCGAGCGCCGCGCCGAGACCCCGCAGCCGCGCCTCGTCCATCGCCCCCTCGGCCTCCAGGAGCGCGGAGAGGGTGGGCCCGGGGATGTACGCCGTGGCCAGCCAGGGCGCCGCCGCGTCCGGGTCCGCGTCCACCACGGGGGCCGTGTGGAAGCCGCCCACGCTGCGGGCGGCGGCGACCTCGGCGCGGAACCGCTCCCGGAAGTGCGGGTCGCCGGCGAGCTCCGACCGGGCCACCTTCACGGCCACCGCCCGCCCGCCGCGGGAGCGCGCCAGATAGACGGTGCCCATCCCACCGGCGCCCAACTCCCGCTCCACGGCGTACCCGCCGATCCGCTCCGGCAGCCCGCCGCCGTCCGCCCCGTGCTCCATGCGCTGAACGCCCCCCTGTGCTCCGGCGTGCTCCGGCGGTTCAGTATGACGCAGGGCCCGACACTCCTGGCGCGGTGTCACGCCCGCGTCCGCGTCCGCCCGTCACACCCCTGCCGCCCACCGGTGGCCGCCCCCGGCGCGGCGGGTGATGCTGGTCCGGCGCGTGCCGGCCCGGCTCCGGTGCGCCGGAGCCGGAGGGTGGGTGGAGCCGTGGCGGACAGCGAGAACCCGGCCGGGCCCGGGCGGGCCGCGAGGACGGACGGCGGCTTCGACGAGGCGCTCCTCGCGGCGCTGTTCACCCAGTCCGCCGTCGGCCTCCTCGTGCTCGACCCGCAGCTCAGGCTCGTACGCGCCAACTCCCTCGTCGAGGGCGTGGGGACCGGGGAGTACACCGGCCGCCCGTTCACCGAGGTCTTCCGGCTCGACGACCCGGACGGCTCCGAGCAGCTCATGAAGCGGGTGCTGGCCGGTGAGGGCCCCGTGCGCGACCATCTCGTGCGGGGGCGGCTGCGCCGGATTCCCGGCGACCGGCAGTTCCTGACCTCCTTGTACCGCCTGCACGGTCCGGGCGGCCCCGACGCCCCCGCCCTCGGCCTGGTGGTCGCGGTCGTCGACGTCACCGAGCGGGAACGGGGCCGGGCCAGGGAGGCCGCGCTCACCGCCGTGCGGGACGCGGTCGGCGGCTCCCTCGACGTCGCCACCGCCTGCCGCGCCTTCGCCGACGCACTGGCGCCCGGGTTCGCCGATCTCGCCGTCGTGGAGGTGGTGGACGACGTCCTGCGCGGCGCCGAGCCGCCGGTGGGCCCGATGCCTCCCGGAACCCCGCTGCGCCGTGCCGCCAGCGGCCGGTGCGACTCCGTGCGGGACGCGGTGGAGAGCGGGAACGGGGCCCGGGGCCGGGCGCCTGGCACGACCCGCCACCTTCCCGCACGGACGCCGTACGCGCTCGCCGCCGCCGACCTGCGGGCCCGGCTCGTCCCGCTCGGGCCCGACACCCCGTGGCTCGGCACCGACCAGGACGGGGCGCGCGCCGTCGCGGAGACCGGCGCGCACTCCCTGGTCGTCGCGCCCCTCTCCCTGCGGGGCGCGGTCCTCGGACTGGTCAGCCTCTACCGCTGCGGGGCCTCCGAACCCTTCGACGAGGACGACGTCTCCCTGGCCGTCACGGCGGCCACCCGCGCGAGCCTCGCCATCGACAACGCCCGCCGCTACGAGCGCGAGCACGTCATCGCCTCGACGGTCCAGAGGCGGCTGCTCCCGCAGGCCGAGCGGCGCCAGGCCGCCGTCGACACCGCGCACGTCCTGCTGCCCGGCCGGGACAGCGGCTGCTGGTTCGACACCATCGCCCTGTCCGGCGCCCGTACCGCGCTCGTCGTCGGCGGCGTCGCGGGCGAGGGCCTCCAATCGGCCATCGCCATGGGCCAGTTGCGCACCGTCATCCAGGCGCTGGCCGGTCTCGACCTGGAGCCGGAGGAGGTCCTCGCCCGGCTCAAGGACACCGCCGACCGCCTCGCCGACGAACGCGCCTCCCTGCCGCCCGCCGACGGCCTCCACGGCGAACCCCTGAGCGCGGGCTGCGTGTACGGGGTGTACGACCCGTTCACCCGCACCTGCACCGTCGCGCGCGCCGGGCACCCCGCGCCGCTGATCGTCGGCCCCGACGGGCGGGCGGTCGCCCTCGACGTACCGGAGGGGCCCGGGCTCTTCTCCGCCGACAGCGCCCTCTTCGCCCCCGCCACGGTCACCCTGGAGGAGGGCAGCCTCCTCGCGTTCTGCAGCGCCGACCTGCTCTCCGGCGACCGTGCCGCCGAACGCATCACCCGGGCCCTCGCCCGGCCGGGCCGCAGCCTCCAGCAGCTCGGCGACGACATCGTGTACGCGCTGGCGGACGACACCCGCGCCGCCGGCGCCGCCCTGCTCCTGGCCCGTACGGGTACGGTCTCCGACCACCTCGTCGCCACCTGGGACCTCGCCCAGGACCCCACGACGCCCGCCACCGCCCGGGTGCTGGTGCGCGACCGGCTCCAGGGCTGGGGGCTGGACGCGGACACCGTGGAGGCGACCGAGCTGATCGTCAGCGAACTCGTCACCAACGCCGTCCGCTACGGCACCCCGCCGCTGCGGCTGCGCCTGCTGCTGGACTCCACGCTCACCTGCGAGGTCCACGACGGCTCCACGGCCGCCCCGCACCTGCGGCACGCCCGGACCGTCGACGAGGGGGGCCGGGGCCTGTTCATCGTCTCCCGCCTCGCCTCCCACTGGGGAGCCCGCCACGGTCCTGACGGCAAGGTGCTGTGGACCGAGCAGGAGCTGCCGGACGGCCCGCCCGACCCGGTGGGCTGAATCGCGCCGACCGTGGCCGACGCGCCCGCCGATCGCGCAGGGCGGCCCGTATCGCGCACAGTGGTCCGTATGACGAGCCCCGCAGAGCTGCTCCGTTCCTTCGCCCGCACCCGCGCCTCCCTCGACGGCGAGGAGGTGACGTACTGGTGGTCCGGAGACGTCTACTCCTGGGCCCCCGACGAGCCCTACCAGCGGATCTTCGGCTTCGAGGGCCTGAACGTCGCCCGCCTGGTCCAGGACCCGGACGCCGGGCCGGACGCGTACCAACTGCTCACCCGTGAGGCCGCGTTCTATCTGGATCCGGTCAGCCGCGAGATCCTGGAGACCTGGCAGGACCTGCCGGTGGTGCACGTCTGGAACGACCCGGCGAACCAGAAGTGGCGTCCCTTCCCGATCCCGACGACCGACCTCGGGGATCAGGCCTGCTTCAGCCTGGAGATCCCGCTCGCCTACCCCTCGCCGCTGCCGGTGGCCCAGTACCCGGTCCACTCGGCCGGGGACACCTACAAGGCCCTGGAACTCTTCCAGTTCTTCGCGGACCGCGCCGACCTGGCGGGCCCGGCCCCCAGTGTTCCGGCCACGATGTCGTGGAGCCGGATGTCCCCCTGGCTCCCGTGGATGGCCCGGGGGCAGCGGCCCGGCGGTCTCACCTTCCACTGCCGGGGCCGCAAGCTCGGCGCGTACACCGAGGTCCCCGAACGCACCCGGGCCTACATCGCCGCCCACCACCCGGAGTTCGCCCACGCCCCGGAGAAGTGGAGCGAGCCGAACGAGACCAGCTGGACCTATTTCCGTAAGCTGCACCCGCCCCAGGTGTAAGGGGGGTTCAGGGGAGTGTGATGTTCCGGCCCGGGCCGCCCTCGACCGTGTCCTTCCCGGTGCCGCCGACGATCACGTCGTCGCCGTTCTCGCCGTGCAGCATGTCGTCCCCGGAGCCGCCGAGCAGGATGTCGTCGCCGTCCCCGCCCATGACGTGGTCGTCGCCCGGACCCGCGTACACGACGTCCTTGCCGTCGTACGCCTCGATCATGTCGTCGCCCCGGCCGCCGAACAGCCACTGGTCGCCTTCGACGGCCATCAGGTGGTCCATGCCGTCGCCGCCGTCGAGGACGACGCGTCCCATGACCATGTCGTCGCCCTCGTCGCCCCGGACCGTGTGCGCGGTGTGGGCGTGCAGCATGTCGTCGCCGGGGCCGCCGCTGACGGTGGCCACCCCGGGGTCGCTGGTGGCTATCTCGTCGTCGCCGTCGCCGAGGAAGACGTCGATCCGGTCCGGCCGGGCGCTGTCCGTGGGCAGTTCGCAGACGACGTACGTCTCGACCCCCGGTTCCAGGTACGTGCAGTGGTCGCCGGGCTGGAGCGGGACCGCGTCCCGGAAGCCGATCCGCCGGACCCCGTCGCCCTGGTCCATCGGGACCACGTGGAGGTCGTTGACCTGGCCCGGGGCGGCGGTGAAGGTGATCGACTGCTTCGCCCAGTCGGCGCCGATACGGGCCTTCGCCTCGGTGGCGGCGGTGGCGGCGGGTGCCGCGATCACCGGGCCCGCGGCGAGGCCGGTGGCGAGCAGGGTCACGACGGCCGGCATCCTCTTGCGCTTCACGACAGCTCCTCGGTGGGTCCGTGGGGGTTTCCCGCCCGCCCGCGCGGAGCAGGCTGAGGCAGGTGCATGTCAAGCGGTACGCGCGGCGGTGGGGCGCCACGATCGTGACGGCAGCCTACCTGTCTTGGTCTAGACCAAGCTAGGGTCCGGTGCGATCCCCGTGCCGACCGGTGCGCCCCCGGTGCCGAACAGCCGCTCCAGGACCACCGCGACGCCGTCCTCCGCGTTCGACAGCGTCACCTCGTCGGCCGCCGCGCGCAGCTCCGGGTGCGCGTTGCCCATGGCCACCCGGTGGCCCGAACCGGCGAACATCGGCAGGTCGTTGGGCATGTCGCCGAACGCGACGGTTCGCCCGGCCCCGATGCCGAGCAGCTCGGCGGCCGCCGCCAGCCCCGTGCCCTTGTCCACCCCGTGCGGAGCCAGCTCCACCGTGCCCGGCCCCGCCATGGTCACCGTCGCCAGATCGCCCACGGCCCCGCGTGCGACGGCGGCCAACTCGTCGTCGCCCAGCTCCGGATGGCGTACCAGCACCTTGATGACGGGCCGCTCCCACAACGCCTCGCGGGAGGTGGCGCGTTGGGCGGGAAGTGTCGGGTTCGGCATCCGGTACCCGGCCTCGATCAGGGTCACCCCGTCCACGCCGTCCTGGTCCACGGCGGCGAAGACGGCCCCGGCCTCCGCCTCGATCTTGCCGAGCGCGGTGTCGGCGGCCTCCCGGTCCAGGGCGACGGACCACAGCAGCCGCCCGTTCCCGCCCTCAACCTCGGCCTCGTACAGCTGGGTGCCCTGGCCGCAGACGACGAGCCCGGTGTACGCCAGGTCCGCGAGCAGCGCCCGTATCCCGGGGACGGGCCGCCCGGTGACGATCAGATGCCGGGCGCCCGCGGCGGCGGCGAGGGCGAGCGCGGCGCGGGACCGGGCGCTGACGCTGTTGTCCGGGCGCAGCAGGGTGCCGTCCAGGTCCGTGGCGACGAGGGCGTATGCGGGGGGCGTGGGCATGGGCCCCAGCCTAGAAGGGCCCGAACAGCCGTTTGCCCGGCAGGGGTGGGTGGGCCGGGCCGGTCCATGACCTGGGCGGTGCCGTTGTCAGTCCACTGCCCCGCCGGCGTTGCGGATGAGCTGCCGCAGCACCTTCACCGTGGTGACGTAGTCCGCGTCGGAGATTCCTTCGTGGGAGCGCGGCGCGGATGGCGGGAGCATTGCGCTTGAGGTCGAGGCGCGCCTGCTCCCCCGCCTCCGTGATCCACAGCCTGTCTTCCCCGCCACGTCGCAGCCATCCGCGCTCCACGAGCCCCTCGGCCTCGACCGCCAGGTCGTCCTCGGGCCGGATGTACGAGGCCATAGCCTGCTGGAGCTCGGGGAGGGTCATCCTTGCGCCGTCGGGATGCTCCCTCGGTGGTGCGATCCGAGGCCCGCGCGGTGGTGCGGGCCTTACGGGCCACGACCGTAGGACCTCAAGCGTGGTGAAGGGCAAGGGTGTTGCTTCCGGGTCATCGGCGGGGTGCTTCTCGTGCTGGGCAGGGCAGACCGGGAGCGGCGCGGTTGGGGGAGCAGGTCACCAGGGCGACGGAGTGGAAGGCCGTGCCGTTTCTTCCCGAGCCAGGCGTAACCGTGGTGGTGCACGGCGGCTCAGGCGGAGAGGTCGAAGCGGGCGGGGCCGATGCCCGCCGCGTCCAGCGCGTCCGTCGTGAACCGCAACAGCTCGGCGTCGGGGCGCTTGCTGTCGCCCAGGGCCCAGGCGTCCGGCCCTATCCGCGCGAGGGCCACGCAGGATTCGCCGTCGGGGTGCGTATTGCCGCCGCAGGACTTGGAGAACGTGACTTCTTCGATGGGGAGTTCGTACAGGTCCGTCATGTGGGCGAGCCCTTCTGATGGGCCGACGGGAACTGACCGATCGGCTCGCGGACGTCTGCGTCGCCCCTGCTCCGCCCGATGCCAGGCGCTGGTTCGGCGACATGAGTAATAATCCGTCGGCCGCGCAGGAAGCCGGTGAGTTATTCGCGGTTGCCGGGTAGAAATCATGAACGGAAACGAAGGGCCCAGTGCGTCAAGAGGTTTCTCGCGACGTCGCCGAAGAGCGCCAGGTGTTCGTATGTATCGAACACTCTGAGGTGTTCCGCGATATCTCGGCTGTCCTGGAAAACTATGCGTCCGGTAAACGTCTCCACCGTGGTCAGGCGGTGGTCGTAGACGGTGAACATATTCATGGGTCCGCGACATGTCACGGAACTTGTGGGAAGTAATCCGATGCGCACGTTGGGCGGATGGGACAGAGAGATAAGGCGGTCCGCCTGCACTGCCATTCCGGCCCGGTGAAGCAAGGGCCGGCGCACAGCCTCTTCTGTCAGCAGGAACGTGAGCGACTTGGTGGTGTCGTAGAGAACGGCTTGTCTTTCCAGCTTCCTCGCCAACGTCACCGACTTGTCGCCCGGCGATCCGCTCAGGCCGGCGCTCATGTATTCAGGGGTCGCGAGGAGGCCCGTCACCATGGCGGGCAAGAAGTAACGCAGAACCGTAGCCTCCGATTCCAGGCAAGCCAGCTCTGCTTGGCGCTTCTCCAGGCCCCTCCTGCGTGACGTCCGCTCGGCGCCTTCGTCTCCCTGGCCTGCAGCCTGATCTGCTGGAGACGCCTCAAGAAGACCCGCACATGATCGTGTTGCGAGCTCATAGGCGAATCAGGCTGATTCCGATCCGCGATGGCTTGTTCTGCACCCCGAACTTCCTGCACGTCAACAAGATGAGGGTTGCTGAACATTCTCGCTCTCGGCAGAGTTGCCGCGAACCACACGCACCAACAACCACGGCGAGTCCGAGAATGGTTGGCCGAAATTTTCACCGACCGATCCTTCGCAGAACTGACCAAAGGAACTCGCCTTCATCGCATAGAGAGGTTCCGCATGAACTGGAAGAAGAAGTCCGCAGCCGCTCTGTCCGTTCTCGCACTCGCGGGCAGCGGGATGATCATGTCTGCAGCACCCGCCTCGGCCGCGCCGGCTGCCTCCGCCCCGGCCGCAGGGGACTGCCCGAGCGCCCGCCTGTGCATCTACGATGACACCAACTTCAACGGGGACCGCATCACCAGCGCCAGCACCAACGCCTGCTTCACCCCCTGGAACACCATTCCCTTCGGCAGCATCCGGTCGTATGTGAGCAATTCCCCTGTCACGGCCAAGGTGTGGAGATACGGCGCCAGTGGTTACACGGCGGTTCGCACTCTGCCGGCAGGCGGATTCAGCAGCGACATCGGAGCACCGGTCGGGGGAGGCCCGAACGACAAGGTCTGCCTGGGTTCCGCTACCCCCTGAACCACACATCACCAGCGCCACGAATTTCCCGGGCCACGGAAAGTGCAGCGGAATATCTGACCCGTAGCGCGATCGCGTGATACCCGCTCCAGTGCCCGGCCCTGAGCACCTCGCCACTCCGGCAGCTCAGGGCCGGGCTTCAGCATGCCGACGCCTCATAGCCCCTCACCGAATCAAACAGGAGACAGCGCCCGCATGCCCTTCATAGCGAGACTTGCCCGCACGGCACTCATCGCCGTTCTCGCACTGACCCTGGTACCCCTGTGGTCCGCGCCGGCAGCCGCGGGCTCCGGTAGCGTCACCCGTCTCACCCTGGCCGCCGACACCGACATCCCGCGAGGTGTCACGGTGGACCTGCTGCGGAGGACGATGACCTTGACCGCAGGGGAAAAGCGTCACCTTCGCGGCCGACTGGAAGCGACGAGCACCACGACCGGCATCGTCGGCCTCACCCAGCGCATCCGGTGCCTCAACGCCTCCGGAAGCACGGTGCCCGTCGTCGCTGCTTCGGCTCGCAACCACGAGGGCAGCGACACCACTTCCTACGCGAAACCCGGCCATCTCCCGCTCTACGCCGACCTGCTCTTCACGGCACCCGCCACAGGTGTCTACACCTGTGTTCTCCAGGGCACCGCATACTCGACGCTACCGGGGACCTACCACCTGACCGCAGTGGCGGGGAGCACCTGGCTGGAGACGGACGACGCAGATCAGCGCGGCGCGCACTGGTGGCAGAACGGTGCCTGCGAGAGTGCCGACACGGCAGGGGACTGCACATATGTGGGGGACGGGTCCGCAGACCCGGATGCATGGATCTTCTACAACGACGGAACGCCGGTGCACAAGTGGCAGGCTCACCCGGACGCGGTCACGGTTTCGGCCCAGGCCAACGTTGAATTGACGACGTGCTACCAGGGAACCGCGTCGTGTGCGAGTGACATGCATGCCTACCCGCGTGGCCGAAACGCGGTCGTGCACACGCGCTTCGAGCTCGTACAGCTCAATGCCGCCGGCCGCGCCTGCCGGACCCACCAGTTCGCCGCGGACCGAACCATCACCGATGACGCACACCATGCGGTCGGCTACTCCAAGCTGTCCGACATCCGCATCGACCAGGCCTGCGGATCCCGTTCGTTCCTTCTGCGCGTCTACGTGAACCACGTGTCCGGCCAAACCGTCAAGGTCGACGGTGTCCAGAGCGGCGTCACCTCACTCACCAACGGGATTGCGTTCAACAATTTCCGCTGATGTCGAGCGTGGTGTCCGACGCAACGCGTGCGGATCGTCGCCGGTCTCTCCTCGGCCTGGCGAACTATGCCTTACCGCGAGCCTTCCCCGGCAGGGCCGTCATCAGCCGGACGCCGCGGGCATCTGTGCATGTTCATCATCGAGCACGACATGGGGCAGGACGATCAGAAGCCCTTCGACGTGCCGAACCCAGGTCGGCACCTCGAAGGCTTCCTTTGGACCAGCGTTCACATCACCGGTCGGCGGGGCCTGCCGGGGCGGCCTGCGACAGATGGGATGCCGTCGACCAGGGCGAGGGTCTGGGTGACGTCGTTGACGTTGGCCGCGGTCGTGATGACTTTGAGGCCGCGTTCAGCTCAGCGAGCAGGACCCGATGCGGTTGGCCGAAGACTCTTGCCTTCTGCCACCGGTCCAGTCGGCGCCAGCTCGTCTGTCCCGAGCCGAACCCCAGCTCCAGGGGCAGGAGTTGCCAGGCTACGTCGTTGTAGAGGGCGAACAGGATGCCTGCAGGCAGAGCCGGTCCGACACCGTACGCGGCCCCGGAGACCGCTCCGGCCACGGCGGCAGCAACGGCTCGATCAGCGCCCACGAGTCGTCGTCCACGATCCACGGTCGAGTACGCACACCATCACGAACGGACGAATCGTCACACCGGTCGCGGCCAACCAGCACACTTCAACAAGATCGTGTTACGAGCTCTCAGGAGTGCTGGCGGCGCCGGGGCTCGACGCGGTCGCAGCAAAGCCCCACCCGTGCTTGCACGGTGGGGCTTTGCCCTGCCGGCTCGGGCGGCTCAGACGGTGCCGAAGTCTCCGGCGCGGACGCCTGCCACGAAGGTGGTGAACGCGGTGGCGGGGACGGTGAGGGCCGGGCCAGCCGGGTTCTTGGAGTCGCGGACGGGGACGATGCCGTGCGGGGCGGCGAGGTTGGTGGCGACCTCGACGCACGCGCCGCCGTTTTCGCTGTAGGAGGACGTGAACCAACGGGGGGTCTCGGTTGTCACGGGGTGCCCTTTCGCAACTGCCTGAACATGTCTACGGACGCGGCCTGGGAGGGGGCCAAGGCCTGCATCCGATGGTAGGCCGTCAGATGCTGCACCACCGAGCCACTTTCGCGCTCCAGATAGCCCTGCTGCGCCGACTCCGCGTACGACATGAGCGAGCGGTCGGGCATGGTCAGGATGTAGAGCGGCAGGCTGAACGGCCGGTGCTCTCCCATGGCGAACGGCACCACCTGGATCACGGTGTTGGGCTGCTCCGCGAACTCGATGAGGCGGTCCATCTGCGCCTTCATGACCTCCGGCCCGCCGACCGGCCGGAGGAGGCAGCTCTCGTCCAGCAGCGCGAAGACCAGCGGCGGCTTCTCCCTGACCAGGGCCGCCTGGCGTTCCGCGACCAGAGCGACCCGCTCCTGGGCCTGGTCCGCGGTGATCACTTGCCGCTTGATGACACTGTCCGCCAGGACCGTCGCGTACTCCGGGGTCTGGAGCAGCCCCGGGATGACGCCGACCTCGTACAGCCGGATCTCCGCCGCCCGGCGCTCGTAGTTGAGGAACTCCGGGAAGCCCTCCAACAGGCTGCCGTGCTTGATCTGGCTCAGCTCGCGCTCGAACGACGCCTCGGTGCCGGTGAGCCCCAGCGCCCGGTCCGTACTACGCGAAAAGCGCAAGGTCGCGAGTTTGCGACCAGTTTCCACGGACGAGATGTGCGTGCTGGAGTAGCCGTTGTGGTTGCCCAGCTCCTCCTGCGTCCAACCCTGCTTCTCCCGTAACTCGCGCAGACGTGCACCGTAGGCTGCCTGCGCGGAGCTTTCCGGGTTCAAATCCTTGATGTTCACCGGCCCCACCCCCGATCTTCCGTGCCGAATAGGCAAGTTGAATGCCTCCTCACGGTAGGTCACGCTGAATCGCCCCGGTAGTCATACGGCTACAGAGAGGAGCGACAGGTGTATGGCGAGAACGTTTGCCCGAACGCGCAGCAGCCTCCCGATCTCCCGGCCCTCGGCGCGCTCATGGTGGACGCCGGTCACGGCGACCGTGTGGGCGAGTTCCGCGGGGTCGCCGGCGCCCGCTGGTCGCTGCGGCCTGTGGGCGGCGGAGTCGAGTGGGAGGCCGAGCCGCACCTCGTCCGGCCCGCGCTCCTCATAGAGCAGCTCCGGGCCAGGACCGCCCGTCTCAACGCCCGTAGCCGGGGTGAGGTCCTGTGAACGCCCGGCAGCGGCAGCCTACTTGGTACGTTGCCGAGAGCCACGGCGGCGACGCGGTGCGATCCGTCCGGCTCGGCGGCGTCCTCGTACCGACACGGCGGCTGGCGCTGCGCTGGCTGCGGCGGCAGGCCCGGCGCTTCGCGGACGCGCTCGATCCGGACCCGTACGCCTCGTGGGTTCCGGGCCGTGCGCTGTACCCGGTCGGCGCGGCCGGCCCGCGCGACGCACCTGCCGAACTCCGTTTCTGGGTAACAAGCTTCCGTGAGCACGACTACGCGCTGGGGCGTCTCGCGGACGGGCTGCCGTACGAGTTCGTCGCCCGGGACGCCGCGTCCTGGTACGGACTGGTCATGCGCCCTCTGGTCGCCGCCGCCCGCACCCCTTCCCCTTCTCACTGGCAAGGATGAGCGCCATGTTGCAGTGCACCGCCTTCACCGAACTCCCCGAGATGGGCGCACGGGTCGCGCTCATGGGTTTGGAGGACGAGCCCGGCGAGGCGGCGGAAGCCCCCGAACTGGACGATTTCCTGCTGTGTGAGCTCGGCGAGCACGAGGAGACGGTCGAGCACGCGGCCCAGCTCCCCTCGGTGTCGGCCTCCGGCGGGCGTGACCTGTGGATGTTCTGGACCGATGGCGACGGACGCCGGAAGTTCCGCTTCGCCGAGCTGCTCCCGTGCCCGGCCGTGATTCACCGGCTGTCCGTGCAGGACGGCGACGCCTGCGTGCTGTACGACCGGCACCCGGCCACCCACTCCTGGGACGTGACGGATCCGCTCGCCGATCTGATGGCGGAGCGGATCAGGGAGGACGTACGGCGCGACCGGGAGGGCGGCCCGGGTTAGGGGGCGTCCGGCGGATCAGGGCCGGACACCTCCTAGGGGCGGGCGACGACAGCGGATCTTGGGTGGGCGGCCGGGGCCGGCGTCGACGCAACGGCCCTCAGACGACGTCGAATTCGTTGCCCTCGGGGTCCTGCAGGGCGACGGCGTAGAACCCCGTGTCCGGCTCGTCCTTGATCCGCAGCACGGTCGCGCCGGCGGTGACCAGCCGTTCCGCGGTGGCCTTCACCCGCTGGGTGCGGACGTCCAGGGGGACGTCACGGCCCCCGCCGACCTTCAGGTCGAAGTGCCACCGGTTCTTGGCGGCCTTCGGCTCCGGAACCTGCTGGAACCACACCCTCGGCCCTCGTCCGGCGGGATCGATGATCGACTCCGGAACGTCCCCGGCACCGGCTGGCAACTCCTCATCGGGCACCCCCGTCGACGCCCAGTACGCACGCCACGTGGCGTGCCCGCCCGGCGGGGGCTCGGGGACGTAGTTCAGCGCCTCGGCCCAGAAGGCCACCATTCTCTGCGGATCGGAGCAGTCGATCGTCAACTGCACGGTCATCTCCACGGGCTCCACGGTCTCCACGGTCTCCATGCCTGGAACATCCCAGGCGGGTCTGACAGCCGGTCCACTTCAGGCAGGTGCCCGGTGACCGCCGTCGTAGAGATCTGCCGATCGGCAGATGTGCGGACGCGTCCCGCGCGACAGCCTTGATCCCCGAGGGCAGACACCGCTTCGCGCGGCAGCGGAGCCTGCGGAACCGGAGACCAGGAGGACCGCCATGCCGGACACCGAAACCGACACCGAATCCGACACCGAAACGCCGGCCGGGGAGACCTCCCCGCGGACCACCCCCGGAGACCGCCGTCCACGCTGGTGGTCCGGCTGGCCGGACTGGTCCGGACACCTGGCGGTCGTCTGGTCGGCGCTCTACGGCGCGGCGGCCCTGTACTGGGCGTTCGGCGGGGACGGTTACCCCTTCGGCCGGGTCCACGAGGACCGGTCCTCCGGATCGATCCTGGAGCCGAGCCGGGCCGAGGTGGTCGCCCCGGTGCTGGCCGTGTTCTGCGCGCTCGGCGTCGTAACCGGCCTTCTGATGCTGAGGCGGCTCGGAAGCGGCCGGGTCCGCAAGGCCCTGCTCGCCTACGGGTGGGCGGCCGGCATCGCCCTGACCCTCCTGATCCCCGACTACTCGCTGCTCGGGCTGCTGGCGTTCTCGCCGGCGCTGCTCGTGTTCGTCTTCACCGGTGTGCCGGGCCCCCAGGACTTGGGGGACATCCTGTACTGGCACCGCGGGAACCTGATGATCGTCTTCGTCGGCGGGTTGCTGTGGGTCGCCGCGACCCTCGCGTACCAGCGGCGCACCGACGGCCGCTGCGTGTACTGCGGCCGGGCCCCGCACGGCCCCGGCAGCGCCTCGGCCGACCCTGCCATGCTGCGCACCTGGGGCCGCCGGGCGGTCTGGGTGGCCGTGCTCTCGACCCTCCCGTACGACATCACCCGTATCGCCTGGTACTTCGACGTGCCGCTCGGCATCACCGACGCGTTCCTGAAGGAGATGCGGGACACGCCGAACATGCTGGAGATCGGGCTCGGGCTGGGTGTGGTGTCGACCCTGGGCAGCCTGCTGATGCACGGGCTGATCGCCCGGTGGGGCGAGGTGTGGCCGCGCTGGGTGTGGTGGAAGAAGGGGCGGACGATCCACCCGGCGACCGCCGTCGTGCCGGCCGGGTTCGTCGCGGTGGTGCTCATTCCGGGCGGCCTGATGGCGGTGCGCGGCTTCGAGCTCACCTCTTGGGGGGTCACCGGCCCCGCGATCCTGTGGGTGGTCTGGGGCGCGGCCCTGGGCGTCGCCACCTACCTGTACTACCTGCGGCGCCGGGGCGTCTGCCGCAGCTGCGAGCAGGGGTGACCTCAGTTGTACGAGACGCCGGCCACGCCGCTCTTCTTCTCCTCCTCCTACTCCTTCGACTCGACCCGGCCGAACGCGTCCGGCCCCGACGTCAGCTCCTCGCGGGCCGTCCGCCAGGCGGTGTCGTCGGCGTACAGCGTGCTGCGCAGGTAGGCCCAGGTGAGGCGGGCGACCGCGGCCACGCGCGCCGGGCTCTCGTCGGTCGTCTCGGCGACGTCGTATCCGGAGATCCCGCCGAGTCCGTGCTCCGCGCCGAAGAGGGTGAGCAGGGTCTTGGGGCCGGGGGAGAGGGCGTACGGGTCGGTGTGCCAGGCCGGGCCCCGGTTCGTCAGATGCCCGGACTCGTCCTTGTCGCCTGCGACCACGAGTGCGGGCGTCGCCATCCGGGAGGAGTCCGCAGTGGTGAGGAAGGGCAGCATCTCGGCCATGGCCGGCACGAGGGCGTCGCCGCCCCGGCCGGGCGCGGCCAGCAGGACGCCCGCGCCGATCCGGGAATCGGCCAGGTCCACCTCCGTACCGTCGTCCGGATCGATGAGGCGTGCGCCCAGCAGGAGGCCTGCGGTGTGGCCGCCCATGGAGTGCCCGGCGACGGCGATCCGGTCCCGGTCCAGGCGGCCGGTGAGCCCGGGCACCGCCGCCTCGATCTCGTCGAGCCGGTCGATGAGGCGCGATATGTCCTCGGCCCGGGAGCGCCAGTGCATGGGCGCGCCGGGGGTGTCGGCCGGCAGCTTCAGCGTCGTCGAGCTGAGGTGGGTCGGCTGGATCACGGCGAACCCGTGCGCCGCCCAGAAGCTGACGAGCGGTGCGTAGCCGTTGAGCGAGGAGAGGTTGTTCGAGTGGCCCTGGCCGTGCGAGAGCAGGATGACCGGGAGCTTGCTCTCGCCGGTCAGGGCGGTCAGGGGTACGGAGACGCGGACCTGGAGGTCCACGGCCCGGTCGGGGGCGGGCAGCGTCACCGGGGCGACGGACAGGACGGGGGAGGCGGGCCCGAAGGCATCTGTGGTGCGGGGCGTGGACGTGCTCATGGAGAGTTCCTTCCGGGGGCCCTGCCACGGGTCCGAACGGCGGCGGGGCAGGGGAGTGGAAGCGTCCGGCTTCGGCTAAAGTGAAGCGGAGCGTTGTTCCATTTACGATACGGAGCGCTGTTCCGCTTTGTCAACGGCGATGCCCGGCGACGGCGGTACGGGCGAGGAGAGGGGTGTGCGGTGGCTGGCGCCGATGAAGCCGGAGGGGCGTCCGCCCGACCCAGGCGGGCCGACGCGGTGCGCAATCAGCAGACGCTGCTTGCCGCCGCCGCCGCGGTGTTCGTGGACTCGGGGGTCGACGCGCCGATCCGTGAGATCGCCAAGCGGGCCGGGGTCGGCATGGGCACGATCTACCGGCACTTTCCCACCCGGGCGGACCTGGTGGTGGCCGTCTACCGCCACCAGGTCGAGGCCTGCGCCGAGGCGGGTCCGGCGCTGCTGGCCGAGGAGGAGTCTCCGTTCACCGCGCTGGAGCGGTGGGTGGACCTCTTCGTCGACTTCCTGGTCACGAAGCACGGCCTCGCCGACGCGCTGCGCTCGGACAGCGGCGGCTTCGAGGCGCTGCACGCCTACTTCCTCGACCGGCTGGTGCCCGTCTGCGGGCAGTTGCTCGACGCGGCGGTCGGGGCGGGTGAGGCCGGGCCCGGCGTCGAGCCGTACGAGCTGATGCGCGGGGTCGGGAATCTGTGCGTGGGGCGGGACGACGATCCGCGGTACGACCCGCGCCGCCTGGTGGAACTGCTGCTGCGCGGGTTGCGGCCCTAGGGTCTGTCGTCGTGGCTGCTCGGCGGCGACGGCGGTTTCAGTTCAGGCAGAACTCGTTGCCCTCGGGATCCGTCATCACGATCCAGCTCCCGCCCTGCTCGTCGTACGTGCGCAGCGCCCGCGCGCCCAGTGCCGTCAGCCGCTCCGCCTCCGCGTCACGCTGCCCCGGGGCGGAATGCACGTCGATATGGAGGCGGTTCTTGACCGTCTTCGGCTCGGGCACCCGCTGGAACAGCAGCCGCCGCCCCTGTCCCGTACCGCTGACCTCGTCGTACGGGTCGTCCGGGTGCCGGGCCGCCGCGAGGTCGAGCCAGGCGCGGCGGCCGTGGGCGTGGGTCGTGATGGCCTCGGGCACGGCTCCGGCCGCGAGGAGCTGCTCGACCAGCGGGCTGTTGTCCTCGACGAGATAGCCCAGGGTCTCCGCCCAGAATCCGGCCTGCGCGTGCGGGTCGGCGCTGTCGATCACGAGCTTCCACGACAGGGGCTGTGGCTGTGGCGGTGTTTCTGTCTCTGTTTCTGTCTCTGTCATGGAAACCGTTTATAGTGGTTACATGAGCGGAAGGGCAATGGACACGCCGGGGCTGTTGTTGCGGCATCCGGACGGCAGCTCGTTCCGGTTCGATCCGGGCGCGCTGTGTCTGGAGCTGCTGCCGACCGGGGGCCCGGGCCCCTTGGCGTACTTCGAGGTGCTGCACGAGCCGGCGGACCTGGTGCGCTGGGCGGAGGAGAGCCGGTTGCCGGGCGGGCTCGGCGAAGGCTCCGATTCCGGTTCCGGTTCCGGTCCCGGCTCTGGATCCGGCTCCGGTGGAGGACTCGCCGTGAGCGCGGCGGAGGTGGCGGACGCGCGGGCGCTGCGCGATGCGCTCTGGCGGCTTACGGAGAGCCGGGTGCGGGAAGAGCCCCCGGACCCGGACGATCTCGCCACCCTCAACGACGCGGCGGCGCGGCCGTCGTTGACGTCCCGGCTGACCGCGTGCGGCGAGCGGTCCTGGACGCCCGGATCAACCGGGACCGGGCTGCTGTCCACCGTCGCCCGTGACGCGGTCGACCTGTTCACCGGGGCGTACGCCCACCGGATCCGCGCCTGCGGCGCACACGACTGCCGCCTGCTGTTCGTGGACACCTCCCGCCCCGGAAAGCGTCGCTGGTGCTCGATGGAGCGCTGCGGCAACCGGCACAAGGTCCGGGCCCACCGCGCCCGGCTCGTCACGCCCGGCTCCCCGCCTCCGGCGGGAGAAGCCGTCGATTGACGAACGTCGACCGACGACAACGAAGGGGATCCGTCATGCCGACCGGACTCACGCAGGACGCCGGCTGGGAGATCGGCGTCTCCCGGACCATCCGCCGACCGCTGACCGCCGTGTGGGACTTCGTCGCCGGACCGGAGGGCGCCGCACTGTGGCTCGGCCTCGACGGCCCGCTGCCCACCGAGAAGGGCGCTCCGTACCGTACGACGGACGGCGTCGAGGGCGAGATCCGCAGCTACCGCCCCGGCGACCGGGTCCGCCTCACCCACGGGACCTCCACCGTCCAGGTCGCCGTGACGCCCGGCAGCTCCGAGGACCGGACCGTGCTCCGCTTCCACCAGGAGCGCCTGGCGAGCGCCGAGGAGCGCGAGGAGCGCCGTACGCACTGGAAGAGGGTGATGGACCGGGTCGAGGCCGAGCTGACCTGA
Organism: Streptomyces durocortorensis; assembly: GCF_016901035.1. GTDB lineage: Bacteria > Actinomycetota > Actinomycetes > Streptomycetales > Streptomycetaceae > Streptomyces > Streptomyces durocortorensis. Next base: position 65,591 of record NZ_JAFEUF010000005.1, read on the forward strand.
CCCGGCCGGGGGGCTACGCCTCGCCCGGGGGAGGGGCGGGACAGGCGGGGCAGGTGTGACGGTCGATCGCGCCCAGCAGACGCGTGGCCGCCGTGCGGACAGCCTGGGCGGGGTCGTCCGCGGGGCCCCCGGCGTCGGGCGTGTCGGATGCATCGGGTGCGTCGGATACGGCGGGTGCCTCGGGCGATCCCGTCACGGCGGCGAGTCGAACGGCCGTGGCACGCCCCTCCGCCACCGCCTCGTGCGCGGCGCGGGTCCACGCGGGGTGCTCGGGGTTTCCGGCGGCCAGGATCGTGGCGAGCAGGTCCAGCACACCCGCCCGGTCCCTGACCGTGTCCGTCGCCGCCAGCTCCCAGAGGAACGGCACCGTCGCCGCCGTCGAGTCGAAGACGGGCGGAGTGCCGATCCACCGCTCCAGATCGTTGAGTGCCTCGTCCGAGGAGGGCGCGTCGCCCCAGGCGATCCGCGACAGCACGCCGGGAACCTGGGACGCGGAGCCGTACGCGTGCTGCAACTCGTGCCAGCGCACGTTCCTCATGGCCCCCAGGACAGTCCCCATCCGGGCACTCAATCAGCCTTTACCGCACGGCGTCCACCATGCCGGGCGACCGTTCCGGGGACCGGCCCGGTCCGTGGAGCCGGCGCAGATACTCCCGTACGGAACGGGCGTCATCCGCGGGCGCGACAACTCCCACGTGGTGGTCGGGTCGGACGACCACGAGGGTGCCCGCGCCCGTACTGCCGGAGGCCCCCGTTCCGTACGCGGCGGCCGCGTGACCCGCGTCGTCGACCACCGAGCCGGGCATCGCTCCGGCCCGGTGCTCGTGTGCCGCGTACACCCGGCAGGTCCGCACCCCGGCGTCGCCGTACCCGTCCGCCACCTCGCGCAGCACCGCCGCGCTGCCCGGGCCGAAGCCGAGGACCGTGGTGCGGGGGCCCGCGAAGAGGCGGTGCAGCCGGGTACGGGCTCCGGTCGCGGCGTCGGCGCAAGGGGCGTCCGGGGCCCGGTCCCCGGGCAGCGGGGCCGGACCTCCGCCGTCCGGCGCACGGTCCCCGGGCCGCGGGGCTTCGGCGGGGCCCGGGGCCAGGGAACTCCAGCGGTAGCCGACGCCCAGGCCGGTCGTGTCCGGGGTGATCGCCGCGTCCAGGCCGCCGCCGGGCCGGCGGATCGCCTCCAGCGTGGCCCGCAGCCGGTCCGAGGTGAGGTCCAGGGTCCGCGCGGCCACCGGAAGCCGCTCCTCCTCGTACGTGTCCAGCAGCTCCGCGCCCGCGTGACCGGCGAGCACCAGGCCCAGCTTCCAGCCCAGGTTGAACGCGTCCTGGATGCCGGTGTTCATGCCCAGGCCGCCCGCGACGGCGTGCACGTGCGCCGCGTCGCCCGCGAGGAGGACCCGTCCGGCGCGGAAGCGGTCCGCCATGCGCACGTTGACCCGGTACGTCGACAGCAGCTCGGCCCGCGTCAGGGCCCGGCCGGGCAGCGCGGTGTGGCGGGCGAGCAGCCGCCGGAACCCGTCGGCGGTGGGCGCGAGCGGCCGGCCGGACCCGTCCCGCTCCGGCCCGGCCTGGAACCACCAGCCCGTCCGCGTACCGGGGATGGGGCAGAGCATGACCGCGCCGTCCGTGTCGAACCACTGGTGCCAGCGGGTACGGTCCAGGGCGCCATCGGCCAGGTCGACATCGCCGCAGACCATCACCTGGTCCTCGGCGGTGGTCCCCTCGAACCCGATCCCGAGCAGCTTCCGTACGGAGCTGTGGGCGCCGTCGCACCCGACGACGTACCGCGCGCGTTCCGGCCGGCCCTCCGCGAACGTCACGTCCACGTGCCGCCCGCCGGTCCCCTCCGCCAGCCCCACGACCTCGCGGCCCAGCTCGACGCGGAGGCCGTACCCGGCCAGCCGCTCCCGCAGGATCTCCTCCAGCCGCCATTGGGCGATCAGCCACCCCCGGTCGTAGGGGACGTCCGGGGTCGGTGCGGAGTCCGCCCACGGATCGGTCTCCGCGACCGGGAGGCGGTCGCGGTACTTGAGCATCGGCAGCGGGGCCGAACCGGCGGCGAGGACCTCCTCGACCACCCCGAGATCGTCCAGGATCTCCAGGGACCGGGGGTTGGGGCCCTTGGCGCGCGAGGTGCGCGGCGGTGCGGCGGACCGGTCCACGATCCGCACGGCAACGCCGCGCCGGGCCAGATCGCAGGCCAGCACCAGCCCGGTGGGCCCCGCTCCCACGACGAGTACGCCGGTCATCCTCGTGCTCATGTCCATGCCCGTGCCCATGCCTCTCCTTCGGTCACGCTTCTCCGGCGTCCCACGGGACCAGAAAAACGTAACCAAGTAAGAAAAGCAACTAGGTAACTTTTTATTTCCCGGAGTCCGATGCCGCCGGGGTCGGGGCCGGGGTCGCGGTCGCCGGAGCCGAGAGGTCCGGGGTCGCGGCCGCCGGAGCCGCGGCCGCCGTCGCCAGCAGCTTCACCGCCAGCGCCCGGTTGCGCCGCGCGGTGCGCAGCGCGTCCCAGGTCAGCAGGGACAGGGCGAGCCAGACGAGGGCGAACCCGGCCCACCGCTCGGGCGGCATCGCCTCGTCGAAGTAGAGGACGCCGAGTCCGAACTGGAAGACCGGGGCCAGATACTGGAGCAGCCCCAGTGTGGAGAGCGGCACCCGGATCGCCGCCGCGCCGAAGCAGATCAGCGGGATGGCCGTGACGATGCCCGTCGCGGCGAGCAGGAACCCGTGCCCCGCGCCCCCGGCCGTGAACGTCGACGCGCCGGTGGCGGTGAGCCAGAGCAGGAAGCCGAGCGCGGGCACGAAGAGCACGGCGGTCTCGGCGGCCAGGGACTCCAGGCCGCCCATGTTCACCTTCTTCTTCACCAGGCCGTACGTCGCGAAGGAGAATGCCAGCACCAGCGAGATCCAGGGCGGCCTGCCGTACCCGATCGCCAGGACGAGGACCGCTGCCAGGCCCGTGGCCACTGCGGCCCACTGGACGGGCCGCAGCCGTTCGCCCAGCAGCAGGACGCCCATGGCGATGGTGACCAGCGGATTGATGAAGTAGCCGAGTGAGGCCTCGATGACGTGACCGCTGTTCACGGCCCAGATGTAGAGGCCCCAGTTCAGTGTGATCGTCGCCGCCGCGACCGATATCAGGCCCAGCTTGCGCCGGTCGCGGACCAGTTCGCCGATCCATTCCCAGCGGCGTACGGCCAGCAGGGCGACGATGACGACGGCCAGCGACCAGACCATCCGGTGGGCGAGGATCTCGATCGCCCCGGACGGCTTGAGCAGCGGCCAGAAAAGCGGGACCAGGCCCCACATCCCGTACGCGCCGATTCCGTACAGCAGGCCTGCCCGCTGTTCGTTCTTCCCCTCCACGTGCCCTCCCGGACCGCCACCGCGCCGGCGGATCCGCCGACGGCACGACGGTAGCGCCGGAACGGCTTCGTGTCATAGCCGTCTCACGGAAACACTCATGACAGTGCTGAGTGCGGCGAGGTGGAGCCGGGGCCGGGGCCGAGGCCTGGTCCTGGGCCGGGAGCGGGAGCGGGAGTGGGCCCGGGAGCGAGGGTGCGTCGGGGCTCAGGCGGTGGACAGGGCGGCGCGTACGGTCTCGGCGAGGGGCGTCGTCGGGCGGCCGATGAGCCGGGCGAGGTCCCCGCTCGTCCCCGCGAGCCGGCCGCGCCCGATCGCCTCGTCCACGTCGACGAGGATCGCCGCGAAGCCTTCGGGCAGCCCCGCGCCGACGAGGATCTCCTGGTGCACGGCGGCCGGGACGTTGTTGTACGCGATCGTCTCGCCGGTCAGCCCGGACAGCAGCGCCGCGTACTCCGCCAGCGACCAGGCGGTGTCGCCGCTCAGCTCGTAGGCGGTGTTCAGGTGGCCGTCGCCGGTCAGCACGGCGGCCGCGGCGGCGGCGTAGTCGGCCCGGGTGGCGGAGGCGATACGACCCTCGCCCGCGTTGGAGACGACCGCGTGGTGCTCCAGGACCGGGGCCAGGTTGGCGGTGTAGTTCTCCGTGTACCAGCCGTTGCGCAGGAAGGTGTACGGCAGCCCGGAGTCGAGGATCAGCCGCTCGGTCGCCCGGTGCTCGTCGGCCAGCGCGAAGTCCGCGTCCGGTCCGCCGAGGATGCCGGTGTACGCGAGCTGGGCGACGCCCGCCGCCTTGGCCGCGTCGATGACCGCGGTGTGCTGCGCGACGCGCCGGCCGACCTCGCTGCCGGAGATCAGCAGCACCCGGTCGCCGGACCGGAAGGCTCCGGCGAGGGTCTCGGGGCGGCTGTAGTCCGCGATGCGCAGCTCCACGCCCCGGGCGGCGAGCGCGGCGGCCTTCTCCTTGTCGCGCACGACCGCGACGACCTCGCCGGCCGGGACCGTGGTCAGTAGGGCGTCGACGACGAGGCGGCCGAGTGCGCCAGTGGCTCCGGTGACAACGATGCTCATGAGGGGCTCCGATTTCGCGGTGTTTCGCTTACGGTCACGACCCTACGGGAAGCGCTAACCCAGAGAAAGTGCCCACTTTGAAGTAAGGTACTGCCATGGCGGTGAGTAGGGCAGTAGGTGCGGCAGTAGGTGAGGCAGTGAGTGCGATCGAGGGCGTCAAGCAGCCCATGTGCCCGTCCCGGCTGATCCTGGAGCATGTGACGAGCCGCTGGGGCGTGCTCGTTCTGGTGGCGCTGCTGGAGCGCTCGTACCGCTTCAGCGAACTGCGCCGGGAGGTGGGCGGCGTCAGCGAGAAGATGCTGGCCCAGACCCTTCAGGCGCTGGAGCGCGACGGGTTCGTCCACCGGGACGCGAAGCCGGTGATCCCGCCGCGGGTGGACTACTCGCTCACTCCGCTCGGTGTCGAGGCCGCCGAGCAGGTGTCGGCGCTCGCCCGCTGGACCGAGCGGCAGGTGGACGCGGTGCAGTCGGCGCGCGAGGCATACGACGAGGCCCGGGCCTGATCCTGCGGGGATCGGGCCCGGGCCCCGGTGGAGCGCGGACGGAACTCTCTTCGGCTCAGCCGATGACCGTCCAGGTGTCGTTGCCCGCGAGGAGCGAGCCGAGGTCGCCCTTGCCGTCGCGCTCCAGGGCGGCGTCGAGCTGGTCCGACATCAGCGTGTCGTAGACGGGCCGCTCGACGCTGCGCAGCACCCCGATCGGGGTGTGGTGCAGCGTGTCCGCGTCGGCGAGCCGGGACAGCGCGAACGCCGTCGTGGGCGACTCCGCGTGGGCGTCGTGGACGAGGACCTGCGAACGGTTCTCCTCCGTGACGGCCACCACCTTCAGATCACCGGTGGCCGGATCGCGCACGACGCCCTTGGGCTCCTGGGAGCCGAAGAGGATCGGCTGCCCGTGTTCGAGTCGGATGACGGCCTCGGCGGCCTGCTCCTTGTCCTTGAGGACCTCGAACGCGCCGTCGTTGAAGATGTTGCAGTTCTGGTAGATCTCCACCAGTGCTGTGCCCGAGTGCTCGGCCGCCGCGCGCAGCACGCTCGTGAGGTGCTTGCGGTCGGAGTCGACCGTCCGCGCCACGAACGTCGCCTCCGCGCCGATGGCCAGCGACACCGGGTTGAAGGGGGCGTCGAGCGACCCCATCGGCGTCGACTTGGTGATCTTGCCCAGCTCGGAGGTGGGGCTGTACTGGCCCTTCGTCAGCCCGTAGATCCGGTTGTTGAACAGCAGGATCTTGAGGTTGACGTTGCGGCGCAGGGCGTGGATGAGGTGGTTGCCGCCGATGGAGAGCGCGTCGCCGTCACCGGTGACCACCCACACCGACAGGTCGCGGCGGGAGGTGGCGAGCCCGGTCGCGATGGACGGGGCCCGGCCGTGGATGGAGTGCATCCCGTAGGTGTTCATGTAGTACGGGAAGCGGGAGGAGCAGCCGATGCCGGAGACGAAGGTGATGTTCTCCTTCGCCAGGCCCAGCTCCGGCATGAAGCCCTGGACGGCGGCGAGGACCGCGTAGTCGCCGCAGCCGGGGCACCAGCGCACTTCCTGGTCCGACTTGAAGTCCTTCATGGACTGCTTCGCCTCGGCCTTGGGCACCAGCTGCAGCAGTTCGTTGTGCCGCAGTTCGTCGGTGTCAGGCATCGATGGCCTCCTTGAGGGCCGTGGCGAGCTGCTCGGCCTTGAACGGCATTCCGTTGACCTGGTTGTAGCTGTGGGCGTCCACCAGATACTTCGCCCTCAGCAGCATCGCGAGCTGGCCGAGGTTCATCTCCGGCACGACGACCTTGTCGTAGCGCTTCAGCACCTCGCCGAGATTCTTCGGGAAGGGGTTGAGGTGGCGCAGGTGGGCCTGGGCGATGGGCTGCCCGGCCGCGCGGAGCCGGCGTACGGCGGCGGTGATCGGCCCGTACGTCGACCCCCAGCCGAGCACCAGTGTGCGGGCCTCGGCCGGGTCGTCGACCTGGAGGTCGGGGACCTCGATGCCGTCGATCTTCGCCTGGCGCGTGCGGACCATGAGGTCGTGGTTGGCCGGGTCGTAGGAGATGTTGCCGGTGCCGTCCTGCTTCTCGATCCCGCCGATGCGGTGCTCCAGGCCGGCCGTCCCGGGGACTGCCCAGGGGCGGGCCAGGGTCTGCGGGTCGCGCTTGTAGGGCCAGAAGACCTCGGTGCCGTCGGCCAGGGTGTGGTTCGGCCCGGTGGCGAACGGCGTCTTGAGGTCGGGCAGCGAGTCCGTCTCCGGGATCCGCCAGGGCTCGGAGCCGTTGGCCAGATAGCCGTCGGAGAGCAGGAAGACCGGGGTCCGGTACGTCAGGGCGATCCGGGCCGCGTCGATCGCGGCGTCGAAGCAGTCCGCCGGGGTCTGCGGGGCCACGATCGGAACCGGAGCCTCGCCGTTGCGCCCGTACATCGCCTGGAGCAGGTCGGCCTGCTCGGTCTTGGTCGGCAGCCCGGTCGACGGGCCGCCGCGCTGGATGTCGATGATCAGCAGCGGCAGCTCCAGGGAGACCGCGAGCCCGATCGTCTCCGACTTCAGCGCCACACCGGGGCCCGATGTCGTGGTCACACCCAGCGCCCCGCCGAACGCCGCACCCAGCGCCGCACCGATCCCCGCGATCTCGTCCTCGGCCTGGAAGGTCCGCACACCGAAGTTCTTGTGCCGGGACAGCTCGTGCAGGATGTCCGAGGCCGGGGTGATCGGATACGAACCCAGGTAGAGCGGCAGGTCCGCCAGCTGCCCGGCGGCGATCAGGCCGTAGGACAGGGCGAGGTTCCCCGAGATGTTGCGGTAGGTGCCGGTGGGGAAGGCCTGCGACGCCGGGGCGACCTCGTAGGAGACCGCGAAGTCCTCGGTCGTCTCGCCGAAATTCCACCCGGCCCGGAAGGCGGCCACGTTCGCCTCGGCGATCTCCGGCTTCTTCGCGAACTTGGCCCGCAGGAACGCCTCCGTCCCCTCGGTCGGCCGGTGGTACATCCACGACAGCAGTCCGAGCGCGAACATGTTCTTGGACCGCTCGGCCTCCTTGCGGGGGAGCCCGAACTCCTTCAGCGCCTCCAGCGTCAGCGTCGTCAGCGGCACCGGGTGGACGTTGTAGGCCTCCAGCGAACCGTCCTCCAGCGGGCTGGTCGCATACCCCACCTTCGCCATCGGCCGCTTCGTGAACTCGTCGGTGTTCACGATGATCTCCGCGCCGCGCGGTACGTCGTCGATGTTCGCCTTCAGGGCGGCGGGGTTCATCGCGACCAGGACGTTGGGGGCGTCGCCCGGGGTCAGAATGTCGTGATCGGCGAAGTGGAGCTGGAAGGAAGAGACTCCCGGCAGAGTGCCTGCGGGGGCACGGATCTCGGCCGGGAAGTTCGGCAAAGTGGAGAGGTCGTTGCCGAAGGAAGCGGTCTCCGAGGTGAACCGGTCACCCGTGAGCTGCATACCGTCACCCGAGTCGCCCGCGAAGCGGATGATCACCCGGTCCAGGCGGCGAACTTCCTTCCCGTCGCCGCCCGTGGTTCCCGTCGTACCTGACAGGGGGGCCCGCTGGCCCCCGAGGACGGCGTCATTGGCCTCATCGGCCTTCTCTGCCGCGCTACTGACCTGGCTCGTCACTGAACTGGACCTCCCTTGGGGCGGCGGTTCGGAACCGTCCGGCCAGCCGGCGATCCCAGAGGCCACCCTACGTCCGCGTAGGTGGCCTTCCAGGGACCGATCATATGGTGGACGCCGTTTTGAGACACCCTTTTAGTAAGGCTTGTCACGTTTTGCCAGCCCTCGATCATGGGTCGGAGATGCCCGCCCCCTGAGTCTTTTGGCCTAGGCCGCTCGCTCTCCCGTCGCCCCCTCGGCCCTCTTCCCTCGCGCCCCTCCTCGGCCCTTCCTTGGTCAGAGGTGCCCGTCCGGCGAGTGCCGGACACCCCCGGGCCTGCACCGCACCCCCGGAGTGCCCCCGAAGTGCTCCCGGAGCACCCCCGAAGCGCTCCCGAGCGCTTCCAGTCGCCTAATCGCCTGGTCGCCCAGGCGTCCGGGTGCCCAGGCGTCCGGGTCCTAGCCATCTGACAGAGTGTCAGATAGCTAGGAATTCAGGTAGGTCAGCACCGCGAGGACGCGCCGGTGGTCGCCGTCGCTGGGGGAGAGCCCCAGCTTCAGGAAGATGTTGCTGACGTGCTTCTCGACCGCCCCGTCGCTCACCACGAGCTGCCGGGCGACCGCGGAGTTCGTCCGGCCCTCGGCCATCAGACCGAGGACCTCCCGCTCGCGCGGAGTCAGCCCCGCCAGCACGTCCTGCTTGCGGCTGCGGCCCAGCAACTGCGCCACCACTTCCGGGTCCAGCGCCGTCCCGCCCTGCGCCACCCGGACGACGGCGTCCACGAACTCGCGGACCTCGGCCACCCGGTCCTTCAGTAGATACCCCACCCCGCGGCTGCTGCCGGCCAGCAGCTCGGTGGCGTACTGCTCCTCCACGTACTGGGAGAGGACCAGCACCCCGATACCCGGGTAGTCCTTCCGCAGCCGCACCGCAGCGCGCACCCCCTCGTCGGTGTGCGTCGGCGGCATCCGCACATCGGCGACCACCACATCGGGAAGCGCCTGCTCGGCGTCGAGCTCCGCCACGGTCTTGAGCAGTGCCTCCGCGTCCCCGACCCCCGCGACCACGTCGTGCCCGAGATCGGTGAGCAGCCGGGTGAGCCCCTCCCGGAGCAGGACCGAATCCTCGGCGATGACCACGCGCACCCTGTTCTCCACGTTCTCCACGACTGCGAGTCCCCCACTGTTCGAATATGCCGCGTTCCCCGCGACCCCGCACGCACCACGCCCTACGATCTGCGCGCCGCGCCCCGTCGGTTCAAGCATCCCAGGACCCGGAGACGGATGGGGGGCCTGTGGACAACCCGTACGCGGGTGGGGCGGAGCCCCGGAAGCAGCCCGGGCGGAGCCCCGGGAATCAGCCCCGCCAGGGCAGCTCGGCCGTGACCGTCGTCGGGCCGCCGGCCGGGGAGTCGACCACCAGGACCCCGTCCACCGCGTCCAGCCGCTCCGTCAGCCCGGCCAGGCCGCCGCCCGAGGCAGGCGACGCCCCTCCTCGGCCGTTGTCCGTGACCTGGAGCATCAACCGGTCGGCCGCCCGCCACACATCGACCGTGGCCCGGGTCGCACGGGCGTGCTTGCTGATGTTCTGGAGGAGCTCCGAGACGGTGAAGTACGCGATCCCCTCGATGGCCTGCGCGGGACGCGCGTCCAGATCCACCTCGACGGTCACGGGCACGGTGCAGCGGGAGGCGATGGCGGAGAGCGCGGCGTCCAGGCCCCGGTCGGTGAGGACGGCGGGGTGGATGCCGCGGGCCAGGTCGCGCAGCTCCTGAAGGGCCACCTTCACCTCGCCGTGCGCTTCGTCGACCATGCGGGCGGCGGCTTCGGGGTCGTCGGTGAGCTTCTCCTTCGCCAGGCCCAGATCCATGGCGAGGGCGACCAGGCGGGCCTGGGCGCCGTCGTGGAGGTCGCGTTCGATCCGGCGCAGGTCGGCGGCGGCGGTGTCCACGACCACGCCCCGGTCCGACTCCAGCTCGGAGACACGGGTGGCCAGCCGGGACGGCCCCAGCAGCCCGGTGACCATCAGCCGGTCCACCGACAGCAGCCCCCGCACGATCCACGGTGCCGCCATCACCAGCACCAGGCCCACTGCCCCGGTCGCCGCCAGCTCCAGGGGCGAGTTCAGATACTCCTGGTGGGTGCGGTCCCCGTACACCTGGATGCCGTCCTGCCCGGCGAACATCGGGAAGAGCCAGAACCACAGCGGGTACGTCAGCGCCATCAGACCGTACGTCCAGAACGTGATCGCGACGACGAACGTGAATACGGCCCAAGGGAAGTGCAGCAGCGTGTACAGCAGGTGCCGCCAGGACACCCCGCTCTTGAGAACCGCGCCCATCCAGGACATCGGGCCGCCGGTCTTCCCCCGCACCCGTTCCGGATCCGCCACCTCCACCCGCAGCAGCGCGCGCGCCCGGTGCCGCTCCAGCGCCCCGAAGCCCCGGCAGACGGCGAGGCCGACCGCGAGGACCGGTATCCCGATGAAGGTGACCAGCAGGCCCGCGCTCAACGACGTCATGGTGACCGCGAAGACGAACATCGCCGTGGCCAGCGGGAAGCTCAGCAGCGCGTAGAGCAGCTCGCGCCAGGCACGGGCCTCCAGGGGCGCACGCAGCGGCGCGGGGAGGAAATGCTTCACCGGGGTCTTCGCCCCGAAGCCCGGGGCGGAACCCTCGTGCTCCCGGTCCCGCGTGTCCGGTCCGTATGCCGTGGCCATGAGTTCCGTCCGTTCCGTCTCTGTCTCAGTCTCTCGATGGGCAGTGCGTGGGGTGCGCGTGGGCTGTGAGTGGGGTGCGCGTGGGCAGTGCGTGGGCTGCATGTGGGGTGCGCGCCGAGGAGGCGCCGGAGGGGGCCCGTCACCACGGACCGTTCTTCCCCCGTTCTCCCTCCAGGGTGCTGGCCGGCGGCCTTCCGCACCATGAGGTCCCTCTCCGTATCCGACCGGGGGTTTTCCCTACCCCCGGCCGGCCCCTGCCCCGCCGCCCGCCGCCGCCGGCGGCGCCCCCGGGGCCCGGGGTGGCAGCGCCGCGGGCCGGGGCCGCCCCCCCCCCCCCCCCCCGGCCCGTGCCCGGGATCAGGTCAGCCGGTGTGTTGACATCGTTTCCCACTCCGCCCGCGCAGGGACCACCGGGAAGCGGGTCCGGTCCAGCAGGCCGAGGTAGGCGGCCTCGCTCTCGGGGCTGGGATCGCAGCCCAGCTCCTCCGCCAGGACGACGCGCAACTGCTGGTATATCCGCAGGGCTTCGGCCCTGTTGCCGGCCAAGCGGTGCGCGGTCATCTGGCAGCGGTAGGCGCTCTCCCGGAACGGAGCCTGGCGCACCGCCTCCGCGGCATAGCGCAGTGCATGGTGGGTGTCGCCGAGAGCGGACGAGGAACTGCTCGCGGTCTCCAGGGCCGAGACCCGCAGGTCCTTGAGGTGGCGCCGGACGGACTCCACCCACTCGCCCTCGTGGGAGGCGAGGAAGGGCCCCCGCAGCAAGGGCACCGCAGTGGCGGCGAGCCGCTGCGCGGTGCTGTGGTCGCCCTCGCGGTGGGCGGCAGCGGCGGTGAAGGCGGCCTGTTCCGCGCGCTCCACGTCCAGCTGGGCGTCCTCCGGCAGGTGCAGCAGGTAGCGTCCGCCGCGTGCGATCACCGTCGGCTCGGCACCTGCCCCCTCCGAGAGGGAGGTTCTGAGGCGACTGACGACACTGCGTAAAGCCGAAGCCCACGTGCTGGGCAGACCGTCCGGCCATATGGTGTCGGCAAGTTGCTCCCGACCTATGCCAGATGGGCGTTCCAGGCAGAGCCGGGCCAGGGCTATCTGTGCCTGATGACTGGCCAGCACCCTTGGGGCTTCGGATTCATGTTCGATGGAGACGAGGCCGATAAGCCTGATGAGCACGATCGATCCCCCCAGTGAGAGGTTGAGGCGACTTCCCCGGCGGCATGGGTGACGGAAGTCGACTGTCTGGCAGTGCGTGCGGTTCCGTGCGTGGGCCCAGCGTGTGGCTCGTGCGTCGGGTGATGCACGTGGGGATCCCGTGGGAGGACTGCGGTGATCCGGAAGGAGCTTGGTCAATTCTTCTCCACGGCTGAGTAAACAGCATTCTCGTTCAAAAAGGGTGTGTGTCAACTACCCCGTAAAGTTGCATCAGTTAACGCCCGGTGAATCGGAAGGCCCGGTGCATGCAAATCCTCTGACGACTGTTTGATCTTGCTCCCTTGTTGCGTCCCGATTGCGAGAGGGCCGTTGAATTCGAGGCGCATCAGATTCGTTGCACCTGTGTGCAATGGCAGTCACCAATGAGAGGACGGCCGATGGCATCCGCAGCGTGGGGGAGAATCGCGCCCAGACTGGAGGCGACGGGGCGGCGCGTGGCGTCGCTGGAGTGGGAGCCCGAGCGCCGCAACAGCTTCGTCCCCTACACCGCCGAGCGCGACACGGCCTACGTCGACCTCGACGGCCGGCGGCTGCTGATGATGTCCGGCTACAGCTACCTGGGCCTGGCCGGGGACGAGCGCGTCGTGGGGGGGGGGCCCCCCCCCCCCCCCCCCCCCCCCCCCCCCCCCCCCCCCCGCCGGCCCCGGCCCCCCCCCCGCCGCCGGACTCGCGGATGACCGGGGCGGACTCGCCGGTGATCGCGGATTCGTCGACGGAGGCGACGCC
>NZ_JAFEUF010000574.1 GCF_016901035.1 Streptomyces durocortorensis
GCGTGGCCCGGCGGAGGGCCCTCAGCCCCTTCCGCCCCGCAGCGCCCGCGCCCGCCGGGCCACCCGGCGCAGTGCCGGGCTGGAGCGCAGGAACGCCAGCCGGGCGGGTACCACCCCCGGCAGCGCGAGCGAGGCCAGGCGGCGGCGTTTGAAGTAGCGCCAGGTGTGGCTGTCCAGGTGCGCGGCGAGGTAACGCTCGGCGGCCGGACGCAGATCGGGGCGTACCTTCGGCCGCATCGCGAAGGCGACGGCGGCCAGCAGGCCGTCCACCTCCGCCTCTTCCAGCTCGGCCCGGTCGCACTCTGCCCGGTCCACCTCCACCCCCTCCAGCCC
>NZ_JAFEUF010000575.1 GCF_016901035.1 Streptomyces durocortorensis
AGGTGGTGGTGTTGGGGTACGGCGAGGAGGCCGGCGGATGCGGGCTGCCAGCCGAGTTTGTGGAGGTCGAGGGTGACGCTGTGGGCGCGGTCGAGGCCGTTGAGGAGTTCGCGGTGGGTGGGGCTGAGGAGGAGGGGTCCTCCGTAGGCGGCGTCGATGTGGAGTTCGGCGTCGTGGGTGGTGCAGAGGTCGGCGATGGCGTCGAGGGGGTCGATCTCGCCGGTGTCGGTGGTGCCGGCGGTGGCGACGACGAGGAGGGGGCGGTGGAGTTCGGTGAGGGCGTCGTCGAGGGCGGCGAGGTCGAGGGTGCCGGTGGGGGCGGGTACGA
>NZ_JAFEUF010000576.1 GCF_016901035.1 Streptomyces durocortorensis
CAGAAGATCCAGGCGTCCAAGTGGGAGATCATCGCCGAGATCATCATGCTGATCGCCGAACTGGCGATCCTGGCGGCACTGATCGCGTTCACCGGCGGCGCCTCGGTCTCGCAGATGTTCCTGGCGCGGGCCCGGAGCAAGCTCGCGATCCTCATCATCATCGACCGCCTGCTGCGGATGTCGCCCGCCGGGTCGCCCCTGGGACAGGCGATCCAGGAGGCCATCGTGGCGCTGGGGGTCCGGCTGGCGCAGATCGGGTTGAACACCGGGGGCCGGAAGCCCGGGGGAGTGGACTGGAAGGACGTCGGTGTCGCG
>NZ_JAFEUF010000059.1 GCF_016901035.1 Streptomyces durocortorensis
GGGCGGCCGCGGCGCCCCGGGCCGGGGCTACTCCACCCCCACCCCCCCCCCCCCCCGCCCCCCCCGCCCCGGCCCCCGCCCCCCCCCGCGGGGGCCCCCCCCCCCCCCACCCCCTCGACCGCCCCACCCGCCGAAGGAGCACCAGGTGGCAGCCCCACTCGCCCGGCCGGCCAAGACCCCAGCACCCCCGTCCGCGCCGCCGCCCGGCGTATCCGTCGTATCCACCGGACCGGGAAAGCCCGGCGCCCCTGGCGGCCCCGGCACACGACGCGGACAGCGCCGGGCCGTCGCCCTGTTCACCGTCCCGTTCTTCGCCCTCTTCGCCGCCGTCACCGTCCTGCCGATGATCTACGCGGCCTGGATGAGCCTCTACCGGGAGGAATCCTCCGGCCTGGGATTCGGCGGAACCGAGCGCGTCTTCGCCGGGTTCGGCAACTTCACCGAAGCCCTCGGCAACGAAGCGTTCCTCCGCTCCTTCGGGAACATCGCCCTCTACTGCGCCCTCTACATCCCCGCGATGGTCGGCGGTGCGCTCATCCTGGCCCTGCTCGTCGACTCGGCCATGGCCCGGGCCAGGCGCTTCTTCCAGATCGCCTACTTCCTGCCGCACGCGGTGCCCGGCCTGATCGCCTCGCTGATCTGGCTCTACCTCTACACACCCGGCCTCAGCCCCGTCACCGAAGCCCTCGACGCGTTCGGTGCCGACTGGAACTTCTTCGGCGAGGACGAGGCGATCTTCTCCGTCGTCAACATCTCCGCCTGGCAGTGGACCGGCTACAACATGATCATCTTCTACGCGGGCCTCCAGGCCGTCCCCCGCGAGGTCCTGGAAGCCGCGACCGTCGACGGAGCCGGCGCCCTGCGCACCGCCCTCCAGGTCAAGATCCCCATGATCCGGCCGACCGTCGTGCTGACCCTCCTGTTCACCTGCGTCGGCGCCATCCAGCTCTTCGACGCCCCCAAACTCGTCCAGCTCCGCGCCAACACCATGGGCGAGGACTGGTCGCCGACCATGTTCATCTACACCGCGGCCTTCAAGGGCCACGACTACGGCCTGGCCGCCGCGAGTTCACTTCTGCTCGCCCTCGTCGCCGGCCTGCTGTCCTTCGTCGTCACCAAGCTCGGCAACCGGTGGAAGGCCTCATGAGCACCCAGACAGCCCACCGCGAGGCACCGGCCGCCGCCACCCGGCGCGAGGGGACCGGACGCCGCACCGCACCACGGCCGCCCGCACGCCGGAACCGCACCGGCGGCCTCACCTCCCGGGTGGCGGTGAACGCCGTGCTCGCCGTCGTCGCCGTCTACACCCTGATGCCGCTGACCTGGCTCCTCATCGCCTCCACCAAGAGCTACCGGGACCTGTTCGCCACCAACCCGTTCAGCCTCGGCGACTTCGCGTTCCTGGCCAACCTGAACGCCCTCCTGGAATACAACGACGGCGTCTTCGTCCGCTGGATGCTCAACAGCCTCCTCTACACCGTCGTCGCCTCCCTCCTCTCCACCCTCATCTCCGTCGCCTGCGGCTACGCCTTCGACAAGTACGCCTTCCGCGGCCGGGAGAAGTGGTTCGGGATCGTCCTCGTCGGCGTCCTCATCCCCTCCACCGTCGTCCAGCTACCGCTGTACCTGATGGCCTCCGAACTGGGCCTCGTCAACACCTACTGGGCCGTCCTGATCCCCAGCCTCGTCAACCCCTTCGGCGTCTACCTGGCCCGCGTCTTCTCCGAGGGGTACGTGCCGGGCGAGGTCCTCGAAGCCGCCCGCGTCGACGGAGCCGGAGAGGTGCAGACCTTCGTCAAGGTCGCCCTGCCGATGCTCGCGCCCGGCTTCGTGACCATCTTCCTGTTCTCCTTCACCGCGAGCTGGAACAACTTCTACGGCGCGCTCATGATGCTCAACGACGACCGGCTCTACCCGGTCAACCTGGGCCTGTTCATGTGGAACCAGAACGTCTACCAGCAGCCCGAGCTCTACCCGCTGGTCATCATCGGCTCCCTCGTCGCCGTCGTCCCCCTGATCGTCGCCTTCCTCTGCCTCCAGCGCTTCTGGCGCTCGGGCCTCACCGCAGGAGCCGTCAAGTGAGCCACCCCGCCACGCCCCGGGTGACCCGCCCCCGCACCGTCCTGGCGATGAGCGGCGAGACCCGGGCCGCGATCCTCGCCCCCGAAGCCCTCGACCGGCTCGCCCGCGTCGCCGACCTCGACCCCCGCCTCCTCGTCACCGACTTCGGCGCCGACGACCCCGCCCAGCGCACCGGACTCCACCAGGCCGAGGTCCTGTTCACCGGCTGGGGCTGCCCCCCGCTGGACCCGGCCGCCCTGAGTGCCATGCCCCGGCTGCGCGCCGTCGTCCATGCCGCAGGATCCGTCAAACACCACATCACCCAGGACGTCTGGGACCGGGGCATCGCCGTGAGCACCGCCGCGACCGCCAACGCCTTCCCGGTGGCCGAATACACGGTCGCCGCGATCCTCTTCGCCAACAAGAACATCCTGGAGAGCGCCCGCGTCTACCGGCAGGCACGCTCCCGGGTGAACCTCCTCGAACGCTTCCCCGGCGTCGGCAACTACCGCCGCACCGTGGGCATCGTGGGCGCCTCCCGCATCGGACGCCGCGTCGTCGAGCTGCTGCGCCCCTACGATCTGCGCGTCCTGGTCCACGACCCGTACCTCGGCGAGGCGGAGGCCAGGGTCCTCGGCGTGGAGCGCGTCGGGCTCGACGCCCTGGCGGCAGAGAGCGACGTCGTCACCATCCACGCCCCCGAACTCCCGGGAACCCGCCACCTGTTCGACACCGCGCGCCTCGCGCTGATGCAGGACGGGGCGACCCTCGTCAACACCGCACGCGGCTCCCTTGTGGACACCGACGCGCTGGTGAAGGAGCTGGCCACCGGACGCCTGAACGCCGTCCTCGACCACACGGAGCCCGAGGTCCTCCCCGCCGAATCGCCCCTCTACGACCTGCCGAACGTGCTGCTCACCCCGCACATCGCCGGCTCGCAGGGCGGCGAGCTCCACCGGCTCGCCGACGCCGCCGTCGATGAGCTCGAACGGTACGCGCACGGCCTGCCGTTCGCCCACGCGGTGGACCCCCGGACCCTGCACCAGCAGGCCTGAACCCGCCCCCGTCCCCGTACCCACCTTCGTACCTCCCCGGGAGACCTGCCATGTCCCGTGCCCGCCGTGTGCTCGTCGTCGGCATCGACGGAGTGCGCCTCGACACCCTGAACCGGGTGCCCACCCCGCACCTCGACACGGTCGCCGACGCGGGCTTCCTGGCCCCGGTGACGGTGGCGGAGGGCACGCCCACCATGTCGGGGCCGTGCTGGGCGACGATCGTCACCGGCGTGACCGTCACCAAGCACGCCGTGTGGAGCAACGACTTCAGCGGCCACCGCCTCGGCGTCTTCCCGGACTTCGCCACCCGCCTGGCCCGCCAGGACGGCCGCCGCACCTATGTCGCAGCGGCCTGGGAACCGCTGGTCACCGTTGCCGACGGCGGTCCGATGTTTCGCCGGCCGACCCGGCTCACCCACCACGCACCCGCCGCCGACACCCCCGCCGCCTGGGAGGAGGCCGACGCCTGGACGGGCTGCGACGCGGTCGCCGTTCTCACCTCCGAGGATCCCGAGGCGTCCTTCGTCTACCTCGGCGCTCCCGACGAGACGGCCCACCACCTCGGCTGCGGCGACGGGTACGAGGCATCGGTCCGGGCGGCCGACCGCCGCCTGGGCGATCTCCTCGCCGCCCTGCGCGCCCGGCCCTCCTACGAGGACGAGGCCTGGACCGTCCTCGTCGTCACCGACCACGGGCACCGGGACGAGGGCGGCCACGGCGGGGGCAGCCCGGCCGAACGCACCGCCTGGCTCGCCTGCGCGGGCCCGGACATCCCCGCCGGGGCCCGCCCCCCCCGCCCGGGCCGGCACGAGGACGTCGCCGCCCAGGTGTACGCGGCCCTGGACCGTACGCCCGACTCGCACTGGACGCTGGAGGGCCGCGAGGTGCCCACCGTGCCGCGCGGTGTGCTCCTCGACATGGACGGCACGCTCGTCGACACCGAGCCGCTCTGGCTGGAGGCGTGGGGGGGCGTCGCGGCGGCCCACGGCCACACCCTCACCGAGGAGGACGAGGCCGCGGTCCTCGGCCGCACCTGCGCCGACACCGCCGCCCGCCTCGTACAGCTGTGCCCGGAGACCACCACGGTCGGCGCGCTGGAAACCGAACTGGAGGACACGTTCCTCGCCGCGGTCGAAGCCGGCGTGGACCTGCGGCCCGGAGCACGCGCCCTGCTGGACCGGCTGGAGGCGGAAGGCCTGCCCGCGGCTCTGGTGTCGGCTTCGCCGCGCCGCGTGGTGGACACGGTCCTGCGTACGTTGGGCGGAGAGGTGTTCCGAACGACGGTGGCGGACGGCGAGAGCGACCGCTCCAAGCCCTTCCCGGACCCCTGTCTGAAGGCGGCCGCGCGCCTGGGGCTGCCACCCGAAGCCTGCTTGGCGGTCGAGGACAGCCCCACCGGGGTGGCCGCCGCCGAGGCGGCGGGCTGCCGGGTGCTGGCCGTGCCCTCGCGGACGCCGATCACGCCGGCCCCGGGGCGACGGGTACGGACGGATCTCACGGACTTGCTACGCGAATGGGGGCAGGGGGAGCCCGCCTGACGTGACGCCGTGAACACGCCGGGGACCGGCGGGCAGCACACTCCCTCCGGCCCCCGGCATCTCCGTCGTCACGCGGCCTGTACCCGCCCCGAGGGCAGCACCGCGATCATCCGGGCCACCGTGCGGGCCATCGCGTCCCGGCCGTCCGCCAGATAGCGGCGCGGGTCCACGCCCCGGTCGTCCTGGGCCAGCCGCTCCCGTATCGCGCCGGTCATCGCGATGTTCAGCGCGGTGCCGATGTTGACCTTGCGGATGCCGCCCGCCACGGCCCGGGCCAGCTCTTCGTCGGAGGCTCCGGACGAACCGTGCAGCACCAGCGGGACCGGCACGGCCGTCCGCAGCCCGCGCAGCAGAGCGTGGTCGATGACGGCGTCCCGCGAGGTCATGGCGTGCGAGGTGCCGACCGCCACGGCCAGCGCGTCGACCCCGGTGGCCGCGACGAACGACCGCGCCTCCTCGGGATCCGTACGGGCCCCGGGCGCATGGGCGTCGAGCGCCGGCTCCCCGTTCTTGCCCCCGACCTGCCCGAGCTCCGCCTCCAGCCACAGGCCCCGCTCGTGCGCCCATACGACGGCGGCGCGGGTCGCCGCCAGGTTCTCCGCGTACGGCAGCCGGGCGGCGTCGAACATCGCCGAACTGAAACCGCAGTCCGCCGCCCGGTGCAGCAGTTCGGTGGACTGCACATGATCGAGGTGCAGCGAGACGGGGACGGAGGCCTGGTCCGCGATCTCCGCCGCGGCGCGCGCGAGCGGGCGTGGCCGGCCCCGGTGGTAGGCGACCGCGTTCTCACTGATCTGCAGGATCACCGGCGACCCCGCAGCCTCCGCGCCCTCGGCGACGGCTTCCGCGTGTTCCAGGGTGATGACGTTGAACGCGGCGACCGCACCGTGCTGTGCGGCGGCCTCGGCGATCAGATCGCCGGTGGCGGCGATGGGCATGGCGACTCCGGGATGAGGGTCCGGTGGGCGGGGAGGAGGGCGGCCTGGGCCGTCAGGCCGTGCTGCTGAGGATGACCGAGCGGGTGAGGTGGCGCGGCCGGTCCGGATCGAGCCCCCGCGCGTTCGCGATGGCCAGCGCCAGCCGCTGCACCCGGACCAGCTCCGCCAGCGGGTCGAGGCCGCCGGCCACCCACCGGGCGCCGGTCGCGTGCACCTCGTCCATCAGGCCGGACGGGGCCTCGCCGAGCATCCAGGTCGCGGTGGAGCGGGTGGAGATGCTGATCGGTCCGTGCCGGTACTCCATCGCCGGGTACGCCTCGGTCCAGGCGAGCGCCGCCTCGCGCATCTTCAGCGCCGCCTCGTTGGCGAGCCCCACACTCCAGCCCTGCCCGAGAAAGGTGAACTGGCTGCACTCCACCAGACCGGCGGGCAGCGGCTCGGCCAGCGCGACCTGGGCGTCCTCGACGACGGCGTCGCTGTGCAGGCCCAGATGGGCGCGGAGCAGGGTCAGCGCCGAGGTCGCGAAGCGGGTCTGCACGACGGACTTCTCGTCGGCGAACTCCAGCACGATCGTGTCGTCGGCCATCGCTGCCATCGGGGTGTCGGGGTCGCCGATGACCACCGTGCGGCGGGTCGTGTCACCGATCTGCCCGAGGAGTCCGAGCACCTCCGTCGTGGTGCCGGAGCGGCTCAGCGCCACGACCCGGTCGTACGGGCGGCCGGCCGGGAACTCCGACGCGGCGAAGGCGTCGGTCTCGCCCTGGCCGCTGCCCTCCCGAAGGGCCGCGTAGGCCTGGGCCATGAAGTACGACGTACCGCAGCCGACCACGGCGATGCGCTCGCCGGCCGCCGGAAGCCGGTGGGCCAGACCGTCCGCCATGCCGGCGGCCACCTGCCAGCAGTCGGGCTGGCTGGCCAGCTCCTGAGCCACGTGCGTCATCTGTGCTCCCTGTTCGTGGTTCCCGGGCGATCGATGCTCGAATCTGCATATTAGGCGAGCATTTCAAGCAATATCAAGCAGATGAGTGGGAGGTTCGTGCGCCCGGCGCGGCCTCGCCCCGGCCATGGCCACGGGGGCGGCCACGTCCGGGCACCGCTTCGCGGAAGCGCAGTCCGCCCTGCGTCGATGGGTAGGGTGGCTGCGCTTCGCGACATCTGCGGAGTGATCGAAGCAAGAGGGATGGATTCATGGGTTCGCTGTCGGGAAAGGTCGCGTTGGTCACGGGCGCCAGCCGCGGCATCGGGCGGGCGATCGCCCGGCGGCTCGCACGTGACGGGGCCCTGGTCGCCGTTCATTACGGTGAGCGGGGGGACGCGGCCCAGGAGGTCGTCGAGGAGATCGGGAAAGCGGGCGGACAGGCTTTCGCGGTGGGATCCCTGCTCGGAGTCCCGGGGGACGTCGAAGCCCTGTACGAGGCGTTCCGCGCGGGAATGGCGGCCCGGGGAGAAGAACCGGTGCTGGACGTTCTGGTCAACAACGCCGGTGTGAGCGGATCCGGGCGGATCAGCGATGCCTCACCGGAGGTCTTCGACCGGATGTTCGCCGTGAACGTGAAAGCACCGCTCTTCCTCATCCAGCAGGGGCTGACCCTGATGCGGGACCGAGGACGGATCGTCAACATCTCGTCGGCCGCCGCCCACCGGTCCTTTCCGGAGTCGGTGACCTATGCCATGACCAAAGGCGCGTTGGAGACGCTGACGCTTGCGGTGGCAAAGGAAGTGGCGGAGCGAGGCATCACGGCGAACACCGTGGTGCCCGGGTTCGTGGCGACCGACATGAACGCCCGGCGACGCGAGACGCCCGAGGCAGCGGCGGCTCTCGCGGCGCACTCCGTGTTCGGCCGCCTGGGCCAGCCGGCCGACATCGCCGACGTCGTGGCCTTCCTCGCCTCGGAGGACGCACGGTGGGTCACCGGTCAGAGCATCGACGCCACGGGCGGCATCGGCATCTGAGATCTGAGCGGCCGAAGCGTGCGGCGCCGGGCGGATCGGACCGCCCGGCACCGCACACCTCTCTCGTGTCTCGCGCTCACGCGCCCGCGAGCAGCGACTCCCACGCGGTGGCGGTGTCCGGGTGACGGGCCGGCAGTGCGGCGCCCGCCGGACCCGACGGACCCGCGTCGGGCTCGTCCCACGTGCCGTCGCAGCCCAGCAGCCCAGCGACCGCGTCGAGCGTCCCCGGGTGGGCGAAGAGCAGCGCGGCGCCCCGGCCCCGTGCTCCGGCCGCCTGCGTACAGCCGTCGTCCGACGCACCGGCTCCCGGTATCTCCCGCCACGGCGGCACCCACGCGTCCAGCGCCGCGAGCCGGGCCGGGAAGATCCGCCCCGCCTCCCGGATCAACAGCGGGGCCAGATCCGCGGCGCCGGCGCGCAGCGTCGTGATCAGGGTCGGCAGCCAGGGCAGCAGAACCGGATCCGGCAGCCGCCCGAACGCGTTCGACACCGCCTCCACCACCACGTCGGCCAGCCCCGGCACCGGCACCAGCGCGTGCACGAAGCCGCTGAGATAGCGCGGATAGGCGGGCACCACCATCGGGTTCGCCAGCAACTCGTCGCAGCGCTCCCGCAGCTCGGCCCGGGACAGGGCGCCGAGCTGCACCTGCGCCGCCCACAGGAGCGCCGTCCGCTCCGGGTCCGTGGGGCGGGACTGGGCGACGGCCAGCTCCAGCTGGGCCCGGTCGCAGCCCAGGGACAGCGCCAGGCCCTCCATGCTGAACAGGAAGCCCAGCATCGCCGCCACCTGCCCCGCTGTCGCGTCCTCGTCCGTGAACGCTGTCGGCAGCAAGGTGCAGTAGTGCGCGTAACCCGCCTTGACGAAGGACTCCACCCACGGCGGCAGCACCGGCTCGGCGGTCCGGTAGTACGCCAGCAGCCCCCGGATCCGGCGCAGCACCTCCGGGGCCCCGTCCACCGTGCGCTCGGCGGCCAAGACCTCCAGGGCGCGGGCGCCCAGCTCATCGGCGAGCCGGCGGCCGCCGAGATACAGGGTCGCGTCCTCGACGGCGGCGAGGACGATCGCGGTCGTCGCCCTCGGCCCGTACGCGTCGCGGCGCAGCCGCTGTTCGAGGACCTGCTCGATGCTCACGCCCTCGTAACCGAGCTCGATGAGCGCCCGCTGATGAGTGCCCAGCGCCAGGTCCCACGACTCCTGGATCGACCGCTCGCCGAGCTTCCGCTCACCCATGATCGGCCGGGCCGCGCCGTGCGGCATCAGACGGCGCAGCATCCACAGCACGTCCGAGCACGCCCCCAGCTCCGGGCGGGAGTTCATGTCCAGCAGGGCACGCTGTACGCCACGCTGCTGGAGCTTCAACTCCAGCGGGGCGAGCCGGTCGTGCACATCGCGTGCCAGCGGCGGCAGCGCGTCGTAGCCGACCCGGCCGATCCGGTCGCCGCCCATCATGATCTCGACGAGGCGCCGCACGTCGCGCCGGCCCGGCACCGCGTCCTTCTCGATGCAGGTGATCGCCGCGTCCTGGAAGTCGTACGGGGTGGGCTTGGCCCGGTCCCGCATCCCGGCCAGCAGGATCGACGTCTCGAACACCGCGATGGCATCGGCGGTCGACGCCAGGTAGCCCGCGCGGCGCGCGGCGCGCACGATCTCCACCGACCAGCCCAGCAGCTCGGCCTCGTCCAGCGTGTCGAGGACCGGAGGCTTCCGCAGAAACCCGGAGAGCCGGTCGTCGGCCGCCTCCGGCGGGGGAGCGGTGACGGCGGGGGCCGCCTTCTTCGTCGCACGGGGCTTCTTCGCGCCGTCCTGCCCGGCCAGCCGGTAGGGCCGCACCCGGGTGCGTTTGAGGTTCTTCGCCCACTGGCTCGCGGCGATCGACACCGACCCGGAGGCCAGCCCGAACTGCGCCTCGATCGCCGCATGGCTGGACGGGATCAGCCCGTGCTGCCACGTCGTCGCGGAGCGCGGGGAGATCTCGTACGAACCGCTGCCCGCCACGCCGAACTCCTCGACCCGGCTCGCCGCGTGGAAGGCGCCGCACACATACAGGCAGTCCTGCGGGTCCACCCCGCCGACGGCCAGGTGCTCCCGCATCCGGGTCCACATGTACCGCTCGCGCTCCTCGTCGACCCGGACCCGGTCGCCGTCGCCGGGAGCGAGCCGCCGGAACAGGCTGCCGACGAGGAACATCACCTGGCGGTAGGCGTCGTGGTCGCTGTCGCCGAGCGGAACCTCGACGTACTGGTGCCACCATTCCGACCAGTGCCGCACCTTGCCGTGGCGCAGCAGATGCTCCTCCAGCTCCGCGAAGCGGGGCCGCAGGTCGCCGATCTCCACGCCGACCGCCTCACCGTGCAGCGCCGCCTCGGGCTCCGGAGCCCCGTCCGCAGGACCGGACGACCCTTCCGGCCCGCGCTCGCCGTGGCGGCTGTCCCACTGGAAGACATGGTCCGAGGACCGGTCGACGAGGACCAGCTCCACACCCGGGGTGTCCAGGGCGTACGCGATGGCCTGGTACTCGGCGGAGGCCTCGGTGATCGGGGCGACGACCGACAGCGGGGCCCACTCGGCGGGAAACCCGTCGACGTCGCTCGCGAAGGCCTGGACCGCCACCGGCAGGCGGCAGTTGCGCAGTTCGCCGAGGAGCGGCGCCATGTCCTCGCACAGCTCCAGATACACGACCTTGGGCTGCTTCTCGCGCAGCCGGCGGGCCATGGCGAGGGCGGAGGCGGGGGAGTGGTGGCAGACCGGGAAGATCTCCAGCGGCTCACGCACCGCCCGGTCGACGTCGTCGACCATGCCGAGGAGGATGCCCTCCAGGGCGCCGGGCCCGTCGGCGAAGACGGCGGCTGCCTCGTGCAACTGCCCGCGCAGCGCGGCGAACGACGTCTGTCCGGGGCCGCTCGTGGGGGATCCGCTCATGACAGGGTGGCGATCGTGTCGCGGCCGCCGTCCAGGAACTCCGGCCAGGAGCCGCCCTCCTGCTTGCTGCGCGGTTCGACGACCCCGTGCAGATACTTGTTGAAGATGGCCAGGTCCTCCGGATCCCGCCGCGCCAGTGAGCCGACGAGCGAGGAGGCGAGGGACCGTGCGGTCAGCGTGCGCTCCCCGAAGAAGTTGCTGTGCAGGACGGCGTCCTCCAGCACACCGATCTGCTCCGCCGTCGACAGCGCCGACTCCAGTTTCTCGTCGTCGCTGCCCGCCGCGGCGGCCGAGGCCCGCAGATCGGCGAAGCTCCGGAGCAGGATGTCGAGGAGCGTCGGCGGCACGTCCAGGTCGATCGCGTGCCGGCGCAGCAGTTCCTCGGTGCGGAAGCGGACGATCTCCGCCTCGCTCTTCTTGTTCGTCACGACCGGGATGCGCACGAAGTTGAAGCGGCGCTTCAGCGCGGACGAGAGGTCGTTGACGCCCCGGTCACGGCTGTTGGCGGTCGCGATGATCGAGAAACCGGGCTTGGCGAAGACGATGTTGTCACCCGCGTCCGCGCCGTCGCTCTGCAGCTCGGGGACGGAGATGTACTTCTCCGAGAGGATCGAGATCAGCGCGTCCTGGACGTCGCTGGTGGAACGGGTCAGTTCCTCGAAGCGGCCGATGGTGCCCGTCTCCATCGCGGTCATGATGGGTGAGGGGATCATCGACTCACGCGACTGCCCCTTGGCGATGACCATGGACACGTTCCACGCGTACTTGATGTGGTCCTCGGTCGTACCGGCCGTACCCTGCACCACCAGCGTGGAGTTGCGGGAGATCGCGGCGGACAGCAGCTCGGCCAGCCAGCTCTTGCCGGTGCCGGGGTCTCCGATCAGCAGCAGACCCCGGTCGGAGGCGAGGGTGACGATCGAGCGCTCCACGAAGCTGCGGTCGCCGAACCACTTCTGCGAGATCTCCCGGTCCAGGCCGTCGGCGCGTTCGGACCCGAGGACGAACAGCCGGACCATCTTCGGGGAAAGCCGCCACGAGAACGGCTTGGGGCTGTCGTCGATCGACTCCAGCCAGTCGAGCTCCTCGGCGTACTTGGTCTCGGCGGGGGCACGCAACACGTCGGACATCGGAAGGCCTTTCTGAACAGGCGGGAAAGTGAGAAGGGGGAGAGGGCCTGAAAGGGGGAGGGAGGGGAGGCCGCGCGACAACGGGTGGTGGCCACGCCCCGCAGCGCCTAGGTGAGGAGCGACTTGAGCTCGTGCACGAGCTTGTTCATGTGCCCGGAGACCACGGGTGTGCCCAGGGCCTTGAACCGCTCCCGGAACCACGGGTTGACCTCCTGCCGCCCGGAGCTCGTCACCGAGCCGACAGGGATGAACTTCACCCCGGAGCGGTGCACGGCCTCGATGCCCTCGAACAGCGGCTGGGAGCGGTCGAACTCGTAGAAGTCCGAGATCCACACCATGACGGTGTTCTTCGGCTCGGCTATCTTCGGGCGGGCCATCGCCATCGCGACGGGACCGTCGTTCCCACCGCCCAGATTCGTGCGCAACAGCACGTCGAACGGGTCGTGCACCCACGGCGTGAGATCGATCGACCGGGTGTCGTAGGCGATGAGATGAACGTCCACCTTCGGCAGCCCGGCGAAGATCGAGGCCAGAATCGTGCAGTTCACCATCGAGTCGACCATCGAACCGGACTGGTCCACCACGACGATCAGCCGCTGCGGCGTCGTCCTGCGCACGGTGTGCCGGTAGTAGAGGCGGTCCACATACAGCCGCTCCTCCTCCGGGCTCCAGTTGGTGAGGTTCTTCCAGATCGTGCGGTCCAGGTCGAGGTTGCGGAAGACGCGCTTGGGCGGCACCGAACGGTCCAGCTCGCCCACGGTGGCCTTCTCCACCTGCGTACGCAGCACCTCGGCCACCTCGTCCACGTAACGGCGGATGAGCGACTTGGCGTTGGCGAGGGCCACCCCCGACAGATTGCCCTTGTCGCGCAGCAACTGCTCGATCAGCGACATGCTGGGCGTCAGCCGCGCCGCCAGCGCCGGATCGGCCAGCACCTCCCGCAGCCGCATGCGCCCCACGAGGTCGCCCTCGATCGCCGCCAGCTCGGGCCCGAGACCGCCGGCGTCCAGGCCCGCGCCCGCCGCCCGCCCGCCGAGGAGCCCGCCCGGCGGGCAGCCCAGCGCACGCTCCAGCCAGCCCGCGTCGGACTGCCAGCGCGCCAACTGCTCGGCGGTCACCGCGCTCGAACCGGTCGCGAAGACATTCAGCAGCACTTTCGACACCAGCGCGGCACGCCGAACCTCCGCCGCCCGGTCACGGGAGCCGTCCGCATCGTCGTCCGGCGTCATCAGCCCGTCGAACTCGGCGGCCAGCTCCGGATGGCGCTGCACGACCGAGTCGACCGAGGTCCCGGGATCCAGCAGCGCGGACGGCAGCCCGACGTCCTCGACCACTCCCAGACTCGCCGACTCCAGCGCGGGCTGCTCCTCACCGTCGAAGAGACGGGCCAGGAGCCGCCAGTACAGCACCTGACGGCGGTTCTCGTACGGGTCGGGCCCGGCCGGGGACGGGACTTCGGGGCCCGGCGACGGCCGGGTGAGATCCTCGGTCATTTCCGCAACAGCCTTCCCGCGCGTTCGCGCAGCACGGCGACGGCGTCGGTGGCGGCCTTCTCCGCCCGGACACCGGCCTTGTCCGTGGTGCCGCCCGCCCACGCCCCGGCGTGCACGGCGACGGTCTTCTTCCGCACGGTCGCCTCGACCGCGAGCGGCTGGAGGAGGAACTCCCCGGCATCCCAGCGCAGCAGCCCGACACAGGCACCGGAGGCGGCGACCGCCTCGGGCGTCAGCGGACCGGCGGCGGGCATCCGGTCGGTGTCGACGGCCACGGTCAGCCCGGCGAGATCGAACGCGAGGCGTCCCTCCTCGCTCCTGGTCGTGTACCCCTCCAGCAGCACCGGAACGGCGATCCGGACGGGGTGCCGGTCCAGCGGCGCGATACGGGCGGCCGTCGCGGCCGACAGCATCACGCGCGCCGTGGCGAAGGCGTCGGCGGGCTCACCCGGGCGGGCTCGTTCGTCGTCCCAGACCAGATCCCCCTCGACGGTCACCGGCATCGCGTCCAGCTCCATCGAGCGGCCCTCGCTCACGGCGCCGAGCAGGGACATGTGGGGACGCAGCAACTGCCACAGGCCCGCCCCGACGACCGTGTCGGGCTTCGGCGCCGACACCCCGGCGCGCACCAGACGGGGCGCGCCCCCGTCCGCCGGCTCGAACACGGCGTGGACCTGGGCCTGTACGGCCGTCGCGTGCTCCTGCACATCGACGCCGAGGGGCAACAGGCGGCCGGTCACCGCGTCGGCGGTCCGCTCCCCGGCGGAGCCGGGCACCGTCAACAGCAGGGCGCGCGACCAGAGATCGGCCCAGCGGCGCACCGGCACGCGCTCCAGGGTCGCCCCCGGACAGGAGGCGGCGAGCTCGGCGGCGAATCCGTCGAGCAGCGTCGCCCGACGCCGCAGCCCCGGATCGGGCAGCATCGCGGAGACCACCGGCGCCGCCCCGGCGACCAGCTCGTGGTCGATGCCCCGCCAGCCGCTGCGCGCGAGGTCGCAGAGCCAGCTGCGGGCCGCCGCGAGCAGGTTCGTTCCCTGCTCCGGACCGGCGGCGGGAGCGGGCATCTCCTCGGGGCCCGGCCTGCCGACAGCCTCGTCGATGCGCAGCGCCAACGCGTCGTGCACGGAGCCGAGCAGCGCACTGCGGGCGGCGGCGAGTGCCACGAAGTCGTCCTCCCCGGCGGCCCCGGCCGTCACCCGGCCCGCCGCCTCCGCGACCCGTACGGCCAGCGGGGTGCCGGCCACGGCGTCGGCGAGCCCGGCGACCGCGGCCGCCTGGGCGGGCCCCGGCCGCAGCAGACCGGCCACCAGCACCCCGTCGAAGGCGTCCACGACGGCGAGCGTCTCGTCGAGCCCCTCGACCGGATCGGACAGCAGGTCACCGCGCATCAGGCCACCGCCCGCGTCGACGGGAACCACTGCATCTCGGGCAACGGAAAAGTGACCGGGACCAGTTCGAGATAGGCCAGGTGCCGCAGGAACCGGCTGAACACCTGGGCGGCCGCCGCGGAGTCGCCCTTCACCGGCCGTGTCGCGGTCATGGCGGCGGTGAGGGACTGCGCGTCGGGCTCCCCGTCCGGAGGGTCCACCGCGAGATAACGGGCGACGCGCTCCGCCCCGTACTGCAGCACCGCCTCGCCGACGAGTGCCTGGATGTGCTTGCAGAACATGCCGCGCGCACCGCCGCAGGGCCGGTTGTTGTTGGTGCTGCACGAGAACGCGTACGTCCGCGCCGCCACCGACGACACGTACACCCGCCCGATGTCCGACCCGCTGGAGACGACTCCTTGCAACCGTCCGTCGGCCAGTTCGACGAACGGCACCTTGGCCAGTTTCCGCGGGCGCGCGGGCGCCGTCACCCGCGCGGTACTCGACTGCTCCCAGACCGACAACGCGCCAACTCCCATGCATGCGAAAGGGGACGTCCACGCCCTCGCGGCGGGACATCAACGAACTTAATCCCCACCACTGACAACGCCGTCGATCGTCCCCTGGCCGATGGTGCGGGTGAGGAGGTGGAGGGGCGCGGCGCGGATGCCGGTCGCCTCCGCCGCTTCCCAGTAGGCCAGGCCGGTGGCCGCGTCGACCGGACCGCGGACGAGCGGCACACCGGCCCCCGACGCGTGGAGCAGGGACTCCAGTCGGCAGGACGCGATGGTGTCCGCCACCATCGGCTGCGCCAGGTAGCCGGCCACCGCGGCGGCCGGCAGCCCCTCGGCCACCTCCCGCCGGGCGGGCCCGGCGCTCAGCAGTCCGCCGCCGACGATCAGGACGTCCTTCGCCCGCTCCATCCGGGCGAAGGCGCGGGACGTGTCGAAGCAGTGCGGGAACGAGTCGTCGACCACCGTCGTCCCCGGTGCGAGACGGTCCACGTCCAGGAGTGCCCCGCCCCCGCTGACCGCCGCCACGATCAGGTGGGCCCCGTACACGGCGTCGGGCAGCCCCCGGTCGGTTTCGACCACCTCCACGACCTCGGCGAGACGGCGATCCAGGAGGTCTTCGGCCAGTTCCTTGAGGCGGGGCCCGCTGCCCGGTACGTCACAGAGCAGCAGCCGCGCGGGGGGCCGCCGGGCCAGGGTGAGCAGCAACTCCAGCGAGGAGCAGCCGATCGAGCCGAGCCCCACGAACGCGACGGTGAGGGAGTCCAGTTGCCGCCCCGTCGCGTCGAGAGCCGCGTGCACGGTCCTGACGACGGACACGACGGTCGCCGCATGACCGGTGGTGATGGCGGGGACGGCGGGAGCCGTGCCCGCCGCCGTGCCGACGACCCGCAGGACGTCGAAGCCGTAACCGGTGAGCGAGGGGATCATGCCCGCGAGGGACACGGCCCGCGCACCGAGGGACGAGGCCAGCTCCACCCCGCGCGTGGTGTGCCCGAGCAGAGCGTCGCCGGGGGCGAGTTCGTCGGCGAACAGCGGGACGCAGACGAAGCCGGAACGGCCCAGCGGCGTACGCAGCGTCTCCAGGAGCCGCGGCCGCTCGCCGGGGAACAGCAGGCTCCGCAACTCCTCGCGCGGCAGCGCCGCCTCCGGCAGGCCCGCCAGTCGGGAGAGGTCGGCCGGGGACGGCAGATAGCCGATGAGCGCGGCGTCCATCCGTTCGATGCGGTGGTCCCGGCCGGTCCGGTCCGGCTCGTCGAGGAGGCCGGTGAGGTCCGGCTTTTCGAGGCGGCCGTGGCTGGGCACGGCAGAGGCCGCCGCGTCCGCCAGGCCGTCACGTACGGTGTCCGCGAAGGCGACCAGCGCCTGGGGGGTGAACGCCGACGCCGCCGCGCGTACGGTGATCCGCAGCCGCCCGCCCTCCGGACCGGCGGCCAGGAACACATCCGTACCGGCCGGAGGCAGCGTGTACACGCTGTCGCCGTCGTCCCGGGTGACCGTCAGCGTCCTGCCGCTCTCCGGGCCCAGGGCGGAGAAGTCCAGATAGGTGAAGAAGAACTGGGAGGCCAGAGGCAGCCCGCTGGGCAGCGGCGGCACGGCCCCCTCGTACGTCCGCGCCTCGGCGGCCTCGGAAGCCAGACGCCGCAGATCGTCCTCGAAGCCTGCCTCGTCGGACCGCCCGTCCCCCGGACCTGCCGGCCGCAGGGGGACAGCCGTGGCGAAGGGGCCGAACACCCGGTGTGCGTCGGGCAGGGCGTGGTCCCGGCCGCTCACCGCGAGACCGAGCACCAGATCCGCCCGGCCGGTGGCCGCGGTGAGCGCCCGGTAGTAGGCGGTGAGCACGGCGGCGTGGAGGGTGGATCCGGTGCGCGCCGCGAGCCTGCGCAGCGCCGCCACCTGATCGGCGTCGACGGTGAACCCGTGCGTGTGGAAGAGCGGGTTCGCCGCGGCGCCCGGAGAAGTACGGGTGCTGGTAACGGCGGAGAGTACAGGCGGCCGGTAGGGCGCACTCAGCCGCGCCCATCGGTCGCCGCGAGCCGGGGCGGCGGAAGCGGGGGTTCCCGTGCGCTCCGCGAGTCGTACGGCGTGGTCGCGGAAAGTGCTGCGGAGCGGGGGCGGAACCGCTTCCTCGCCGTGGGGCAGGGCATCGTACACGGTCGTCAACTCCCGTACCAGGAGCGCCGCGCTGTAGCCGTCACCGATGATGTGGTGGGCGTGCGCCACCAGGACGTGCTCGTCCGGTGAGACGCTGAGCACCCGCAGGCGCAGCAGGGGCCAGGCCCAAGGCTCGAATCGGCGCGCCCGCTCGGCGGCGACCCGCTCCTCCACCTGGCCCGGCTCGGTGAGGGTCTCGAAGTCGACCGGCAGGCGCAGCGAGGACGGCAGCTCCTGCTGGACGGCGGGGCGCGCCCCGGCGGGGAAGACGGTGCGCAGCATCGGGTGGCGTTCGACGAGCGTGTCCACCGCGCGCTGGAAGCGGGCGGTGTCGAGGCGGCCGTGCAGCCGCAACCGGCTGAGCCAGGACGATGTCGCGCCCGGAGCGATGGCCTCGGCGAGGAGGAAGCCGCGCTGGGTGGGAGTGAGAGGGAAGGGCGGGGGAGCGACCCCCGGTTCGAGCGTCGCGGGGCGGCCGGCCACGTCGTCGCCTCCTCGGTCGAACGCGCCGGTCGAGGCGGCAGCGGGCTCGCCGGCGGCGGTGTCCACGGCTTCGTGAACGACGGCTTCAGCGGCGGCGTCCACGGCGGAGGCGAGGGCCGCGAGCGTGCGGTTGCGGTAGATGACGGTCGGCCGGGGCAGCGGCCCGCCCTGCTTCTCCAGCCGGGCGAACACCTCCAGCACGAGCAGGGAATCACCGCCCAGGGTGAAGAAGTCGTCCTCGCGGGACACGTCGTCGCATCGGAGCAGGGCGGACCAGATGGCGGCGAGCCGGATCTCGGTCGGCGTGCGGGGTGCTGTACGGGGTGGCGTCAGGGCGACGACCGTACGGGCGGCGGCGAATCCGGTGCCGCTGTCCGTGTCCGTGCTCGCCGTGGGCGGGACGGTCGCGGTTGCTTCCGGGAGGGCCGCCAGCGCACGACGGTCGATCTTGCCCGTGCCCGTGAGCGGCATCGTGTCGACACGGGTGATCCGCGACGGAAGCATGTATGCGGGCAGCGACGCGGCCAGATGTCGCCGCAGGGCCACGGCGTCCACCTCGGATGCCCCGGACGATCCGGCTGATGCGAATGGTTCGGATGATCCGGACCCGGGGGTCACGAAGGCGGTGAGGCGTCCGTCCTGGGCGAGGACGACGGCGTGGGTGACGTCGGGATGGGCCTGGAGGACTGCTTCGACCTCGCCCGGCTCGACCCGGTTGCCCCGGATCTTCACCTGATCGTCCAGCCGCCCGAGGAATTCCAGGGTGCCGTCCTCGGAACACCGCACCCGGTCGCCGCTGCGGTACCAGCGCCGCCCGCGCCACACCGTGAACGCGGCCTCGGTCAGGGCCGGTTCGCCGAGGTAGCCCGGGGTCAGGCCGATGCCGGAGATGAGGAGTTCGCCGGCCTCGCCGGGCCGCCGCGGCTCCCCGTCGGGACCGATGACCTCCACCTCCGTACCCGACACAGGGCGGCCGATGGGCAGCCGCCGCACCCGGTCGTCGGGCCGGTCGTGGATGATGTGGCAGCTCGTGTTGATGGTGGCCTCGGTGGGGCCGTACAGGTTGGCGATGCGCTGACCGTCGCCGAAGAGGTCGAACCAGCGGCGCACGTGGGCGGGTGACAGGGCCTCGCCGCCGACATGGATCCACCGCAGCGCCGACAGATCCGGCAGCGGTGCGCCGTTCCGTACCCGTTGCTCGGAGGCGCCGAGGAGTTGCTCCCAGAGCGTGGGGACGGAGCTCCATACGGTGATCCGGTGGCGTTCGACGTGGGTCAGCAGCCGGTCGGGATCGCGCAACAGGTCCCAGTCCACCGTGACCACGGTGGCGCCGACGAGCAGCGGCGCGAGGAGCTGGCGGACGGAGGCGTCGAAGCAGGGCGACGCGGTCTGGGCCAGCCGGTCGTGTTCGTCGTATCCGAAGGTGTCGATCGCCCAGTCGAGGTAGTTCTCCATCGACCGGTGGGTGATGGGCACGGCCTTGGGCCGGCCGGTGGACCCGGAAGTGAAGATCACGTACGCGATGCCGTCGGCCTCGGCGGTGGCGTAGGTGTCGGCGTCGGCCGGGCAGTCGGACGCGGGCACTCCGTTCCCGGAGCGGACGGAATCCGTCCGGAGCTTCGAAGCCGAAGCATCGACGGGCACCAGGGTGACATCGCCGAGCGTTTCCCCCACCGCCCGGGTCGCGGCGTGACAGAGCACCGTACGGGCCCCCGAGCGCGTGAGCTGGTCCACCAGGCGCGCGGTCGGGTGGCCTGCGTCCAGTGGAACCCACCCCGCCCCGGCGCGCAGTGCTGCGACGACCGAGACGACGGTGTCGGCACCGGGTTCGGTCAGGAGCCCGACGAGGCTTCCCGGCGTGACGCCACGCGCCAGGAGCGAGGCCGCGAGGGCTTGGGAGGCGCGGTCGAGTTCGGAGTACGTCAAGGTGGCGGCGCCTGTGTCGACGGCGACCGCGTCCGGTGTGGCCCGGAACCGCTCGACGAGTCGACGCACGAGTGTGGCGGACTCGGGACGGCCGGTTCCGGTTCGGGTTCCGCTTCCGGCTTCGCTCCGGGTTCGTGCTCGGGTTCCGCTTCCGGGATCTGTCCGGGTTCGGGTTCCGCTTCCGGGCTCGGTCCCGGCAGTGGCCGGACGCCGGGCGGGGGCGTCGGGCCGGGGCCCGGCCAGAGCGGCCAACTCGTCGCGGAATTCACGGTCCAGGCGGGCCACCGTCTCCGGGGCGAAGAGCCGGACGGGGAAGTTCCACGAGAAGCGCAGGACCGTCTCGTCCTGCCAGCACAGCAGGCTCAGGCGGGTCGCGGCGGTGGCCGTGCCGGCGGCGGACGGCCGCACGCTCACCGGACAACGCTCGTCCAGAGCGGCGGGGAAGCGCGAGAAGCTGAAGCCGGCCGGGCTCACCGTCCGGGGCCCGGTGCCGGGCGGGTCCGCCGGCAGTAGCCGGGCCAGATCCAGACTGGTGAGGCCGGCATGCTGCTCGCTCTCCAGCCAGATCCCTGCCAGCCGCTCGGCCAGGGCCTCCACCGACTCCTCCGGCTCGGTGGAGCACATCAGGGGAAGCGTGTCGGCGAGCGGCCCCACGAGCCGGTCCAGACCCGCCAGGCGGTCGTCCCGCCGCGCACGGGCGACGTTCACCGCGACGTCCCGCTGTCCGCTCCACCGGGCCAGACAGCGCACGTGCACCGCGAGCAGCAGGTGGAACAGGCTCACCCCGTGGCCCGTGGCCCGCTTCTCCAACTCGGCGGTCAGCGCCGCGTCGAGGGCACTTTGATGCGTGGTCAGGGGAGCTGCCGGAAGGTCCGACGGATCACCGTCGTACGGCAGGCACAGCGGACCGCCGCGGGAGGCCAGCCGCTCCGACCAGTACCGCCGGTCGGCGGCGAGATCCCTCACGCCGTCCGTGGAGGCGCGCTCGTCGTCGGCGGCGGCCGCGTACCGAGCGAAGTCGGTGCCGAGCGCGGGAAGCGCCGGGGTGTCCCCGTGGGCGAAGGCGGTGTAGAGCGACCAGAGTTCTCCGGCGAGGACGTTGAGGCTGTATCCGTCACCGGCCGCGTGGTGGATCACCAGTATCAGATGGGACAGCTCCGGACTCTCGCGGGCGAGGACCGCGCGCACGGGAGGTTCGGCGGACAGGTCGAACGGCCGGTTGCACAGGGCTGTTTCCAGCTCCTCGACGCGGCCGGGCAGCTCGCGGACCTCGTACCAGGCGGACAGGTCGGAGGGCGGAGCGACGTACTGCGCCGTCGCCGCCGAGCCGATCCCGTCCTCTGTTGTGCTGTCGGTGCTGTCGGTGCTGCCGATCCGGATTCGCAGCATGGTGTGCCGGTCGGCGAGCGCGGCGAGCGCCTGGCCCAGGAGCTGGGCGTCCAGGGGCCCCCGGACGGTCTGGCGGACGTAACCGCGGGCCGGCACGTCCGGGTGGAGGCGACTGCTGGTGTGCAGGGCCAGTTGGACGGGGGTGAGCGGGAAGGAGACCCCCTCCGGCACGGGGGGCGGACCGGGTGGGGCGGACTGCGGGGCGAGGGAAGGCGTGGTGTCGAGGTGCTCGGCCAGTTCGGCGACGGTCCGGTACTCGAAGAAGAGCGTGGCGGGCAGGTTCCTGCCCAGCTCCCGTTCGAGCCGGCGGACGAGGTCGACGGCGGCGAGCGAGTCGAGGCCGAGGTTCAGGAACGGCTCGTCGTCGGGGACGGTGCCGGCGGGCAGACGCAGCGCGGAGGCCAGGAGTCGCCGAAGCAACGCCGCGGTCTCGGCAGGGCGTTGATTCCCTTCGCGTGTCCGCGGGTTCATATCGGCGCCGGTGCGGGGCGCCTCGTCCGAGGTCGTCGAATCCGGTTCCGCTTCTGCTTCCGTTTCGGTTCCCGTGGCTTGCGCCATCGCGGTCGGGGACGCCACGGGCGCGGGCCGCGGGGACGGCGTCAGGTCGGCGAGCAGCAGCTGCGGTGCGTCGACGCCGCATGCCGTACGGAGCGCGGCCAGCGCGGAAGCGAGGTCGACCGGTCGGCTTCCGCCGCTCAGCACGCTGGGGGAGCCCTCTCCCGCCCCGGAGCCGAAGGCCGCTGCCATGCCCGTACCGGCCAGCGCCGTGAGGTTCACGGACTGCCAGGGCCTGCCCGCGTACCGTTCCGACGCGGCGAACGCGTCGAGGAAGGCGTTGGCGCCAGCGTAGTCGCCCAGGGCGCCCGCAAGGCCGGGCAGCACGGCGCTCACGGAGGAGAACGCGATGCGTACCGCCGGGTCGAGTCCGTGCCGGTGCAGGGCGAGCGAGAGCAGCAGACTGCCCCGCGTCTTCGCGGCCAAGGCGTCCGCCGTCTCCTCCGCGCGCCTGTTGCGCAGGGTGCCGGGTCGTACGACACCCGCGGCATGGAAGAGGGCGTCGAGGCGGGGCAGCCCGGTGAGGAGCGCATCGACATCCCGCTCCACCGAGACGTCGGCCACGCGGTAGTCGACGGTGGCGCCCAGCGAGCGGAGTTCCTCGGCCAGGCCCACCGGAAGCCCGGGGGAGCGCCCGGTGAGCACGAGGGTCGGGCGGCCCCGGCCGGCGAGGTCCCGGGCGAGCGCGGCGCCGATTCCGCCGGCGCCCCCGGTGGTGAGGAAGGTGCCGTCGGGCGGCAGCGGTGACCGTGTCGCCTCGGCCGGTGTCGTGGTGCCGCCCGTGAGCGGCGCGAAGCGGCGAGCGAGCCGACGTCCCGCGCGCCAGGCGACGGTGTCGGCGCTGCCCGGAGCGCTGCCGCCCGACTCCAGCTCGGTCACCACGGCCGTCAGATGCTGGGAGGGGGAGTCCAGCGAGCAGAGGTCCACGGCGGTGACCGAAGCACGCGGGGTCTCCTGCGGAAGAGCCAGCAGAAGTCCGCCGAGGACGGCATGGGCGGGCCGAGGTGCTTCCCGTACGGCACCCGTGGCATGCACGTCCTCGGTCACCACCAGCAGCCGGCCCGCATGGGTTTCGTCGAACCGTGCGAGGGCCTCGCCGAAGGCGGCCAGCGCGGCGTCCTGGGCCCGGCCGAGTGCGTCGACGGTGTTCTGGACGGGAGCGGGCCCGGCCACCAGGACCACGGCGTCCGGCCGCCCGTCGCCCGCTTCGTACCTGCGGATTCCCGCGGCGGCGAGCTGCGAGGCGAGCCGGTCGACGGACGCGGGGTCGGGTCCGGTCAGCAGCACCGAACGCACGGCCCCTGCCGCCCTTCCGGGCGGGGCGGCGTCCTCCCACCGGACCCGGTGCAGGAGCGGGCTCGCGGGCGGATCGGCCCAGTACCGGCTGCGCTGGAAGGGATAGGTGGGCAAGGGAATCCGATGGTGGCCCGCGTCGAGCGCGGCCCGGTCCAGCGGCACGCCGAGCGACCACAGCCGGCCGATCGTCTCCAGAAGGGTCCGGCGTCCGCCGTGACCGTCAACGGGCAGCGGTGCGGCATCTGTTCGGCCGGTGGAACGCCCCGGCAGGGCGCACACCACCGTGACGCCGGCACCGGACGCACCGGACGCACCGGACGTACCGGACGCGCCGGACGTACCAGACGTGCCGGATGCACCTGACGTACTGGACGCACCTGACGTACCGGAGGTGCCGGACGTACTGGAGGTGCCGTACGCGCCGGAGTCATCAAAAGCGCGAGCCACCGTCGCCGCCGCGCGGGCCGCACCCGACAGCGTCGCGCCGTGGCCGACCTCGACGAAGGTGTCGTACCCCTCCCGGGCGAGACGCTCCACGGCCGCCCCGAACAGCACCGGGCGCTCGGCATGGCCGCGCAGGTACTCCGGGTCGAGGACGGGTTGCCAATCGCCGGTGACGGTGCTCATCAGGGGGACGGACGGGGCCTGCGGAGTCAGCGCGTGGGCCGCGGCGGCGAGCCGGTCGGCGACCGGACGCATGAGCGGTGAGTGGAAGCCCCGCGAGACCCGGAGACGACGGGTGGGGATGCCCTGGGCGTCGAGGGCGAGTGTGGCGCGTTCCACGGCGGAGCCGCTTCCGGAGAGGACCTGGAGCCCGGGACCGTTGTACGCCGCCACGGCGAGGTCCCCTGCGGACTCCGCCACCGCAGTGGCGACCGCGTCCTCACCGCCGCGGACGGCGATCATCGCTCCGGGCTCGGTGAACGCGCCCATGAGACGGCCGCGTTCGGCCGCGAACCGCACCGCCTCCCGGAGGGTCAGCATCCCGCTGACACAGGCGGCTGTGATCTCCCCGACGCTGTGCCCGGCGACCGCGTCGGGCTCCACGCCCCAGGTACGCAGTTGGCGGGCGAGCGCCACTCCCGAGGCGACGAGGAGCGGCTGTGCCAGCTCGGTCACGGCCTGCGCGGCCGGATCCACCTCAGGGTCCAGCCCCCAGTCCCGCAGAGGCCGCCCGCACACGGGGCCCAGCAGCGCGGACGCCTCGTCGAACGTCTCCCGGAAGACTGAGGCCGTCCGGTACAACGCCCGGTCCTGGCCGGGGAACTGCGCGCCCTGTCCGGGGAACAGGAAGGCCACACGCGGCCGGGAACGGACCAGGCTGCCGACGCGCCCGCCTGCATCGCCCGTCGTCTCCGTTCCGCCCGTCGTCCCCGTACTGCCCGTCTTCCCCGCATCGCCCGTCGTCCCCGCATGGCCTGTCCCGGCGACGGCGGCGGCGAGCTGTTCCCGTAGATCACCGTCCGCGACGACGGCGAGCCGGTGGGGCCCCTCGTCCCGGGACGTGCTCGCGGTCCTGCAGACGTCGCCCTCGCGCAGCTGCGGACGACTTTCCAGATGCGCGGCGAGCCGGTCCGCCGCGTCCCGGAGTGCGCCCGCACTGTGCGCCGAGAGCGTCAGCAAATGAGGCCCTTCGACGGCGACTTCGCGCGCGATGGTCGACGACGGCGGGGGCGGGGCCTGTTCGAGTACGGCGTGGGCGTTGGTGCCGCCGAAGCCGAACGCGTTGATGCCCGCCACGCGGGGGCCGGTGGACGTCCAGTCCCGGGCCTCGGCCACCACGGAGAAGCCGGCGTGCACGAGGCCCGGCGCGGCCGGGGAGTGGTGCAGCGACGGCGGGAGCCTGCGGTGGCCCAGGGCCAGTACGACCTTCACCAGCGCGGGCAGCGCGGCGGCGTTCAGCAGATGCCCGATGTTCGTCTTCACCGAACCGAGCAACCGTGCCTCGCCATCAGGCCGTTCGGGAAAGGCGTGGGTCAGCGACCGCAGCTCGATCGGGTCTCCGACAGCCGTACCGGTTCCGTGGGCCTCCACGTAGGTCACCGCGGCGGGATCGATGCCGGCCGCCTCGTACGCCCGGCTGATGACCTCCCGCTGCCGCAACGGGTTGGGCGCCATGAGGCTCATCGACCGGCCGTCGTTGTTGACGGCCGTGCCCCGGACCAGTGCGAGCACCGGATCGTCCGCGAGCCGGGCCGCGTCGAGACGCGTCAGGACGATCGCCGCGCCGCCCTCGCCGGGTACGAAGCCGTCCGCGTCGGCGCTGAAGGCGCGGCTGCGTCCCGTGGGTGACAGCGCCTGTGCCTCTTCGAGCAGCCGATGCGGCATCGAGGTCAGATGGAGGTTGACCCCGCCGACGACGGCGAGGTCGCACTCGCCGTCCAGGAGGCTGCGCCGGGCCAGATGCAGGGCCACCAGACCCGACGAGCAGGCGGTGTCCACGGCGAGTGCGGGCCCGTCGAGGTCGAGGCTCTGCGAGACCCGGGCGGCGATGAGGGCGGGCAGGTTTCCGGTGAGGGCGGTGGGCAGCGGGGAGCCGTCGGCCGAGGCCCGGTCCAGGACCTCCCGGTAGCCGCTGTCCCCGACCGCCGCGAACACGCCGATCCTACGGCCGCGTCGGCGGGGCCCCGCGTATCCGGCGCGTTCGAGTGCCTCGTGCGCGAGTTCCAGGAAGAGCCGCGCCTGCGGATCGAGGGCGCGCGCCTCGTCCTCGCCGATGCCGAAGCAGCCGGCGTCGAAGGCGGCCGGGTCCTCCAGCAGCGCCGCCCAACGCTCCCGGGGAGCGGCCCGCCGGTCGCGGGGGCCTTCGTACCAACGCCCGTGCGGTACGGGGGTGACGGCGTCGTACCCGTCGATGAGCAGGTCCCAGAAGGCCTCGGGCGTATCGGCGCCGGGGAAGCGGCACGCCATCCCGATGACGGCCGCAGAGACGGAGGCGGAGGCACCGGTGGAGGTGGCCGTGGCGGGACCGGCCCGGTCCGCCCCGGCCGTC
Source organism: Streptomyces durocortorensis (assembly GCF_016901035.1). GTDB lineage: Bacteria > Actinomycetota > Actinomycetes > Streptomycetales > Streptomycetaceae > Streptomyces > Streptomyces durocortorensis. The sequence continues at coordinate 25,760 of NZ_JAFEUF010000059.1, forward strand.
GCTCCGGTCCGTGGCGCGGGACTTCCCACGGCTTCCGGGGGCGACGCCGGACCGGGGGCCACCGTCAGAAGGTGACCGGCGAGGGCGGCCACCGTGCCGTGGTCGCGGATGACCGCGGGCGGCAGCGTCACACCGAAGGCGTCCTCCAAAGCCACCAGGACCTCCATCGCCTTGAGCGACGTACCTCCGAGGCTCCCGAACGGCTCGTGTGCTCCGATCGACTCGGCGGGCAGGCCCAGCACCCGCGCCCACACCTCCCGGACGGCCTCGACGATCTCCGCCCGGGCCCGGGGCGCCTCCGCCGCCGGCCGCTCACCGGTCCCGAACGCACCGGGCCCGACAGAACCGATCCCGGCAGTAACGGACCCGACAGAACCGGACCCGAACGCACCCGCCTCGAACCGCTCCCGCAGCCTCCGACGCTGCAGCTTGCCACTCGTCGTACGGGGGAACGCCCCCGGCGGCACGGCCAGCACCCGCACATCGTCGTGGAGCAGCGCCTCGCGCACCCGGGCCGCTACGCGTTCGAGTACCTGCGCCGCATCGCGCGGGGGCCGCGCCCAGGGGACGAACACCACGACCCGCTCCGCACCGGTGGCCGGGTCGGTCGAACCGACCACCGCCGGAGTACCGGAAGGCAGCCCCGGTGTCGCCGCCGCGACCGCTTCCATGTCCGTGGCGTGGAAGGTGCGGCCGTTGAGGAACAGCACGTCCTTGTGCCGCCCCGTGACGCACAGCCGACCGTCCCGCAGGAACCCGAGATCACCGGTGCGCAGCCACCCTTCGGCGAACATCTCGGCGCTCACACCGGGCAGGCCGTGGTAGCCACGGGCCAGTTGGGGGCCGCTCACCATGATGTGCCCGACGCGCCGGTCCCCGAGGACTTCGTCCGCGTCGTCGACGATGCGCACGGCGCAGCCCGCCACCGGTCGCCCGACATCCATCAACTCGAGGGCTTCCTCGCCCGGTTCGGCGTCCACCGCCACTCCGTCGCTCAACGAAGCCCGGTCCAGGACCAGCGGTTCGGCCACCTCCCCCGGCGGCGGGAAGGTCACCGCCAGCGTCGCCTCCGCCAGGCCGTAGACCGGCTGGGCGGCCGCCGGATCCAGCCCGGCCGGCCGCGTCTTGAGGGCGAAGTCACGCCACACCGCGGGCGCGATCGGCTCCGCCCCGACCAGGACCAGCCTGACGGCCGAGAGGTCGAGCTCGGCCAGGACCTCGTCGGGAACACGGCGTACGGCGAGTGCCAGGGCGAAGTTGGCCGCAGACAGCACCGTGGCCCGGTGCCGGGCCGCCACCTCGAACCAGACCCGGGGCCGCTTGGCGAACGACAGTGGACCGATCTTGACCTGCCTGGCCCGGGCGGCCAGCGGAGCGAGGTGCGTGCCGATGAGCCCCATGTCGTGGAAGTACGGCATCCAGCTGACCACCACGTCCTCGGCGCCGAGCGCCGCCCCGGCCCGTATCTGCTCCAGGTTGGCCAGGACCGCACCGTGCGTCACCTCCACCCCCTTGGGCGCGCCGGTGCTTCCCGAGGAGAACTGCACGAACGCGACGTCGTCGGGCCCGGGGGCGGCCGGTTCGCGCAACACCGGCCCCTCCCGCAGGGCGTCCAGAGCCAAGGCGCTTACACCGGAGGGGAGTTCACCGGCCAACGACGCGGTCGACGCGTCCACGACGACGGGGGGCCGTCCCAGGTGCTCCCAGACGGGCAGCACCCGACGGGAGTCCGGAGCCAGCGGAACCGGAACGAGACCGGCCGCCACCGCGCCCCAGAACATCGGCTGGAAGTCCTCGCTGCGGTCGGCGAGCAACGGCACACAGGTCCCGGGCGCGACGCCCGCCTCCCGGAAGCCGCCGGCCACCCGCAGGGAATCGTCCAGCAGCTCGCGCAGCGTGACCGTCAGCTCGCTTCCGTCGCCGCGGACATGCACGACGACCTGCCCGGGAGCCTCACGGACCGCGTCCAGCAGTACATCCAGCAGGGTCATGTCGTGCTCCACCGGTCCCTCGGTCCGTTCCTCGAAGAATGATCTTAAAAACGCGTGGGTCGCGGGGAATCAACCGCCGGGAGGAGACCGCGTGCACCCTGGGAGTGACCTGCTGGGGGGACGTTCTCACTCCCGGGCCGGACAACCGACGGCTAGCGTGGTGCTGGTGAAAGTGGGCACTGAAGAGACCCGGCTGATCGTCCTGCGCGGCAACAGCGCATCGGGTAAGTCGAGCGTCGCGTCCGGTCTCCGCGACAGGTTCGGCCGCGGACTGGCCCTGGTCGGGCAGGACAATCTCCGCCGCACCGTGCTGCGCGAACGCGACCGGCCGGGGGCGGCGAACATCGGCCTGATCGACCTGACGGCCCGCTACGCCCTGGACGCCGGCTACCACGTGGTGGTCGAAGGCATCCTCTACGCCGACCACTACAGCGACATGCTCGCCCGGCTGCGCGCCGACCACCGGGGCCCCACCCACGGGTACTACCTGGACGTCCCGTTCGCCGAGACCCTGGCCCGGCACGCCACCAAGCCGATCGCCGACGAGGTCGACGAGTACCAGCTACGGGACTGGTACCGCCCCCGCGATGTCCTGCCCGACGGCCTGGAGACGGTGATCGGCCCCGACAGCATCCTGGACGGGACCGTCGACCGCATCATGCTCGACACCGGCCTGGCCCGGCTGCCGCCGACCGACCGCTGAGGTCCCGGGTCCGGGCCGACCGCGGAGACCTGCCCGGTCGGTCAGGGGCCGTTCAAGGGCCGGACCGGACCGGGCAGGTCACCCACCGAAGCGCGCTCGCTTTCACACCGCCCGTTTACGCACCGCCCGTAATACGCGCCGCCCGTTTACGCGCCGGTCGGCGCGGCCTGCTGGACGACCTCGAAGGACCACACGGTGGACCCGCTGGCCGCCGGCTTGGGGCGCTCGCCGCTCCCGGCGTCGCCGCCGCCCTGATGGGCCGCCTTCATCGGCCCCTCCATCCACGCCTGGAAGGACGCCTCGTCACGCCAGCGTGTGTAGACGAGGTAGTCGTCCGTGCCCTCGACGGGCCGGAGCAGTTCGAACCATTCGAATCCGTCGGAGCTCTCCACGGCATGGGCGCGGGAAGCGAAGCGCTTCTCCAGCGTCTCGCGTTGTTCCTGGGGGACGGTCAGCACATTGATCTTGACTACGCTCATGGCACCATCCTGCCGTACGGCGCCCGGACGCCGTCGCTCACCCGTCGCTCACCCGTCGGTGTGCGCGGCGGCCGCGGGAAGCTCCACCGTGACGCGCAGCCCGCCCGCGGGGCCCGGGGCGAGGGTGAGCGTCCCGTCGTGTGCGCGGGTGATGGTCTCGACGATGGCCAGGCCGAGACCGACCCCCGTCCGGTGGGTACGCAGGCGTTCGGCGCCGCGCCGGAAGGGTTCGGTGAGCGTCGAGACCAGCTCGGGGGCGAGCTGCGCACCGGTGTTCTCGACCGCCAGGAGCACGGTCCCGGAGCGGACGCTCGTCGTGGCTCAGCTGGGATCCGTACGCGTGAACCCCAGAGCAGGGTTGTCGACGGGGCAGCGGGACGCCGGCGCGCAGTCGCGGGGCAAGCAGTCGCCGCCGAGAGGAACGAGCGCGTGGTGCTGCTCGGCGATCTGAACGGCACCCTGGACGACCGCGCGTACGCCGGCCTCATCTCGCGGCTGGAATCGGCGCACGAGGCGGCCGGGGACGGCTTCAGCTGGCCGGCCACGTTCCGCGATGGATGTAGTGAATGCGCTGCACGTGGTGAACTCCGTGAAGGGCCCCGGCACCTGTCCGAGAGCGCCCGCACCGACGCGAAATCGACCTGCCCACCGGGCGCCGACCCGGCAGGATGCTCTCCGTGAACCACCTCCTGTGCGGGCTCGCCGCGAACGTGAACCTGCCGTCCCCCCTGGTCGACCGGCTGATCGCCGTCGCCGACGCCGAGGTCGCCCACCACCTCGCCGACAGGGCCGTCCTCAGCCACGCCCAGGCCGTCGCCCTGGCCGCGCGCGTCGAGGAGAGCGCGGTGCAGCTCGCGTACGGGGGACTACTGACGGCCGCGGATGTCGACCCCCTCGCCCGGCCCGACGTGGCCCTCGCCCTCCTCGACACGGGCGCGGGGCCCGCCGCGTGGGCGCGTCTCCTCGCGGCCGATCCGGTCGTCGGACACCGGGAGAAGCTGGCCGCCTGTCCGGACCTCCCGCCCGACGTGGTCGAGGCCCTGACGAAGGACACCGATATACGGGTCGTCGCGGAGATCGCCCAGTGGGCCCCCGCGCACGTGGCCGCCCGGCTCGCGGCGCATCCGTACGCCGAGGTGCGCCGCGCGGCAGCGGCCAACGAAGCGACGCCCCCGTCCGCACTGGGAGCCCTGGTGAGCGGCGACGGGCTGCCCGCCGCGCTGCACTGCCTGGTCTGTGACAGGGAGACACCGCCGTTCGCCCACGATCCGCACTGCCCCCGCCTCGACTGCGACCTGCGGCCGGGAGCCTCCTGCGACGGCACGCACACCTCCACGACGCACGACCTGCTCCAGGCGGCGCTCCTCAACCCCGCCACCCCCGCCGAAGCCGTCGTCGGCTTCGTCGACCACCCGTCGCTGCTGCTGCGATGGGCGCTCGCGGCACGCCGGGATCTGCCCTCCGAGGTGTACGAGGCCCTCGCCGCCGACCCCAACCCCGGGGTCCGTGCCGACCTGGCCGAGAACCCCGCGATCGGCGACACACTGATCCGCGCGCTCGCCGACGACGACTGCCACGAGGTACGGCGCGGGCTGGCACACCACCCGGACGTCCCGCTCGACGTGCTCGTCCGCCTGGCCGCCGGTACGAGGATCGGGGCCACCCTGCCGCCGCGGACAGCCTCCGCTTCCCCCGTCGAGGTCGAGGCGCTGGCCGGGTCACCGAACGCGGCCGCGCGGACGCTCGTGGCGCAACGACGCGACCTCCCCGCCGGGATCCGCGACGCCCTGGCCGCCGACCCCGACGCCAAGGTGGTCAAGTCCATCGCCCCGCACCCCGGGTTCACGGAGCCGCAACTCCGCACCATGGCCGCCCGGCACGGCGTCCAGGTCATCGCGTCGATCGCGGCCAACCCCGATGCGACGCCCGCGCTGCTGGCCGAGCTGGCCCGGCACCGGCCCCCCGCACGGAAGGCGCTCCGGGCGATCGCCCGGCACCCCAACGCCACGGCCCCGGCGCTCCTCGCCTGCCTGGAGGACGACGAGGCGCGCGTCGAGGCCGCCGGGCACCCGGCGCTTCCGCCGGAGGCCATCACGGCCCTCGTGAGGGGGAGCGACGAACGGTCGGCCGAAGCGGCCGCCGCCAACCCCTCCCTGCCGCACACGGTGATGACGGATCTCCTGCCTCCCGCGCCCGTTCGCGCGGCGGGATCCGGCGGCTTCGTACGTCCCACCGGGCCTCGCCCTCCCCGTGGGCGGGACGGGCGCACGCGCTAAGCTGCGGACTCGCCACGGGGGAAGTCCGGTCGAAATCCGGCGCTGACCCGCAACGGTAGGCGGAGCCCCCGGTTCCGTGAGCCCGATCACCCGCGGCACAGAAGGCTCCTGACCATTCGCCGTGGACTGCGAAAAGGGCGCTGCGCGGGACGGCCGCCGTCCGGGGCCGCTCCTCCTCGCGCGACGCACGGCCCGAGGCGAAAGCGACCTGCCCGTGGCCACGTCTCTCGACCGCATACCCGCCAAGCCGGCGCGCCCCTCGCGCGTCGGCACCGGCCCGGCTCCACCTCGCCGCGTACCCCTGCCGCTCCTCCTCGCCGCCCTCTGCCTCGCCCTGCCCGTCTCGCTCGTCTGCGGAGCGGCACTCGGGGCGTCGGGGATCTCCTGGGCGGAGGTCCTGCGCTACCTCTGGGCGGGGCTGACCGGCGGAGCCATCCGCGCCGACGAGGTCCCGGCCTACACCATCGTCTGGGAACTGCGCCTGCCACGCGCCGTACTGGCCGCCGTCGTCGGGGCGGGCCTGTCGGCCATCGGCGTCGCCGTCCAGGCCATGGTGCGCAACGCGCTCGCCGACCCGTTCGTGCTGGGCATCTCCTCGGGTGCGGCGGTCGGCGCCAACGCCGTGCTCATCTTCGGGGCCCTGGGAGCGCTCGGCATCTGGGCCCTGTCCACGGCGGCGTTCCTCTCCGCGCTCCTCGCCATGCTCCTCGTGTACGCGGTCGCCCGCACCGAACGCGGACTGACCCCGCTCCGGCTCGTCCTGACGGGGACCGCGATGTACTACGGCTTCTCCGCCGTCACCACCTTCATGGTGTTCGCGGCCGAGCGCGGGGAAGCGGCCCGCTCCGCGATGATGTGGCTCCTCGGCAGCCTGAGCGGGGCCAACTGGGCCGCCGTGCCGATCGCCGCCGGAGCGGTGCTCGGCGGACTCGCCCACCTCGGCTGGTCGGCGCGGCGCCTGAACGCCCTCGCCATGGGCGACGAGACCGCCGCCGCACTCGGGGTCGATCCCGGGAGACTGCGCAAGGAACTCTTCCTCGTCTCCGCCGCCGTCACCGGGGCGGTCGTCGCGGTCAGCGGAGCGATCGGTTTCGTCGGCCTGATGGTTCCGCACGCCGTACGGATGCTCGTCGGCGCGGACCACCGCAGACTCCTGGCCGTCGCACCGCTCGCGGGAGCCGTCCTGCTGATCTGGGTCGACATCCTCTCGCGCCTGGTGCTGGCGCCGGCCGAACTGCCGGTGGGCGTTCTCACCGCGGTCATCGGCGTTCCCTGCTTCATCCTCCTCATGCGCCGGCGCTCCTACTCCTTCGGAGGCATCTGATGCGGATCGACATCGAAGCGCTCAGCGTCGACATCGCCGGCGCACGCCTGGTGGACGAGGTCACCCTGGGCGCGGCCGACGGACAGCTCGTCGGCCTGGTCGGCCCCAACGGCAGTGGGAAATCCACCCTGCTGCGCTGCGTCTACCGCGCTCTGCGCCCGTCCGCCGGAGCCGTCAGGATCGGCGGCGAGGACCTCCACACCCTCTCCACCCGGGCAGGCGCCCGCCTGCTGGCCGCGCTTCCGCAGGACGCGGCCGCCGAATTCGACTTCACCGTCGCCGAGATCGTCGCCATGGGGCGCCTGCCGCACCAGGGGCCGGTGGCCCGGACGACCGACGAGGACCGCCGCCTCTGCGACGAGGCCCTGGAAGGGGTCGGGGCGGGGCACCTGGCCGAACGCGGATTCCTCACGCTCTCCGGCGGTGAGCGGCAGCGCGTCCTGATCGCCCGCGCGCTCGCCCAGCAGCCCCGGGTCCTGGTGCTCGACGAGCCCACCAACCACCTGGACATCGCCCACCAGCTCGAAGTCCTCGCCCTGGTCCGCGGCAGCGGCCTCACCGTGCTGACCGCGCTGCACGACCTGAACCTGGCAGCCCTGCACTGCGACCTCGTCCACGTCATCGACAGCGGCCGGATCGTCGCCTCCGGGCCCCCGCACGACGTCCTGACCCCCGCGCTGCTGGCCGACGTCTTCGGCGTACGGGCGCACCGCGTCGCGCACCCCGAGACCGGTGCGCTCCAACTGCTCTTCGACCTTCTCCCTGCCCGCCCCGCTCTCTGAGGAGCGTAGGCCCCCAGTCCCCACGCCCTGCGGCCCGCCCGCCCCCCCCGCCCCGCCGCCCGCCCCCAGGGCCGCTGGCTCATGGGTACGGGCGTGGCATCCGCGACGTACCCCGTCCTCGTCTCCCGGTCCACCGCGAGCGCC
>NZ_JAFEUF010000577.1 GCF_016901035.1 Streptomyces durocortorensis
GCGGGGGTGCTGTCTCTGGACGACGCGTGTGTTCTGGTGTCGGCGCGCGGCAGGCTGATGGACGCGTTGCCCGCCGGTGGGGCGATGCTGGCCGTGGAGCTGGCCGAAGAGGCACTCGTCCTGCCGGACGGGGTGGATCTCGCGGCGGTCAACGGCCCCGCCTCGGTGACGGTGTCCGGTGACGCGGAAGCGGTCGGCGCACTGGAGGAGGGGTTGCGCGGCGACGGCGTCCGGGTGAAGCGGCTGGCGGTCTCGCACGCGTTCCACTCCCGTTTGATGGAGCCGATGCTGGCCGAGTTCACCGCGGT
>NZ_JAFEUF010000578.1 GCF_016901035.1 Streptomyces durocortorensis
GTGCCGTAGACGACACCCGGCTTCAGCGGCTGCTCGATCTTGCAGGAAGCGACGTTCGACGCGGGCATCTCGTCGTAGGACGGGGTCGTGTAGTACGTGCAGTTCTTGTGCGTCTCGTCCGCCTTCAGGCCCGGCGACACTGCGTACGTCACCCAGACCGCGGGCACCTCCGCCGTCCCCTTGTTGAGGAAGGTGAGCGGGGTGGAGAACGAGCTTCCGGGCTGAACGCCCTTGACCGGTGCGATCGTTCCGACGCCGAGATCCGGCTCCGGGTCGGCGGCGAGCGCCGGCACGGCGCCGAGCGC
>NZ_JAFEUF010000060.1:0-5125 GCF_016901035.1 Streptomyces durocortorensis
GGGCCGCCTCGGCGAGACCCGCATCCGTCGCTGCCGGGGCGGCCGGCCGCGACGGCTGGTACAGCCAGGTGTCGAACAGCGCGGCCAGCGGCTTGCCCGAGACCCGCTCCGCGTACCGGACGAAGTCGTCCACGTTCGCGTTGCCGTGCGCGTGCTCGGTCGGCCAGCCCTTCAGCAGCTCGAAGAACACCTCGTCGCCGACCTCGTTGCGCAGCGCCTGGAGCGCCAGCGCGCCCCGGTCGTAGACGGCGATGTCGAACTGGTTGTCCGGGCCCGGGTCACCCGGCTTCACCTTCCAGAACGGGTCGTCGGCCGGGTGCTGGGCGTACGTGTAGTCCGCCAGCTCCTGCGCGGTGCCCTCGCCCTCCTTCTCCGACCAGAGCCACTGGCTGTAGCGGGCGAAGCCCTCGTTGATCCAGATGTCCTTCCAGCCGTCGACCGAGACGCTGTTGCCGTACCACTGGTGAGCGATCTCGTGGACGACGACCGAGACGTTCGCGCCGTTCGCGAACTGCTTCGGGCTGTAGAACGGCCGGGTCTGGGTCTCCAGGGCGAAGCCGCTCGTCACGTTCGGCACGTATCCGCCGAGCGCGTTGTACGGGTACGGGCCGAACACCTCGGTCAGCCACTCGGCGACCTCGGTGGTCCGCTCGATGCTCGCGCGGGCCGCACCGGCGTTGGCGCCCAGGTCCTTGCTGTAGGCGTTCAGCACCGGCAGACCGTCGGCGGTCCTGTCGGTCGTGATGTCGAACTTGCCGACGGCGAGCGTCGTCAGATAGGTCGCCTGCGGCTTGTCGGAGCGCCAGTTGAAACGGGTCCAGCCGAGCTTCGAGCTCTGTGACTGGAGTACCCCGTTGCTGATCGCCTGGGTGCCGTCCGGCACCGAGACCGACACGTCGTACGTGGCCTTGTCCAGCGGGTGGTCGTTGCTCGGGTACCACCACACGGCCGACTCCGGCTCCTGCGCGGCGACCCCGCCGTCCGGGGTCCGCGCCCAGGCGGTCCAGCCGTTGATCTTCAGCTCGGAGGGCTTCCCGGCGTACCGGACGACGACGGAGACGGCCCTGCCCTTCGCCAGCTTCTCCGCCGGGGTGACCTCCAGCTCGTGGTCGCCGCTCGTTGCGAACCGGGCCTTCCGGCCGTTCACCCGCACCTCGGAGACATCGAGCCCGAAGTCGAGGTTGAAGCGGGACAGCTCCTGTGTGGTGGTGGCGAGGATCGTCGCCGTGCCCTCCAGCAGGTCGGTCGTGGGCTGGTACTTCAGCCGCAGGTCGTAATGGGCGACGTCGTAGCCGCCGTTTCCACTGGCCGGGTAGTAGGGGTCGCCGATACCCGGGGCGCCCACGGTGCCCGGTGCGGCCGCGGCTGGGATCGCCAGCAGAAGGGTGGCCGCCAGTGCGCTGGGGACGATGAATCTGCGGTGCACAACAAGCTCCCATTAGTCGGGACGGATGATCTTCCGACCGGTCGTCACGAGGCTATGCAGCCGCCCGGGCACGACGGGGCATTCGGGGTGCTTCTGTCACACGATCGCCATTCCGTCGACACGGACGGCAGGACGCGCGAACCTGCCGATGGCAGTGATCGCCCCCTGTTGCACAGGAGTTGACCGGGGTAACGTCCGCACATCGCCGACAGACCGAGGGGCGTCACGGTGCCCGCCCCACATGTCCAGGGAGGCAGCCGCCGATGACCCCACGCGTCGCTCGCGCACTCCGCTTGCTCAGCCCGCACCCGTGGCTCGCACCGGTCGAGGGCCCCGCCGGGCCGGGGTCCGCCGCCCCGCGCCGCGCGGCGCGGACGATGCGCCGGGCGGCCGTCGCGGCGACGCTCGCCGCACTGGCCCTCCCGTTCGCCATCGCGCCCGCCGAGGCCGCGCACCGTCCGCCGCGCACCGGGTTCGAGACGAGCGAAGGGGCCCGCTGGACCGGCGAGGGGGAGGAGCGGGACTTCCTCGCCGCGGTGGACCGGGGGAGCGACCGGGTCTCCGTGGACCGCGTCGGCACGACCGGCCAGGGCCGCCCCCTGAGGCTCGTACGTGTCGGCCAGGAGCGCCCGGCCGCCACGACCGTACTGCTGATCTGCAGTCAGCACGGGGACGAACCCGCCGGCCGCGAGGCCTGTCTGACCACGATCCGCGATCTGGCGTTCGCCGAGGACCGTGACACCCGCGCGTTCCTTGCCAGTACGACCCTGCTGGTGCTGCCCACGGCCAACCCCGACGGCCGCGCCGCCGACACCCGCGGCAACGCCGACGGGGTCGACGTCAACCGCGACCACATCGCCCTGGAGACCGCCGAGGCCCGGGCCGTCGCCGCCGTGGTCCGCGACGAACGGCCCCAGGTGATCTACGACTTGCACGAGTACGGCGCGACCCCGCCGTACTACGACAAGGACCTGTTCGCCCTCTGGCCACGGAACCTCAACGTCCACGACCAGGTCCACGACGCCTCACGCGCCCTCTCCGAGCGCTATGTCCGCCCCGCCGCGACGGCGGACGGCTACAGCAGCGGGCACTACGGCATCTGGACCGACCCGGCCACCGGAGAGCCGATCAAGCAGGTCGCCGGCGACGGCCAGGAACGCATCCTGCGCAACGCCTCCGGCCTCAAGCACGCCGTGGGCCTGCTCATCGAGTCCCGGGTCGACGCACTGAGCGACGAGGAGAAGGCGGATCCGGCGCTGAACCACCGGCGCCGGGTCGACTCCCAGATCACCGCGCTCGGCGGTCTCCTCGACTTCACCGACGAGCAGCGCGCCCGGCTCCGCGCCGCCACCGCCCTCTCCCGCCTGACCGGCCTCGCCGACCGGGGGCCGGTCTATCTGGGCGGCGCCGACAACGACCCGGCCGAGCCTGTCGAGGTCCTGGTCGACCCGCCGTGCGGCTACCGGCTGGACGCGGCCCAGTACGCGGACGTGAAGGACGAGCTGGCCCTGCACGGGGTCCGGTCCCGACCGGACGGAGGTGGCGTATATGTGCCCCTTCGTCAGTCCGCCCGGAACCTGATTCCCCTTCTGCTCGATCAACGGGCGACATATCGAATCGCAAACGGTCAAGCCGATATGCCTTGTTGATCCTTCGAGATCATGGGCAGGTGTGGTACTGCCTACAGGGAGCGATTTTCAGACTCGGTGAAAGGTGCCATTTGTGTCCCAGGACGACCAGACGACGGACGGGCGGGAAGGGCTGGCGGTCACGGCAGACCTTCCCCCCGAACCGCTCAGTACCAGGACTCCGACCACCGACCGGGTGGTCTTCGGTGTCACGGCGGTTCTCACCCTCGCCTTCGTCGTGTGGGGTGCGACCGCCACCGGCTCCCTGGAGACCGTCTCCAGCAAGCTGCTCACCGGGCTGATCCACAATGGCGGCTGGGCCTTCATGCTGGCCGCGTCGGCCTTCGTCATCTTCGCCCTGTGGCTGGCCATCAGCCGGTACGGCAAGATCTGCCTCGGCCAGGAGGGGGAGCAGCCGGAGTTCCGGACGATCTCCTGGATCGCGATGATGTTCAGCGCCGGTATGGGCATCGGGCTCATGTTCTGGGGCGTGAGCGAGCCTCTCGCCCACTTCCGGAACCCGCCGCCGGGCACCGACCCCGCCGACTCGGCCGAGGCCATGCAGACGGCGATGGCGACCACGCTCTTCCACTGGACGCTGCATCCCTGGGCCATCTACGCGGTCGTCGGGCTCGCCATCGCCTACAGCGCCTACCGGATGCGCAGGCGGCAGACGATCAGCGCGGTCTTCGAGCCGCTGATCGGCAAGCGCCACGCGTACGGCGGCGTCGGCCGCGTCATCGACATCCTGGCCATCTTCGCCACTCTGTTCGGCTCGGCGGCCTCGCTGGGCCTCGGCGCGCTCCAGATCGGCAGTGGCATCCAGGAGCTGGACTGGCTGGAGAAGGCCGGCACCGGGCTGCTCGTCACCGTCATCGCGGTGCTGACCGTCGCCTTCGTCGCCTCCGCGGTCTCCGGCGTCGAGAAGGGCATCCAGTGGCTGTCCAACATCAACATGGTGCTGGCCCTGCTCCTCATCGTGTTCGTCTTCATCGTCGGTCCCACGATCTTCGTGCTCGACCTGATCCCCACCTCCCTCGGTGCGTACATCAGCGACCTGGGGCAGCTCGTCGGACGCACCGAGGCGACCGGCGGCGGTGACGTGGCCGACTGGCTCGGCAGCTGGACGGTCTTCTACTGGGCCTGGTGGATCTCCTGGACGCCCTTCGTCGGCATGTTCATCGCCAGGATCAGCCGCGGCCGGACGATCCGTCAGTTCGTCGGCGGCGTCATCCTGGTGCCGAGCACCGTCAGCCTGATCTGGTTCGCCGTCTTCGGCGGCTCGGCCATGAAGCTGGACGAGGCCGGGAAGCTCACCGGCGCCGAAACCCCGGAGGCGCAGCTGTTCGGCGTCCTCCAGGAGTTCCCGATCGCCACCGTGACGAGCCTCCTGGTGATGATCCTGGTCGGCATCTTCTTCGTCTCCGGCGCGGACGCCGCCTCGATCGTCATGGGCACCCTCTCGCAGAAGGGCGTCCTCGAACCGAGCAAGTGGGTCGTCATCTTCTGGGGCGTCGTGACCGGGGCCGTGGCCGCGATCATGCTGCTCATCGGCGACGGTGAGGAGAACGCGCTCCAAGGGCTGCAGAACCTCACCATCCTGGTGGCCGCCCCCTTCGCCATCGTGATGATCGGCATGTGCGTGGCCCTGATGCGGGACCTGCGCAAGGACCCGCAGATCGTGCGCCAGGAGTTCGGCGTGGAAGCGGTCGAGTCCGCGGTGATCGAGGGGCACGCCAAGTACGACGGCGACTTCGAGATCCGGATCGGCCCCGGGGCCGCGCCGGTCAAGGACGAGCGCCACATGCACGAGTCCAGCGGATCGGGTTCGACGGCCACGTCGATCTCCACCGAGAAGCGGCCCTCGGACCCCACGGAGGACCGCCCCTCCGACTGACCGGCGGCCGCGCGGCGCTGCGCAGCGTGACCGCACAGCCGCACAGCCGCACAGCCGCACAGCCGCACAGCCGCCCAGGGGGGGGGGCGCCCCCCCGCCGGGGGGGGGGGGGGGGGGGGGGGGGGGCGCGCCGGGGGGGGGGGGGGGGGCGCCGCCGCGGGGGGGGGGGGGGGC
>NZ_JAFEUF010000060.1:5135-9758 GCF_016901035.1 Streptomyces durocortorensis
GCGGCCTCGCCGCCCAGCGTCCCCCGCCCCCCCCCCCCCCCAACCCCCCCCCCCCCCCCCACCCCCCCCCCGGCCCCCCCCGCCCCCGCGGCCCCCCCGCTCCGGTGTGTACGTGCCGAGGCCGGTCGGGGCGGGGCCGCGCACCGGCCGGGCTGGTGGTGTCCGCCGGGCCCGTACACCGGCTGGGCGTGCCCGCGTCCGGCCCGGCTCAGGCTCGGTTCCTGCTGTGCTCGTACCCCGGTGGGCCGGGCCTGCCCCGGGCCCGGCCGCGGAATCCGGCCCCGACGGCGGCCCCAGGGCCGGGCCCGCGCCCCCGTCACCCCACCAACGCCGCCGCCGCGCGTGCACAGCCCCAGGCCACCGTCACGCCCGCGCCGCCGTGCCCGTAGTTGTGCACCAGCAGGCCGCCGCCCGGCAGGGCCTCCGCCTCGATCCGGACCCCCGCATCCCGCGCCGGGCGCAGCCCCACCCGGTGCCCGAGCACTCGGGCGCCGGCGATCTCCGGCCGGATGCGCGCGCACCGCGCCACGATCTCCCGGGCCGTGTCCGGGTCGGGCTCCGTGCGCGGGTCGTCCGCCTCCGCCGTGCCGCCCAGCACCAGCCGCCCCGGCTGCGGGAAGAAGTACGTCGTCGCGGCCGACGCCGGATCCGCCTCCGTGTACCACTCCTCGATCCCCGGGTTCTCCACCGCGACCAACTGCCCCCGCACCGGCCGCACCCCGGCGTCGGGCACCAGCTCGCGCGCCCCGAGCCCCGTGCAGTTCACCACCACCGGGCTCACCGCCGCCGCCTCGCCGAACCCCGTCACGGCCCGTCGCTCCACCGCACCGCCCGCCGCCACGAGCCGCCGCTCCAGCCACTCCAGATGGACCGGCATGTCCAGCAGCGGCAGCGTCACCCGCAGCCCTTCCGGCACCTCCACGGCGTCCTTCAGCCCGGCCGCCCAGTCGCCCAGCGCCGCGAACCGCTCCCCGCCGTGCAGCCCCGCCACCCGCCGTACGCCGGTCTCCTCCGGGGCACCGGCCAGCTCCTCGTACACCGCCAGCGTCTCCAGCGACCAGCCGACCACCCGCTCGGCCGGCTCGATCCGGTACGGCCACCACAGGGCCCCCGCCACCGCCGTCGTGGTGGCCCCGGCCGGATCGCGCGACCAGACCCGCACCCGCGCCCCGCGCTCCGCCAGCGTCACGGCGGTGGTGAGACCGACGACTCCGCCGCCCACCACGATCACATCCGCCACCACGGCCACTCCCATCCCTCGGTCCTCGCTGCCCGGACGCTAACCGAAACCGGAATCCCGGGGCCAGAGCAACCGGAATCCCCGGACCAGGTCTCCGGACACAGCACGCGCCGCAAGGGGCAACGCTCCGCAGGTTCAACAAGTTGAGACAGGTTCGTTGACAGCGGTCGCCCCCGGCAGGATTCTGAGAGCGCTCTCACGCTCAGGTGATGTGCCCCCCGCGTTCCACCCACGCATCCGCCCGATGAGGAGAACGAGCATGCCCGCTTTACGAAGAAGTCTCGGTGCGATGACCGCCACCCTGGCCCTCGCCCTGGGTCTGACCACCGGACTCGGCCAGACGCCGGCCGAGGCGGCGGTACCCGCCACCATCCCGCTGACCATCAAGAACGACTCGGGACGCGCCGACCAGATCTACGTCTACAACCTCGGAACGGAGCTCTCCACCGGCCGCCAGGGCTGGGCGGACGCGAACGGCACCTTCCACCCCTGGCCGGCCGGCGGCAACCCGCCCACCCCGGCCCCGGACGCGTCGATCGCCGGGCCGCGGAACGGCCAGTCGGTGACGATCCGGATGCCGAAGTTCTCCGGCCGCGTCTACTTCTCGTACGGTCAGAAGCTCGTCTTCAAGGTCACCACCGGCGGTCTCGTGCAGCCCGCCGTGCAGAACCCGAGCGACCCGAACAGGAACATCCTGTTCAACTGGACCGAGTACACGCTCAACGACGCGGGCCTGTGGATCAACAGCACCCAGGTCGACATGTTCTCCGCCCCCTACTCCGTCGGCGTCAGGGCGCAGGGCGGGGCCGTCAAGAGCACGGGCAAGCTGAAGCCGGGCGGCTACAACGCGGTGTTCAACAACCTCAGGAACCAGTCCGGCGGCTGGTCCGGCCTCATCCAGACCCGGTCCGACGGAACGGTGCTGCGCGCCCTGTCCCCGGGGCACGGCGTCGGGAACGGCAGCCTGCCGTCCGGGACCATGAACGACTACATCAACCGGGTCTGGAGCCGCTACGGCAGCTCCGTGCTGACGGTGACACCGTTCGCGCACGAGCCGAACACCAAGTACTACGGCCGGGTCTCCGGCAACGTCATGAACTTCACCAACGGCTCGGGCGCCGTCGTGACCTCGTTCCAGAAGCCGGACTCGGACAGTGTCTTCGGCTGCTACAAGCACCTGGACGCGCCCAACGACCTGGTGCGCGGCCCGATCTCCCGCACGCTGTGCGCGGGCTTCAACCGCTCCACCCTGCTGAACGGCACGAACCACCCCGACAACAACGCGGCCAACTTCTACAAGGACTCCGTGACCAACCACTACTCCCGCCTCATCCACGCGCAGATGGTCGACGGCAAGGCGTACGGCTTCGCCTTCGACGACGTGGGCGCCCACGAGTCGCTCGTCCACGACGGCAACCCGCAGGAGGCGCTGATCACGCTCAACGGCTTCAGCTGACCGTCCCGCCTCCCGGCCCCGGTGGGACGTACCCACCGGGCCGGGCGGCCGGGCCGCCGTGGGCGTCGGCCGACGGGCATCGCCCGGCAAGGGCACCCGGCACCGGCGACTAGGATCGTCACCCTGATGACTGCCACTCTCGTCGCCAAGGACCTCGCCGCCGGACACGGCGACCGCACGCTCTTCGCCGGGCTCGACCTCGTCGTCGCCCCCGGCGACGTGATCGGTCTCGTCGGAGTCAACGGCGCGGGCAAGTCCTCCCTGCTCCGCCTGCTCGCCGGCCTCGACCGCCCGGAGGAGGGCGAGCTGCGGCTCTCCCCGCCCACCGCCACCGTCGGCCACCTCCCGCAGGAGCCCGAGCGCCGCGACGGCGAGACCGTGGCCGCGTTCCTGGCCCGCCGCACCGGCGTCGCCGACGCCCAGCGCGCGATGGACGAGGCGACCGAGGCCCTGGTCGCGGGAGCGCCCGGCGCGGACGACGCGTACTCCGAGTCACTGGAGCGCTGGCTTGCCCTCGGCGGTGCGGACCTGGAGGAGCGGGCCGAGCAGGTCGCCGCCGAGCTGGGTCTGACCGTGGGCCTCGACCGGCCCATGACCGCGCTCTCCGGCGGACAGGCGGCCCGCGCGGGACTCGCATCCCTCCTCCTCTCCCGCTACGACGTCTTCCTGCTCGACGAGCCCACCAATGACCTCGATCTCGACGGTCTCGACCGCTTGGAGCGCTTCGTCTCCGGCCTTCGCGCGGGCACCGTCGTCATCAGCCACGACCGCGAGTTCCTGATGCGTACGGTCACCAGGGTGCTGGAGCTCGACCTCGCCCAGCAGCAGATCAACCTGTACGGCGGTGGCTACGCGGCCTACCTGGAGGAGCGGGAGACCGCCCGCCGGCACGCCCGCGAGGGGTACGAGGAGTACGCCGACAAGAAGGCGTCCCTCGAAGCGCGCGGCCATATGCAGCGCTCCTGGATGGACAAGGGCGTCAAGAACGCCCGCCGCAAGGCCACCGACGGCGACAAGCTCGGCCGCAACGCCCGCAGCGAGGCCAGCGAGAAGCAGGCGGCGAAGGCCCGCCAGACCCAGCGCATGATCGAACGTCTCGACGTCGTCGAGGAACCGCGCAAGGAGTGGGAGCTGCGGATGGAGATCGCCTCCGCCCCGCGCTCCGGATCCGTCGTCGCCACCCTGCGCGAAGCCCGTGTCGCGCGCGGTGACTTCACCTTCGGCCCCGCCTCGCTCCAGATCGACTGGGCGGACCGGGTCGCCATCACCGGGGCCAACGGCGCGGGCAAGTCCACTCTGCTGGCCGCCCTGTTGGAGCGGCTGCCGCTGGACTCCGGGAACGCCACGCTCGGTTCGGGTGTCGTTGTCGGCGAGGTGGACCAGGCCCGCAAGCTGTTCCTCGGGGCACAGTCGCTGCTGGACGCGTTCTGCGCGGCCGTGCCCGACACGGAACCGGCCGAAGTCCGCACGCTGCTCGCCAAGTTCGGCCTGCGCGCCGACCATGTGATGCGTCCCGCGACCAGCCTCTCCCCCGGGGAGCGCACCCGCGCCGCCCTCGCCCTGCTCCAGGGCCGGGGCGTCAACCTCCTGGTGCTCGACGAGCCGACGAACCACCTGGACCTGCCCGCCATCGAGCAGTTGGAGGCGGCCCTGGAGACGTACACGGGCACCCTGCTCCTGGTCACCCACGACCGGCGGATGCTGGAGGCGGTCCGCACCACGCGCCGCATCGAAGTGGCGGACGGCCAGATCAAGGAAGTCTGAGCAGAGTTACGGGGGTTGAGCGCGAGCCCGCGCCCAACCCCCGCAACCCCGCGCGGGAGTGAGAAGTGGGGGGGGGGGCCCCCCCCCGCGCCCCCCCCCCCAAAACCACACAGGCAGACCGGCCCCCCCCCCCCCCCCCCAAACCGGGCGGACGGCCCCCCCC
>NZ_JAFEUF010000060.1:9768-28290 GCF_016901035.1 Streptomyces durocortorensis
GGGGGGGTTTGGGGGGGGGGGGGGGGGCCGGGCCGGGGCCGCCCCCCCCCCCCGGACGCCCTGGGGGGGTTTGGGGCCCGGCCCGCCGCCCTGCTTCGGGTCGGTCAGCCCGGCCCGCCGCAGAGCGTCCGCCATCGCGCTGTTCGCAGGAGCCGGAGCACCCTGGCCGCCCTGCCGCGGTCCACCGCCGCCACCGCCGCGCCGGTCCCGGCCGCCGCCGCCCTGACGGCCCTGACCGCCACCGGACGACTGACCCTGGCCCTGGCCTTGACCCTGGCGCTGCTTCGGGGGACGGCCGCCCCGCTCGCCGCGACCCTGCCCGCCGCCCGCGCCGGGCTCGTCGTCGAGGCGCAGCGTCAGCGAGATCCGCTTGCGCGGCACGTCGACGTCCATGACCTTGACCTTCACGATGTCCCCGGGCTTCACGACGTCGCGCGGGTCCTTCACGAACGTCCTCGACAGCGCCGAGACGTGCACCAGACCGTCCTGGTGGACGCCGACGTCGACGAACGCGCCGAACGCGGCCACGTTCGTCACGACGCCCTCCAGCACCATGCCCGGCTCCAGGTCGCCGAGCTTCTCGACGCCCTCCTTGAAGGTCGCCGTACGGAAAGCGGGCCGGGGGTCGCGCCCCGGCTTCTCCAGCTCCTTCAGGATGTCCGTCACGGTCGGCAGACCGAACATGTCGTCCACGAAGTCCGCCGCCCGCAGCGCCCGCAGGGCCTCCGCGTTCCCGATCAGCGAGGCGACCTCGCCACCCGCGCTCTTCCCCATCCGCCGCACCACCGGGTACGCCTCGGGGTGCACGCTGGAGCCGTCGAGCGGGTCGTCGCCGCCCCGGATCCGCAGGAAGCCCGCGCACTGCTCGTACGCCTTCGGGCCGAGCCGCGCCACGTCCTTGAGCGCCTTGCGGGAGCGGAAGGGGCCGTTGGAGTCCCGGTGCGCGACGATGTTCTCGGCGAGCCCCGAGCTGATCCCCGAGACCCGTGAAAGCAGCGGAGCGGACGCGGTGTTGACGTCGACACCGACGCCGTTCACACAGTCCTCGACGACCGCGTCCAGCGAACGCGAGAGCTTCACCTCGGACAGGTCGTGCTGGTACTGCCCGACGCCGATCGACTTCGGGTCGATCTTCACCAGCTCGGCCAGCGGGTCCTGGAGCCGCCGCGCGATGGAGACGGCTCCGCGCAACGACACGTCCATGTCGGGCAGTTCCTGGGAGGCGAAGGCGGACGCGGAGTACACCGAGGCGCCCGCCTCCGAGACCATCACCTTGGTCAGCTTCAACTCCGGGTGCTTGTCGATCAGTTCACCGGCGAGCTTGTCCGTCTCCCGGGACGCCGTGCCGTTGCCGATCGCGATCAGGTCGACCGCGTGCTCCTTCGCGAGGTGTGCGAGCTTGGCCAGCGCCTGGTCCCACTTGTTGGCGGGCACGTGCGGGTGGATCACGTCGGTGGCCACCACCTTGCCGGTGGCGTCGACGACCGCGACCTTCACTCCCGTACGGAAACCGGGGTCCAGACCCAGCGTGGCGCGCGTCCCGGCCGGGGCGGCGAGCAGCAGATCGCGCAGGTTCGAGGCGAAGACCCGGACCGCCTCGTCCTCCGCCGCCGTGCGCAGCCGCAGCCGCAGGTCGATACCCAGATGCACCTGGATCCGGGTCCGCCACGCCCAACGCACGGTGTCACCCAGCCACTTGTCGCCCGGGCGGCCCCGGTCGGCGATCTCGAAGCGGCGGGCGATCATGTTCTCGTACGCGGACGGACCCGGCCGCTCGGCGGCCTCGGGCTCCTCCGGCTCCAGAACCAGGTCGAGCGCGTTCTCCTTCTCGCCGCGCAGCATCGCGAGCACCCGGTGCGAGGGCAGTGCGGTGAACGGCTCCGCGAAGTCGAAGTAGTCGGCGAACTTCGCTCCCGCCTCCTCCTGCCCCTCGCGCACCTTCGCGGCCAGCCGGCCGCGCGTCCACATACGCTCACGCAGCTCACCGGTCAGGTCGGCGTCCTCGGAGAACCGCTCGGTGAGGATCGACCGGGCGCCGTCCAGGGCGGCGGCCGCGTCCGCGACGCCCTTGTCGCCGTCCACGAACGCGGCGGCCGCCGCGAGCGGGTCGACCGAGGGGTCGCCGAGCAGACCGTCCGCCAGCGGTTCGAGCCCGGCCTCCCGGGCGATCTGAGCCTTCGTGCGCCGCTTCGGCTTGAACGGCAGGTAGATGTCCTCCAGGCGCGCCTTCGTCTCGGCCGCCCGGATGCTCGCCTCCAACGCCGTGTCGAGCTTGCCCTGTTCGCGTACCGAGTCGAGGATCGCCGTACGCCGCTCCTCCAGCTCCCGCAGATAGCGCAGCCGTTCCTCCAGCGTGCGCAGCTGCGCATCGTCGAGGGATTCGGTCGCCTCCTTGCGGTAGCGCGCGATGAACGGCACGGTCGATCCGCCGTCGAGCAGCTCGACGGCCGCCCTGACCTGTCGCTCACGTACGCCGAGCTCCTCGGCGATCCTGCCTTCGATGGACGTCGTCACGGTTTTCCCGACTCGCCTTCTCGTGCTGGCTGTGCTGGCCGTGCCCGGGTCGTGATGAGCACGTTCTTGCTTGCCGGGGGGCATCCCCCCCTGGTCTGCATTGTGCCGGGTGGCCGGGGGCCGTGTCGCGTGACCTCGGCGAACACGCCCGGAGCCCCCGCGCCGGGTGCGGGGGCTCCGGGCGGCGCGGGGTCAGCCCTGGCCGGTCGCCGAGGCCGGGAAGGCGCCCGCCGCGGCGGCCGTGAACAGGAAGCCGCGCCCCAGTTCGGTGAGCCGCTCCACGCCGTCCGCGCCCAGGTGTTCGTACGGGGCGACGTCCATCCGGTCCGTCGCCTCCTCGACCTCGGCGCGCAGCGCGGTACCGGCCTCGGTCAGCGCCAGTTCCTCGCCCGCCGCCAGCAGCCCGCGCTCCCGCAGTCGCTCGGACGCCGCCTCCCAGTCGGTGCGCCGCCAGCCCCGGGAGGACAGGATCCAGCGGATCGCCATGCCCTTGCCGGTGGCCGTGTGGCTGACGAGCGATTCGAGCGGGTCCAGACCGGCGGCGAGCAGGGCCGCCAGGTGCGCGTCGCCCCGGTGCTCGCGCAGCAGGGTCGCGGCGTGCCAGAACGCCAGGTGCGGCTCCTCGGGCACCGGCAGGTCCGCGTGCGCGGCGTACAGCGGGCGGGCGTGCGGGGCGCAGGCCTCGGTGGCGCGCAGCGCGAGCCGGGCCGCCTCCGCCATCTCGTCGGAGGCGATGATCTCCTCGCCGAGCAGCCGCCGCAGCGTCGAGTCCGCCGCCCGCAGCCGGGCTCCGAGGACCACCTCGGGGGAGGCGGTCTCCCAGACGGCGGGCACATGGCGGGCCACCAGCTCGGGGTTGAAGTTGTAGAAGGTGGCGCTGACGGTCCCCGCGCCCACCGCGCCGAGCGCGGCGGCCCGGGTCGCGAAGTAGGCGGCGGAAGGGTCCTCTATGCCGATCTTCGCCATCTCCGCACCCAGGTCGGGGGAGAAGAAGAGGCACGAGTGCAGCGGGTTGACGGCGTTGTGGCAGCGGCGCTCCGCGCGGGCCGGGAGAGTACTCATACGGGCACGTTACCGACTGGTCGGTACGGAGGGGAACCCCGGGGGAGGGGTGGCCGTGCCACGGAAGTCCGGTGGCAGGAAAGGTGGGGTACTCGTCATTGCGGCCATCGCCGCACGCCGCCCAGGATGGCAGACGTGAAACAGCGAACCGTCCTCGTCGTCCTCTTCGACGGCGTCCAGGGCCTTGACGTGGCCGGCCCGATGGAGGTGTTCGCGGGCGCCTCCCGGTCGCCCGGCGTCTCCTACGAGCTGCGGACCGCATCGCTCGACGGCGGCCCCGTCCGGTCCACCGGTGGCCTCACCCTGCTGCCCGACAGCAGCCTGGCCGACGCGCCCGCCCCGCACACCCTGCTGGTGCCCGGCGGGCACGGCACCCGGGGCTCCCTCCCGGAGCTGACCGCCTGGCTGCGGGAGCACGGGCCGCGGCCGGAGCGGCTCGTCTCCGTGTGCACCGGGGCGCTGCTGCTGGCCGAGGCGGGCCTCCTGGACGGCCACCGCGTGACGACCCACTGGAACTACTGCGCCCGGCTCGCCCGCGACCACCCGGCCGTCCACGTCGACCCCGATCCCATCTTCGTACGGGACGGGAGGCTGGCCACCTCGGCGGGCGTCACCGCCGGCATCGACCTGGCCCTCGCGCTCGTCGAGGAGGACCACGGCCGGGACCTCGCGCTGAACATCGCCCGGCATCTCGTGGTGTTCCTGCGCCGCCCCGGCAACCAGGCCCAGTTCAGCGCCCAGCTCAGGGCCCAGACCGCACAGCGCGAACCGCTGCGCGAGGTCCAGCACTGGATCACCCAGCACCCGGACGCCGACCTCGGGGTCGACGCCCTCGCGGCCCGCGCCCGGCTCTCGCCCCGGCACTTCGCCCGCGCCTTCCGGGCGGAGACCGGAACGACCCCGGGGCGGTACGTCGAGCAGGTCCGCCTCGAACACGCCCGCCGGCTCCTGGAGGACACCGCCGACGGCGTCGAGCAGGTCGCCCGCGCCAGTGGCTACGGCACCCCGGAAGCCATGCGCCGGGCCTTCGTGAAGACCCTGGCGACGGCGCCGGCCGAATACCGCCGTCGCTTCCGGGCCCCCGCGGCCGGCACCTGAACCGCATTCCGAACGAATGAATCAACAAACGAACGAATGAGAGGCGTCACCGTGCAGATCGCCATCGTGCTCTTCGACCGCTTCACCGCCCTGGACGCGGTGGGCCCCTACGAGGTCCTCAGCCGGACCCCCGGCGCCGAGACCGTCTTCGTGGCCGAGCGGACCGGCCCCGTCCGCAACGACAGCGGGAGCCTCGCGCTCGTCGCCGGGAAGACGCTCGCCGAGGTGCCGTCCCCCGACCTGGTGATCGTGCCGGGCGGCCCCGGCCAGAGCGACCAGATGGAGAACGAGGCCCTGCTCGGCTGGTTGCGCGCGGCCGACGCCACCAGCACCTGGACCACCTCGGTCTGCACCGGATCGCTGCTGCTGGCCGCCGCCGGACTGCTCACGGGCCGACGGGCCACCTCGCACTGGCTGGCACTGGAGCTGCTGAAGGAGTTCGGGGCCGAGCCGACCGGGGAACGGGTCGTTCTCGACGGCAAGTACGTCACCGCCGCCGGGGTCTCCTCCGGTATCGACATGGGGCTGACCCTGCTCGGCCGGATCGCGGGCGACGACGTGGCCCGCTCCGTGCAGCTGCTCACGGAGTACGACCCGCAGCCGCCCTACGACTGCGGCTCGCCGCAGAAGGCCCCGGCAGCCCTCGTCGAGGAGTGGCGGGCCAAGAGCCGCCACGTCACGCGGTAGGACCCGTGGCGCACCGCGTCACCCGATGGACCCCGTGGTGTAGGTGAACCGGGGCGCGCGCCGCTCCAGGAAGGCGGCGACCCCCTCCGCCGTGTCCGTACTGCCGCGCGCCTCACCGGCCCAGTGGGCGTCCCGGTCCGTCCGGCCCGCGGCGAACTCCTTCGCCGCGGCCTGGGTCAGCTGCGACCGGGACGCCAGCATCCGTACGTACTCCTCGACCCGCTTGTCCAAGCCGCCGGGCGGCAGCACCTCGTCCGTCAGACCGGTGCGCAGCGCCCGTTCCGTGCCGATCAGCTCGCCGGAGAACAGCAGGTGCTTGGCCGTGGCCGGGCCGACGAGGGCGACAAGACGCCGGGTCGAGGACGCCGGGTAGACGATGCCGAGCTTGGCCGGGGTGACCCCGAAGGACGCGCCCTCCTCCGCGAACCGCAGATCGCAGGCCGCGGCGAGCTGGCTGCCGCCCCCCACGCAGTAGCCGCGCACTGCGGCCAGCGTCGGCCGGGGGAACGCGGCGAGCGCCTCCTCGGCCGCCACCGCCAGGTCATGGGCGGTGGCCACGCCCTCCCGCAGCGTGGAGATGTCGGCCCCGGCGCAGAAGGTGTCACCGGCCCCGGTCAGCACCAGCACCCGGACCGCCGGGTCTTCCGCCAGCCGCCCCAGCACCTCCGGCACGCTCCCCCACATGGCGAGGGTCATCGCGTTGCGCTTGGCGGGGTTCGCGATCACGACGGTGGCGACGCCGTGCTCGACGGAGGTGATCAGACGGGGTTCCGAACGGTCCATGCGCCGGATGCTATCCGGAGGGTTCGAACCTATGATCAAGAAGGGGTCGCGAGGCGGGCACGCACCGTAAGGAGCTGTCGATGAACGGACCCACAGCCGAGGGCAGGAAGAACGGACCCACCGCCGAGGGCCGGAAGCTGAGCCGCAGTTTCGGCTGGCTCGCACTGCTCGGCACACTGCTGGTGATCGCGGGCTTCATCGGACTGATCTACACCGGCGTCGCCACCCTCACCTCGATGCTGCTCTTCGGCTGGCTGCTGCTCGTCGGCGGTCTGGTCGGGCTGCTGCACGCGATCGAGTCGCGCGGCACGAACTACTTCTGGCTGGGCGTGGTGGTCGCGGCCCTCAACATCGCCGCGGGCGTCGTCGTCATCAAGCATCCCGAGGGCACGGCCGAGGCGCTGACCATGTTCGCCGCCCTGCTCTTCCTGACCGGCGGGGTCTTCCGGCTCGTCGGCAGCGTCGTGGTGCGCGGCCCGCAGATGGGATGGACGCTGCTGCAGGGAGCCTTCGGCCTGCTGCTGGGCCTGCTGGTGCTGTTCGACTGGCCGCACAGCAGCCTGTACGTCCTCGGCTGCTTCTTCTCGCTGGCCCTGCTGTTCGACGGGCTCGGCCTGATCGCCATCGGCATCGGCGGCCGACGTATCGTCAGCATGGTCTCGGATCGGCTCGACGAAACGGCCCCGACCGCGGATGAGCCGATCACGTCACCAGAAGACGGTCAGAAATAGTCCCTGGGAGACCGGCAACCCGCACGTTTGGTCAAATAGCGCCGATACCTGGCTACTTCCGATCAGTGGCACGGTCCGGACCAAGCCATTCCCAACACTCTTTACTCGACGGTCAGTGCAGTGCGAGTGAGAGCTGGTGCCGGACGATGGAGAGCCTCGGGAGTGCCCCTGCCGAACCCGTGTCGTACGAGGGGGTGTGGCGCTTCACCGCCCCCGCCGTGGACGCGTCCGTGCCCAGCGCCCGGCACGCCGTACGCGATCTGCTCGGCCGGCAGGGCGTGCCGATCGAGGACGACGTCCTCCAGGGGCTTCTGCTGATCGTCTCGGAGCTGGTCACCAACGCCGTCAAGCACGCGGCGCTCCTCTCGCCCGAGCTGGCCGTCGAGGTGGCCATCGCCGCCGACTGGGTCAGAGTCTCGGTCGAGGACAACCACCCCTACCGCCCCACAGCCCTGGAGACGGACTACGCGCAGACCGGCGGCCGGGGCCTGCTGCTGGTCAAGGTGGTCACCGCGGAGGCGGGCGGCACCTGCGACGTCGAGCACACCGCGAGCGGCGGGAAGATCATCTGGGCGGCGCTGCCGTTGAAGACGCAGCTCTGACCGCCCCGTACGCGAAACGCTTCCCGGACAGCCCCGCGCATGCCGACCGGGCGAAGGGTCACCAGCCCGCCGACGGCCCCGTCAGCTCGCGGATCGCCGGGCGTGCCGCGTCCAGCACCGTCATGAACCACGCCGAGAACGGGCCCTCGGCATGCCGCTTCTCCAGCTCGGCCGCCGTCACGAAGGCGGTCTCGCCGACCTCCTCGGCGTCCGGCTTCAGCGCCGCCTGCGCCATTCCCACGAAGAGGTGGTTGAACTCCTGCTCCACCAGGCCCGACGCCGGGTCCGGATGGTTGTAGCGCACGGTGCCCGCCTCGGCCAGCAGCGACGGCGAGATGCCCAGCTCCTCGTACGTACGCCGGGCGGCAGCCGCGAACGGGGCCTCGCCCGGATAGGGGTGCCCGCAGCAGGTGTTCGACCAGACACCGGGGGAGTGGTACTTGCCGAGCGCCCGGCGCTGCAGCAGGAGCCGCCCCTGCTCGTCGAAGAGGAACACGGAGAACGCGCGGTGCAGCTGCCCGGGGGCCTGGTGGGCCGCCAGCTTCTCCGCGGTGCCGATGGTGGTGCCGTTCTCGTCGACCAGTTCGAGCATGATCGCTTCTGCGGTGCCGTTCGACGAGCTGTGCGTCGCGGTGGCTGGTGTGGTCGGCATACCCATCCTTCGCTTTGGTCCCCGGCCTCGTGCGCCGGGCCCCTGGAGTCCGGTCAAGTCTGCCGTACAAAAGCCGCTTGTCCGCACTCCGGGGCCGGGCATGTCCGTCCCGCCACGCCCCGCGAACGCGGCGGGACGGACGGGTCATCAGACGCCGAAGGCCGCCGGATAATGGATCAGGCCCGCCGGAACAGGAACCGAATCGGCCAGCACCAGGGCCATCATCGCCTCGTCCGGCACCTCGAAACCTGGCCGGATCCCGTAGCGCGAGGCAGGCGCGAAACCGAAGCGCGGGTAGTAGTCGGCATGGCCGAGCACCAGCACCAGCGCCTCACCGCGCACCCGGGCGGCGTCCAGCACCGCCCGCACCACGGCCTGCCCCGCGCCCTGCCCCTGGTGCGCGGGGACCGTGGCCACCGGGGCCAGCGCGAGCGCCGGCGCGTCGCCGACCCGGCAGCGGGTCAGCAGCGCGTACGCCGCCAGGGAGCCGTCCGGGGCCTCGGCGACGTAGCTGAGCTCCGGCAGCCAGGCCTCGGGGTCGGCCCGCAGGGCGTCCACGAGGTCGGCCTCGTCCCTGGTCGGGAACGCGGCCGTGTTGACCGCGTGCACGGCCGTACGGTCCGCCGGGGTCTCCGGGCGGGTGGTCCACCGGGGGTCGGTGTGGTCGGTCAAGTGGGAACCCTTGCGTGAGATGAGTGCGATGAGAGAGGGCCTTCGAGCCCGATCCGGCAGGAAAGGGACCTGCCCGAAACCCGGTGGACGAGGAGGAGGGAAGCGGGGGTGCGGCACACCCCCGGTCCCCCTGCCTCAGTGGCAGAGACGCGCCTCGTGCTCGGCGTGGCCGCTCGGCTCCAGCTGGAAGGTGCAGTGTTCCACGTCGAAGTGGTCCCCCAGGCAGCCCTGCAACTCGTGCAGCACCTTCTCGTGCCCTATCGAGTCCAGCATCTCCTGGCGCACCACCACATGCGCGGAGAGCACCGGCATCCCCGAGGTGATCGTCCACGCGTGCAGGTCGTGGACGTCCAGCACCCCGGGCAGCGCCGTGATGTGGGCCCGTACCTCCGCCATGTCCACCCCCTTGGGCGCCGCCTCCAGGAGCACGTTCAGGGTCTCCCG
This sequence comes from Streptomyces durocortorensis, assembly GCF_016901035.1. Lineage (GTDB taxonomy): Bacteria > Actinomycetota > Actinomycetes > Streptomycetales > Streptomycetaceae > Streptomyces > Streptomyces durocortorensis. The sequence goes on from NZ_JAFEUF010000060.1 coordinate 19,014, forward strand.
CAGCAGCTTCACCGTCCGGGGGACGATCATCAGGCCGATCACCAGGGAGGCGATCGGGTCGGCGGCCTGCCAGCCGGTCGCCATGATGATGCCCGCCGAGATGATCACCGCGAGCGAGCCCAGGGTGTCGGCCAGCACCTCCAGATAGGCGCCCCGCACGTTCAGGCTCTCCTGCTGTCCGCGCGTCAGCAGGGACAGGGAGACGATGTTGGCCACCAGACCGACGGCGGCGAACGCGATGGCCAGGCCGCCCTTCGTCTCGGCCGGGGTGATGAACCGGTCGACCGCCTCGAAGATCAGGAAGCCGCCGACGCCCAGCAGCAGCAGACAGTTCGCGAGCGCCGCCAGGATCTCCGCGCGGGCGAAGCCGAAGGTGCGGTTCGGTCCGGCCGGACGGTTGGCGAAGTGGATGGCGAGCAGCGCCATCCCGAGCCCCAGGGCGTCGGTGGCCATGTGGGCGGCGTCCGCGATCAGGGCCAGTGAGTCGGACAGCACCCCGCCGACGATCTCCATGACCATCACGCTCAGAGTGATCGCCAGGGCGACGCGGAGCCTGCCCCGGTACGCGGCGGCGGCCGTGCCGGTCGGTGGCGGCCCGCCGTGCGTATGTCCGTGATCGTGGCCAGCCCCCATGGAAAACGCCTCCAGGTCCGTGCGACGGCGCCGGGCGGACCGCCCGACAGGCCCAGTGAACTACGGGTGGGGGGTATCGGGCAACACGGGACTGAACACCGTTGTCATGTGCTCTGACCTGCGGAAACGTTCCGCAGGTCAGAGCGTTGACACGATCACCGGCGCCCCTGCGCGGATCCGTCGAGCGCCCCTGCGCGGACCTCCCGAGCGACCTTGCGCGGACTCGTCAGGAGCGCCCTTGCGTGCGGGCCTCGGGGTGGCGCAGGCACCAGCCCGCCCAGGCCGACTCCACCATCTCGCGCACACTCCGCCGGGCCGTCCACCCCAGCTCCTCGGTGATCCGCGCGGCCGACGCCACCGCCTTCGGCGCGTCACCGGCCCGGCGCGGCTCGACCACCGGCTCGAGATCGCTCCCCGTCACGTCGCCGATCACGTCCGCCAGCTCCCGGACCGAGACGCCCTCGCCCCGGCCGACGTTCAGCGTCAGGTCTCCGGCACCCGTCTCGTCCAGCCGCCGCGCGACCGCGAGGTGGGCCTCCGCCAGGTCGGCGACATGGATGTAGTCACGGATGCAGGTGCCGTCCGGCGTCGGATAGTCGTCGCCGAAGATCCGCGGGGCCTCGCCGTGCGTCAGCCGTTCGAACATCATCGGCACGATGTTGAAGACCCCGGTGTCCGCGAGCTCCGGGGCGGCCGCGCCCGCCACGTTGAAGTACCGCAGACAGGCGGTCGAGAGCCCGTGCGCCCGGCCGGTGGCCCGCACCAGCCACTCACCGGTGAGCTTCGTCTCGCCGTACGGGTTGATCGGCAGGCAGGGCGTCACCTCCGTGATGAGGTCCACGTCCGGTACGCCGTACACGGCCGCCGAGGAGGAGAACAGGAAGCGCCGCACCCCCGCCGCGACCACGGCCTCCAGCAGGACGGCCAGCCCGGCGACGTTCTCCCGGTAGTACAGCAGCGGCTTCTCCACGGACTCGCCGACCTGCTTCTTCGCCGCGAGATGCACCACACCGCTCACCGCGTGATCGGCCAGCACCCGGTCCAGCAGCGCCCGGTCCGACACCGAGCCCTCGACCAGCGTGACCGCCTCGGGCAGCCGGTCCACGATGCCGCTGGAGCGGTCGTCGAGCACCACGACCCGCTCGCCCGCCGCGACCATGGCCCGCGCCACGTGTGCCCCGATGTAACCCGCCCCGCCTGTGATCAGCCATGTCATGACGGCCAGCCTAAGCCGCCCGCACAGCGTGAGCAGACCCGCGGTTTGTGGGCCGGGCCTCCGATCGATGATGATGATCGCGAACGCCGCCCGGGCTTGCAGGTCCACCCGAACGGCGCACAAACGGGTGGTGAACTCGGCCTTCCGTTCATCCGATAGCCTCAGCCGACACGCCGCCGGCCCGCCTCGTGGCCGTGCCGCTGTGTGCCGTCCACGTCAGTGCCAAGGAGTGAGTTCGTCTGTCGACCGCCATCCTCACCGGTACGCCGGTACCCGGGTCGTCGCTCGCGGACGATCTGCGGTCCCTGGGCTTCGACGTGCAGACCGCGGCCGACGCCGGTGACGCCGCAGCTCTCCTCGCCGCCGTCCCCGCCGGTCGGCGGGTCGCCCTCGTCGACCCGCGTTTCGTGGGCCACGTCCACGCGCTGCGGCTCGGACTGACCGACCCGCGCTTCCCGGCCGCCACCGTGCCCGGTGCGCTCACCGCGCAGCCCGAGGCGCGCGGCGCTCTGCTGCGCGCGCTGCGACGCACCACGGCCGCCGTCGGCGCGGGCGCCCCCGTCGTCGAGCCGGAGACCGACCCGGCGCCGCAGGACCGGACCGTCCCCGGCCGGATCGCCCTCGCGCTGGAGGCCGAGGGCACCGCCGTCAAACGCCCCGAGCTGGGATCGCTCACCGCCGCCGTCCCCACCGACGCCAAAGTACGGGCGACCGCCGAGAGCGCCCGCGACGCGGTCGACGACGAGGCGGTACGGCTGCGGAGCGCGGTGAAGGCCCACGACGGCTTCTTCACCACCTTCGCCATCAGCCCCTACTCCCGCTACATCGCCCGCTGGTGCGCCCGTCGCAACCTCACCCCGAACCAGGTCACCACCGCGTCCCTGATCACCGCGCTCATCGCGGCCGGCGCGGCGGCCACCGGAACCCGCGGCGGCTACGTCGCCGCCGGGATCCTGCTCCTGGTCTCCTTCGTGCTGGACTGCACCGACGGGCAGCTCGCCCGCTACTCGCTGCAGTACTCCACGATGGGCGCCTGGCTGGACGCCACCTTCGACCGGGCCAAGGAGTACGCGTACTACGCCGGCCTCGCCATCGGCGCCGTACGCGGCGGCGACGACGTATGGATCCTGGCGCTCGGCGCGATGGTCCTCCAGGCCTGCCGCCATGTCGTGGACTTCTCGTTCAACGAGGCCAACCACGACGCGATCGCCAACACCAGTCCCACCGCCGCCCTCTCCGGCAAGCTCGACAGCGTCGGCTGGACGGTCTGGGCGCGCCGGATGATCGTGCTGCCGATCGGCGAGCGCTGGGCCATGATCGCGGTGCTCACCGCCCTCACCACCCCGCGCATCGTCTTCTACGCCCTACTCGTCGGCTGCTCCCTGGCCGCCTGCTACACCACCGCCGGCCGTCTGCTGCGCTCGCTGACCCGTAAGGCCCGCCGCACCGACCGCGCCGCGCAGGCCCTCGCGGACCTTGCCGACTCGGGCCCGCTCGCCCAGGGCGTCGCGGCGATCGCCCCCGGCCTCCGGGGCGGGTTCACAGCCCCGGCCGTCGCCCTGCTCGGCACGCTCGTCATGATCGGCGGGGCGCTCTTCCTCCCGTACGGCAGTTGGCTCACCGTCGCCGCCGCAGCGGTGTACGTGCTCCTCTCCGGCCTCGCCGTCGCCCGCCCGCTCAAGGGCGCGCTCGACTGGCTGGTGCCGCCGTTCTTCCGGGCGGGGGAGTACGTCACGATCCTCGTGCTGGCGGCCCGCAGCGACGTCCCGCACGCCGTTCCGGCGGCCTTCGGGCTCGTCTCGGCCGTCGCCTACCATCACTACGACACGGTGTACCGCATCCGCGGCGGCACCGGCGCGCCGCCCCAGTGGCTGGTGCGGACGATCGGTGGACACGAGGGCCGTACCGCGCTGGTGGCCGTCCTCGCCGCCGTACTCACCCACGCCTCAGGTTTCACCACGGCCCTGACCGCGCTCGCGGTCGCCGTGGCTCTGGTGGTGCTCGTGGAGTCCATCCGTTTCTGGGTGTCCTCCTCGGCGCCCGCCGTACACGACGAAGGAGAACTCGCATGATCGGCCTCGTACTGGCAGCCGGTGCAGGACGACGTCTGCGCCCCTACACGGACACGCTTCCCAAGGCGCTCGTCCCTGTCGACGGCGACAAGACGGTCCTCGACCTCACGCTGGCCAACTTCGCGGAGGTCGGACTGACCGAGGTCGCGATCGTCGTCGGCTACCGCAAGGAGGCCGTCTACGCCCGCAAGGCCGAGCTGGAGGCCACCTACGGCCTCACCCTCACGCTGATCGACAACGACAAGGCCGAGGAGTGGAACAACGCCTACTCCCTGTGGTGCGCCCGTGACGTCATCAAGCGCGGCGTGATCCTCGCCAACGGCGACACCGTGCACCCCGTCTCCGTCGAGAAGACCCTCCTGGACGCCCGTGGCAAGGGCCAGAAGATCATCCTCGCCCTGGACACCGAGAAGGTGCTCGCCGACGAGGAGATGAAGGTCATCACCGAGGAGGGCAAGGGCGTCCAGCGCATCACCAAGCTGATGGACCCGGCCACCGCGACCGGCGAGTACATCGGCGTCACCCTCATCGAGCCCGAGGCGGCCGAGGAACTGGCGGACGCGCTGAAGACCACCTTCGAGCGCGACCCCGACCTCTACTACGAGGACGGCTACCAGGAGCTGGTCAACCGCGGCTTCACCGTCGACGTGGCCCCCATCGGCACCGTCACCTGGGTCGAGATCGACAACCACGACGACCTCAAGAAGGGCCGGGAGATCGCGTGCCAGTACTGACCCGGCTCATTCCGTCCCCGGTCGTCGTCGACATCCGGCGCGGCGCCATGGACGATCTGGCGGGTCTCCTGGCCGATCAGCGGATCTCCTCCTCGGGCAAGCTCGCCATCGCGATCAGCGACGGCTCCGGGCGCGCACTGCGGGAGCGGCTCGCCCCGGTCCTGCCGGGCGCCGACTGGTATCCGGTGTCCGACGGCACGATCGACTCCGCGGTGAAGCTCGCCGACGGCATCAAGGGCAACCGGTACGACGCGGTGGTGGGCCTCGGCGGCGGCAAGATCATCGACGTGGCGAAGTACGCCGCGGCGCGGGTCGGGCTGCCCATGGTCGCCGTCGCGACGAACCTCTCGCACGACGGCCTGTGCTCGCCGGTCGCCACGCTGGACAACGACAACGGGCGCGGTTCCTACGGGGTGCCCACCCCGATCGCCGTGGTCATCGACCTCGACGTGATCCGTGAGGCGCCCGCCCGCTACGTCCGCTCCGGCATCGGCGACGCGATCTCGAACATCTCCTGCGTCGCCGACTGGGAGCTGGCCCACGAGGTCAACGGCGAGGAGATCGACGGGCTGGCGGCCGCGATGGCCCGCCAGGCCGGCGAGGCCGTGCTGCGCCACCCCGGCGGCGTCGGGGACGACGGCTTCCTGAAGGTGCTGGCCGAGGGGCTGGTGCTGACCGGCATCTCGATGTCGGTCGCCGGCGACTCGCGTCCGGCGTCCGGCGCCTGCCACGAGATCAACCACGCCTTCGACCTGCTCTACCCCCAGCGCGCGGCCAGCCACGGCGAGCAGGTCGGCCTCGGCGCCTGCTTCGCCATGCATCTGCGCGGTGCCCACCAGGAGTCCCTCCTGATGGCATCGATACTGCGCCGCCACGGTCTGCCGGTCCTGCCGGAGGAGATCGGGTTCAGCGTCGACGAGTTCGTGCACGCCGTCGACTACGCGCCGCAGACGCGTCCGGGACGCTTCACGGTCCTGGAGCACCTCAACCTGTCCACCGACCAGATCAGGGACGCGTACGCCGACTATGCCAAGACCATCCGTAGCTGAACTCCGTCCGGTCGTTCACCCTCCGGGGGTGAAGGACCGGCGAAGCGGCGAGCACTGGGCCGGGCGCATGTACATGCGCGAGGTCTCGCTGCGCGTGGACCGCTACCTGGTCAACACCCGCGTCACGCCGAACCAGGTCACGTACGTCATGACGCTGGCCGGAGCCCTGGCCGCCCCGGCGCTGCTGGTGCCGGGCGTCTGGGGCGCGGTGCTCGGTGTGGTGATGGTTCAGCTCTACCTGCTCTTCGACTGCGTGGACGGCGAGCTGGCCCGCTGGAAGAAGCAGTACTCGCTCAGCGGGGTCTACCTGGACCGGGTCGCCGCCTACCTGTGCGACGCGGCGGTCCTGGTGGGCCTCGGCCTGCGGGCCGCCGACATCTGGGGCGAGGGGCGGATCGACTGGCTCTGGGCGTTCCTCGGGACGCTCGCCGCGCTCGGCGCGATCCTGATCAAGGCCGAGACGGACCTGGTGGGTGTGGCCCGTCACCAGGGCGGGATGCCGCCGGTGAAGGAGGCGGCCTCCGAGCCGCGCTCCTCCGGTATGGCGCTGGCCCGCAAGGCGGCCGCGGCGCTCAAGTTCCACCGGCTGATCCTCGGCATCGAGGCCTCGCTGGTGATCCTCGTGGTGGCCGTCGTCGACGCGATCGGGGGCGACCTCTTCTACACCCGCCTGACCGTGGCGGTCATGGCCGGCATCGCGCTGCTGCAGACCCTGCTGCACCTGGTGTCCGTCCTGGCGTCCAGCAGGCTGAAGTGACCCTTCCCATGAAACTGGGCGCGGTGATCATCACCATGGGCAACCGCCCGGACGAACTCCGCGCCCTCCTCGATTCGGTCACCGCCCAGCACGGTGACCGGATCGAGGTCGTGGTGGTCGGCAACGGCGCCCCGGTCCCCGAGGTGCCCGCCGGGGTGCGCACGGTGGAACTGCCCGAGAACCTGGGCATCCCCGGCGGCCGCAACGTCGGCATCGAGGCGTTCGGCCCCTGCGGGGCGGACGTGGACGCCCTGCTCTTCCTGGACGACGACGGGCTGCTGCCGAACCGGGACACTGCCGAGCTGTGCCGGCAGGCCTTCGAGGCGGACCCGAGGCTCGGGATCGTCACCTTCCGGATCGCCGACCCGGAAACCGGCGCCACCCAGCGGCGGCACGTCCCCCGGCTCCGGGCCGCCGACCCGATGCGCTCCTCGCGCGTGACGACCTTCCTCGGCGGCGCCAACGCCGTACGCACCAGGGTCCTCGCCGAGGTCGGCCCGCTGCCCGAGGACTTCTTCTACGCCCACGAGGAGACGGATCTCGCCTGGCGGGCGCTGGACGCGGGCTGGATGATCGACTACCGCGCGGACCTGGTCCTGAACCACCCCACCACCTCTCCGTCCCGGCACGCGGTCTACCACCGCATGGTGGCCCGCAACCGGGTCTGGCTCGCCCGCCGGAACCTGCCCGCCCCGCTGGTCCCCCTCTACCTGGGGGTCTGGCTGCTGCTGACCCTGGTCAGGCGCCCGTCGCCGCCCGCGCTGAAGGCATGGTTCGGCGGATTCCGAGAAGGCTGGACGACCCCCTGCGGAACCCGTCGCCCGATGAAGTGGCGTACGGTGTGGCGGCTGACGAGGCTGGGCCGACCTCCGGTCATCTGAGAGGCTTTCCTCTGAGAGCATGAGGCGTATTTTCTTTCCGGAACCTGTCCGCCTGAGCCGCGCCCGCGACTGGCTGCGCGTGAAGACGAGAGTTTCAACTTGTGAGTGACACGACCCACGACGGTGGGGTAGCCCTCGGCACCCCGCCGTCCGCCGACGAGGGCCTCGACGCGGCCCAGCTGGCCGCCAAGTACGGCCTGACCGTGAGCGGCGCCCGGCCGGGGCTGTTCGCGTACATGCGACAGCTCTGGGGACGACGGCACTTCATCCTGGCCTTCTCCCGGGCGAAGCTGACCGCGCAGTACAGCCAGGCCAAACTGGGTCAGCTGTGGCAAGTGGTCACGCCCCTGCTGAACGCCTGTGTCTATTACCTGATCTTCGGGCTGATCCTGGGGACCAGGGAGGGGATCCCCCACGACGTCTTCGTGCCGTTCCTGGTCACCGGCGTCTTCGTCTTCACCTTCACCCAGAGCTCGGTGATGGCGGGCGTCCGGTCGATCGCCGGCAACCTCGGACTGGTCCGGGCCCTCCACTTCCCCCGGGCCTCGCTGCCCATCTCCTTCTCCCTCCAGCAGCTCCAGCAGCTGCTCTTCTCGATGATCGTGATGGTCGCGGTCACCGTCATCTTCGGCAGCTACCCCTCGCTGTCGTGGCTGCTGGTGATCCCCGCACTGATCCTCCAGTTCGTCTTCAACACGGGCCTCGCCCTCGTCATGGCGCGGCTCGGCTCCAAGACCCCCGACCTCGCGCAGCTCATGCCGTTCGTCATGCGCACCTGGATGTACGCCTCGGGCGTCATGTTCTCCATCCCGGTGATGCTCAAGGACAAGCCCGCCTGGATCGCCGACGTGCTCCAGTACAACCCGGCGGCGATCTACATGGACCTGGTCCGCTTCGCCATGATCGACGGTTACGGCTCCGAGAACCTGCCCGACCACGTCTGGGCCGCCGGCCTGGGCTGGGCCGTGCTGCTGGGCGTAGTGGGATTCGTGTACTTCTGGAAGGCAGAGGAGCGGTACGGCCGTGGCTGAGGACAAGGCGCAGGGGCGCATCCCCACGGTGATCGCCGACGACGTGCACATCGTGTACCGGGTCAACGGCGCGGGCGGCGGCCGCGGCAGCGCCACCGCCGCGCTGAGCCGCATGATGCGGCGGGGCAAGGGCGAGCCGCGCGGCGTCCGGAAGGTGCACGCCGTACGCGGCGTCTCCTTCACCGCCTACCGCGGCGAGGCCATCGGCCTCATCGGCACCAACGGCTCCGGCAAGTCGACGCTGCTGCGGGCCATCGCCGGTCTGCTGCCGACCGAATCCGGTCATGTGTACACGGACGGTCAGCCCTCGCTGCTCGGCGTGAACGCCGCGCTGATGAGCGATCTGACGGGTGAGCGCAACGTCGTGCTCGGCGGTCTGGCGATGGGCATGAGCCAGGCCGAGATCCGCTCCCGCTACCAGGAGATCGTCGACTTCTCCGGCATCAACGAGAAGGGCGACTTCATCACCCTGCCGATGCGGACGTACTCCTCCGGCATGGCGGCGCGGCTGCGCTTCTCGATCGCCGCCGCCAAGAACCACGACGTCCTCATGATCGACGAGGCGCTTGCCACCGGCGACCGCAAGTTCCGTATCCGCTCCGAGGAGCGGATCCGCGAGCTGCGCAAGGAAGCGGGCACCGTCTTCCTCGTCAGCCACAACAACAAGTCGATCAGGGACACCTGCGACCGGGCGCTGTGGCTGGAGAAGGGCGAGCTGCTGATGGACGGTCCCACCGAGGAAGTCCTCAAGGCGTACGAGCGCGAGACGGGCAAGTAGCCCTCCGGCCCCTCCCGTGGCCCCCCCCCCCCCCCCCCGCCCCGGGGCCGGGGGGGGCCCCCCCCCCGCGCCCCCCCCCCCCGGCGCGCCCCCCGCGCGGAAAAACCCCACCGCGGACCCAGAAGA
>NZ_JAFEUF010000060.1:28300-33447 GCF_016901035.1 Streptomyces durocortorensis
GTCTAGGGGGGCGGTCGTGAGGCCCGGCCCCCCGTGGCATGGCCTATCGGCTTACGTGGGCGAGTGGGGCATGTAGCCCGCCGGCCCCCCCCGGGGCCCCGGCGGGTCCGGCCCGGGGGGGGCCGTGCGGTGCCCGCCGCCGGGCAGACCGTCCGCGGTAGGACCCCGGGGGCGATCTCCTCCCGGCGGATGACGTCAAGTCAGCCGTGCGAGGGGAAGGTTGACAGGTGCGGCCGGGACGCGGTGGCGGGCGCCCCACCCCGCCGACCCCCCGTGAGCTGTACAACGTAAGCTGGAGCGGTGCTGATTCATGGCAAGTAGGGCGATACGCCCCGGCACCGACGCTCTGCCGCAGTGCACTCGGAAGACTGAGCGGCGTGTCCGAAAAGGGTTGTTTTGGGTCAGCAGTGTAGAACGGGAGATGTGACGGCAATGACGGAAGATCTCCAGCTCCGACGTGGTTTCGCCGTCCCCGCGCCGGGTGGCCCGCAGTGACCTCGACCCCCGCGGCGCGCACCGGTGACGCCACCCTCGGCAAGGCTGCGGACGAGAACTTCCCCGTGGCGCCCTTCTTCCTGCCCCGCGCCTGGCGCGGGGACCTGATGGCGGTCTACGGCTTCGCCCGGCTCGTCGACGACATCGGCGACGGCGACCTCGCCCCCGGCGGCGCGGACGCCCACCACCTCGGCCTGGAGCCGGAGCAGAGCGACGACCGCCTCGCCATGCTCGACGCCCTGGAGACCGACCTCCATCGCGTCTTCGCCACCACCGGCCAGGAGTCGCACCACCCCCTGCTGCGCAATCTGCGCCCCACCGTGCGGCGCCGCGCGCTCACCCCCGAGCCCTTTCTCGGCCTGATCGAGGCGAACCGCCAGGACCAGAAGATCCGCCGCTACGGCACCTACGCCGAGCTCGCCGCCTACTGCGAGCTCTCCGCGAACCCCGTCGGCCGCCTGGTCCTCGCCCTCACCGGCACCACCAGCCCCGAACGCGTCCGCCGCTCCGACGCGGTCTGCACCGCACTCCAGATCGTCGAGCACCTCCAGGACGTCGCCGAGGACCTGGAACGCGACCGGATCTATCTGCCCGCCGAGGACATGGAGCGCTTCCGGGTCACCGAAGCCGACCTGGCCGCGCCCTCCGCCGGAGCCTCCGTGCGCGCCCTGATCGCGTACGAGGCCCAGCGTGCGAGCGACCTGCTGGACGAGGGCCCCCCGCTGGTGGGCAGCGTCGACGGCAGGCTGAAGCTGCTCCTCGCCGGATTCGTCGGGGGCGGCCGCAGCGCGCTCACCGCGATCTCGGCAGCCGGGTTCGACGTACTGCCCGGACCGCCCAAGCCCACCAAGCCCAGGCTGCTGCGCGAAGTGGGAATCGTCTTGCGAAGAGCGCGTGGAGAGAGGTGAGCCGGACCGTGGAGGGACAGACGACCTACATGTCGCCGCCGGTGCAGGCCGCATACAGTTACTGCGAAGCCGTCACCGGACAGCAGGCCCGTAACTTCGCCTACGGCATCCGACTGCTGCCGTACGAGAAGCGGCAGGCCATGTCGGCGCTGTACGCCTTCTCCCGTCGCGTCGACGACATCGGCGACGGGGAGCTGGACGCCGGGACCAAGCGGACCCGGCTGGAGAGCACTCGCGAGCTGCTCGACCGGGTCCGGCACGGCAAGGTCGAGGAGGACGACACCGACCCGGTGGCCGTCGCCCTTGCCGACGCCGCCCGCCGCTTCCCGCTCCCGCTCGGCGGACTCGACGAGCTGATCGACGGCGTCCTGATGGACGTGCGGGGCGCGACCTACGAGACCTGGGACGACCTCAAGACCTACTGCCGGTGCGTCGCCGGAGCCATCGGACGCCTCAGCCTCGGCGTCTTCGGCACCGCGGCCGGCGCCCGCGGGTCCGAGCGCGCCGCGGAGTACGCCGACACCCTCGGCCTCGCCCTCCAGCTCACCAACATCCTGCGCGACGTCCGCGAGGACGCCGGCAACGGGCGCACCTACCTGCCCGCCGACGACCTGGCCAAATTCGGCTGCTCGGCAGGGTTCCACCGCACGACCCCGCCTCCCGGGTCCGACTTCGCCGGCCTCATCAACTTCGAGGTCCGCCGCGCCCGCGCCCTGTTCGCCGAGGGCTACCGGCTGCTGCCGATGCTCGACCGCCGCAGCGGCGCCTGCGTCGCGGCGATGGCCGGAATCTACCGCCGCCTCCTCGACCGGATCGAACGCGACCCCGAGGCCGTGCTGCGCGGGCGGGTCTCGCTGCCGGGCCACGAGAAGGCGTACGTCGCGGTGCGCGGCCTGTCCGGCCTCGACGCCCGCCACATCTCCCGGCTCACCGCCAGGGGGCGGGCCTGATGGATTCCGGGACCTCCGGTCGCCGGGCAACCCTCCGGTGGCCCGACGCGTCACTGACTGCGACGATCTCCAGGGTGAGGACCCAGAGCGCCACGACCCGGCGGGAGGGGCAGGCATGAGCGACGATGGCCCGCGCCCCGTCGGCGTCGTTGTCGGCGGTGGCCTCGCCGGCGTCACGGCGGCGCTCCGCCTCGCCGACGCCGGACTCGACGTGACCCTCCTGGAGGGCCGCCCCCGCCTCGGCGGCCTCGCCTTCTCCTTCCAGCGCGGCGACCTCACCGTCGACAACGGACAGCACGTCTACCTGCGCTGCTGCACCGGCTACCGCTGGTTCCTCGACCGGATCGACGCCGCGCACCTCGCCCCGCTCCAGGACCGGCTCGACGTGCCCGTCCTGGACGTCGGCCGCGCCGCCGGGCCGCGCCTGGGACGGATCCGCCGCACCGCCCTGCCCGTACCGCTGCACCTGGCGGGCGGGCTCGCCGCCTATCCGCACCTGTCGCTCGCCGAGAAGGCGGCCGTGGGCCGAGCCGCCCTGGCGCTCGGCCGCCTGGACCCCGCCGACTCCGAGCTGGACCGGATCGACTTCGCCACCTGGCTGCGGCGGCACGGCCAGTCCGAGCGCGCCATCGAGGCGCTCTGGGACCTCGTCGGCGTCGCCACCCTCAACGCCACCGCCCCGAACGCCTCCATGGCGCTCGCGGCGAAGGTCTTCAAGACCGGCCTGCTCTCCGAGCCCGGCGCCGCCGACATCGGCTGGGCCACCGTGCCGCTCGGCGAGCTGCACGACACCCTCGCCCGCAAGGCCCTGGACACCGCCGGCGTCCGCACGGAGCTGCGCGCCAAGGTCGGCTCCCTCACCCGCACCGACGACGGCCGCTGGAGCGTGGAGAGCGCGGGGGAGCGGATCACCGCCGACACCGTCGTCCTGGCCGTGCCGCAGACCGAGACCCACGACCTGCTGCCCGCGGGTGCGCTGGACGAGCCGGAGCTGCTGCTCGACATCGACAACGCGCCGATCCTGAACGTGCACGTCATCTACGACCGCAAGGTGCTGCGCAGGCCGTTCTTCGCCGCGATCGGCTCCCCGGTCCAGTGGGTCTTCGACCGCACCCACTCCTCGGGCCTCAAGGGCCCCGGGCAGTATCTGGCCGTCTCGCAGTCGGCCGCCCAGGCCGAGATCGACCTGCCCGTCGCCGAACTGCGCTCCCGCTACCTGCCCGAGCTGGAGCGGCTGCTGCCCGCCGCCCGCGGCGCGGGCATCCGCGACTTCTTCGTCACCCGGGAGCGCACCGCCACCTTCGCGCCCGCCCCGGGCGTCGGCCCGCTGCGCCCCGGCCCCCGCACCCGGCTGCCCGGTCTCCAGCTGGCCGGGGCCTGGACCGACACCGGCTGGCCCGCGACGATGGAGGGTGCCGTGCGCAGCGGCGCCGACGCCGCCGACGCGGCCCTCCACGACCTCGGCCGCCCCCCAGGACATCCGCTGCAGGAGGCGGCATGAGCAGTACCACCGGAACAAGAGGAGAGTCTGTGACCCCGGCGAATCCGGCTTTCGACACCGTGGCTGACACCGCGGACGTCACCGCGCTTCTGGAGCGCGGACGAGCCCTGTCAGCGCCGGTCCTGCGGGCTGCCGTGGACCGGCTCGCGCCGCCCATGGACACCGTCGCCGCGTACCACTTCGGCTGGATCGACGCCGAGGGCCGGCCCTCGGACGGCGACGGCGGCAAGGCCGTACGCCCCGCGCTCGCCCTGCTGTCCGCCGAGGCGGCGGGCGCCCCGGCCGAGGCCGGCATCCCCGGCGCGGTGGCCGTCGAACTCGTGCACAACTTCTCGCTGCTGCACGACGACCTGATGGACGGCGACGAACAGCGCCGTCACCGCGACACCGTGTGGAAGGTGCACGGCCCCGCCCAGGCGATCCTGGTCGGCGACGCGCTCTTCGCCCTCGCCTACGACCTGCTGCTGGAGCTCGGCACGGCCGAGGGGGGGCGCGCGGCCCGCCGGCTGACCTCCGCCACCCGCAAGCTCATCGACGGGCAGGCCCAGGACATCTCCTACGAGCACCGCGAGCGGGTCACCGTCGAGGAGTGCCTGGAGATGGAGGGCAACAAGACCGGCGCCCTGCTGGCCTGCGCCGTCTCCATCGGCGCGGTGCTCGGCGGCGCCGACGACCGCACCGCCGACACCCTGGAGGCGTACGGCTACCACCTCGGCCTCGCCTTCCAGGCCGTCGACGACCTGCTCGGCATCTGGGGCGACCCGGAGTCCACCGGCAAGCAGACCTGGAGCGACCTGCGCCAGCGCAAGAAGTCCCTGCCCGTCGTCGCGGCCCTCGCCGCGGGCGGCGAGGCGTCCGAGCGCCTCGGCGAACTGCTCGCAGCCGACGCCAAGAGCAACGACTTCGACAGTTTCTCCGAAGAGGAGTTCGCCGCCCGCGCGGCACTCATCGAGGAGGCGGGCGGCCGCGAGTGGACCGTCCAGGAAGCCCGTCGCCAGCACGCGATCGCCATCGAGGCGCTGCACGCCGTCGACATGCCGCACCGGGTGCGCGAGCAGCTCACCGAGCTCGCCGACTTCGTGGTGGTACGAAAGAGATGATCACCTTCTCCATATGACTCGCAGTCGCGGGGGGGGGGGGGGGGGGGCCCCCCCCCCCCCCCCCCCCCCCCGCCCCCCCCCCCCCCCCCCCCCCCCGGCCCGGGGGGGGCCCCCCGGCCCCGGGGGGGGCCCCTCACGCAGGACCGGCGTGGGGATCAGACCTGGTCGGCCTTCTCCAGCGCGGTGCAGCAGG
>NZ_JAFEUF010000579.1 GCF_016901035.1 Streptomyces durocortorensis
GACCAAGATGAATCTTTAACACCTTCACGCCGACGCCGAACGATTTGAGCGTTTGGACGAGTTTTGTCGCATTTGCTTTCAAACGGGCGTTCTCGCCGGACAAGTCGGTCACGACCGGTTCGCTGAGGATGGTGAACGTCGGCAATTCATACGTGTCCGACACGTCTTGTGACGCCGTCATCATCATGTCCTCGGTCGGTAGCTCCGTCACTTCCTCCGTCGAGGCCACTTCTTCCGTTTTCGGACGTTTCTCGGCGACGACTTTCTCGCTGAACCCGACAATCGGGATGTCATGCAT
>NZ_JAFEUF010000580.1 GCF_016901035.1 Streptomyces durocortorensis
TTTATAACTGAGCGGGGTGGTGGGCGGGATGTGCTGGCGCCCGGCTATCCGCCGCGGGCGGTGCGGGTGCTGGAGATGGCGCAGCGGGTGGGGCTGCTGGTCTCGGTGGCGTACGAGAACGGGCACGGCGGTGCGGTGAGCTCGTCGGAGATCGCGGCGCGGGGAAAGGCGTTGCGGCCGGTGGAGCGGGTGGCTCGGCGGGCGTTGGTGGCGGCGTACAACGCGTATGTGGAGGGCGGGGAGGTTCGGCGGTAGGCCCTCGCCCTTTTGTCCTCATGCGCCGGACGGGCTGGGGG
>NZ_JAFEUF010000581.1 GCF_016901035.1 Streptomyces durocortorensis
CTTTAACCAGTGTGACCATTAATAAAGCCATAGCACCAGTTGCAGCAGAAATCATCCCTGGACGACCGCCTACGAAAGAAATCACCACGGCAATACAGAATGAAGCATATAACCCTACCTTAGGGTCGACACCTGCAATAATTGAAAAGGCAATTGCTTCAGGAATTAGAGCCAAAGCAACAACAATACCCGCAAGAACATCCCCGCGAATATTGGAGAACCATTGTTCTCGAATAGTGGATAACATGAAAATAGCCTATTTTTTTAAATTTTAGGAAAGGCTAGTGATG
>NZ_JAFEUF010000061.1:0-2426 GCF_016901035.1 Streptomyces durocortorensis
CGTCTCGACGACGTACCCCCGGTCCTCGACACCCTTGTCAAGACCGGCGTGGCCCTCACCCTCGTCGGGGTATGCGACAAGACCGCCGCCCGCCCCGACCCCGACGCCGACCTGCACCCGCTTCCTGTGGTGGTGCACGTAAGCAGGTGAGCGCGGTGCCTGCGGTGAGCGCGGTGCCTACGGGGTCTCCTCGCCCAGCATCCTGCGCAGCAGATCCCGCAGGACCGTGCGCTCGGCGTCGGAGAGCCCGGCCAGCGGCTCCCGGGCGAAGTCCAGCGCGTCCCGCAGCTCACGGGCCGTACGCCGGCCCTCCTCCGTCGCGGCGGCCAGCTTCACCCGCCGGTCGGCCGGATCGGGCCTGCGCTCGACCAGCCCCCGGGTCTCCAGCCGGTCGATGATCCCGGTGACGTTGGACGGCTCGCACTTCAGCCTGAGGGCGATCTTCCGCATCGGCAGGGGCTCCAGCGAGAGCAGCCCGAGCACCCGTGCCTGCGCGCCGGTGAGGGAGTGCTCGGCGGCGGCCCGGTCGTACTCCTCGTGGTAGCGCGCCACGACGGCGCCGATGAGCTCGACGACCTCAAGGGTCAGGGAGTCTGTGCGAGTGGCCATGGACGACAGCGTACCGATTTACTTGACAGCATGAAATATTCAGGAGCATGGTTGTTTCATGTCATGAAGCTTTTCGTGTCGTATCCGTACGGCATGGAGGCTCACCCCCCGTAGGACATTGAGGAGAACCCGAGCCCATGTCTGCAGCACTTCCCACGTCCAGCCGCGAATGGCACCTCGTCGCCCGCCCGCACGGCTGGCCCAAGGCCGAGGACTTCGCACTGCGTGAGGCCGCGGTGGCCGCTCCGGCCGAAGGCCGCATCCTCGTCCGCAACAAGTACTTCTCGGTCGACCCGTACATGCGCGGCCGGATGAACGACGTGAAGTCCTACACCCCGCCCTTCAAGCTCGACCACCCCATGGACGGCGGCGCGGTCGGCGAGGTCATCGCCTCGAACGCCGAGGGCTTCGCCGTCGGCGACCACGTCCTGCACGGTCTCGGCTGGCGCGAGATCGCCGACCTGCCCGCCAAGCACGCGGTGAAGGTCGACCCCGAGATCGCCCCGCTCTCCGCCTACCTCGGCGTGCTCGGCATGCCCGGGCTCACCGCCTACGCGGGCCTGTTCGAGGTCGCCTCCTTCAAGGAGGGCGACGCGGTCTTCGTCTCCGGCGCGGCCGGGGCCGTCGGCAGCCAGGTCGGCCAGCTGGCGAAGCTCAAGGGCGCCTCCCGGGTCATCGGCTCCGCGGGCTCCGACGAGAAGGTCAAGCTCCTCACCGAGGAGTACGGCTTCGACGCCGCGTTCAACTACAAGAACGGGCCGGTCCGCGACCAGCTCAAGGCGGCCGCCCCCGACGGCATCGACGTCTACTTCGACAACGTCGGCGGCGAGCACCTCGAAGCCGCGATCTCCTCGTTCAACCTGCACGGCCGCGCCACCATCTGCGGCATGATCGCCCAGTACAACTCCACCGAGCCGACCCCCGGCCCGAGCAACATGGCGCTCATCATCGGCAAGCGGCTGCGCCTCCAGGGCATGCTCGTCGGCGACCACGCCCACCTCCAGGGGCAGTTCGTCCAGGAGGTCGCCGGCTGGCTCGCCTCGGGCGAGCTGAAGTACCAGGAGACCAAGGTGGAGGGCATCGAGAACGGGTACGACGCCTTCGTCGGCCTGCTGCGCGGCGAGAACACCGGCAAGATGATCGTTTCCCTGGTCTGACCCCGGCCCCGTCGCGGCCACCCGTTAGGCTCATCCCCAGGCCGTCGCGATCGTGGGCGCGAGTCGCGGCGCACCAACAGGAGGAATCCTCACACCATGAGCATCCAGAAGATCGACGTCGCCTACACCGCCGTCGCCACCGCCGAGAACGGCCGCGACGGCCGGGTCTCCTCCGACGACGGTCAGCTCGACGTCGTCGTGAACCCGCCGAAGGCCATGGGCGGCAGCGGCGCGGGCACCAACCCCGAGCAGCTCTTCGCGGCCGGCTACAGCGCCTGCTTCCAGGGTGCGCTGGGCGTCGTCGCCCGCCAGGAGAAGGCCGACATCTCCGGCTCGACCGTGACCGCCTCGGTCTCCATCGGCAAGACCGAGGCCGGCGGCTTCGGCCTGGAGGTCGCGATCAGCGCCTCCATCCCGAACGTCGACGCCGCCACCGCGCAGGCGCTCATCGAGAAGGCCCACCAGGTCTGCCCGTACTCGAACGCCACCCGCGGCAACATCAACGTGGAGCTCTCGGTCGCCTGACCGGTCAGCGCTTCCGCGGGGGGGGGGCGCCCCCCCCCCCGGCGGCGGGGGGGGGGGGGGGGGGCGCCCCCCCGCCGGGGCCCCCGAAGGAGAGAGGGGGGGGGGGGGGGGGGGGGGTGGGGGGGGGGGGGGAGG
>NZ_JAFEUF010000061.1:2436-7043 GCF_016901035.1 Streptomyces durocortorensis
CCCCCCCGCCCCCGCCTCCACGCCCCCGCGCGCCCCGGGGGGGGGCCCCCCCGGGGGGGGGGCGGGGCGCCCCCCCCCCCCCGGCGGGGGGGGGGCCCCCCCCGCCCCCGTTCCCCACGCCGTACGCTGACGCCCATGAGTGATCTCGGGGCGGGTTTCGGTTACTTGATGAAGGGGCAGCGCTGGGTTGCCCAACACGGGCGATGGTTCGGATTCGGGCTGCTGCCCGGACTCGTCACCCTCGTCGTCTACGCCGGGGCGCTGATCGGACTCGGTTACGGAGCCGACGACTTCGTCGGCTGGGCGACCCCGTTCGCCGACGACTGGTCCTCGCCCTGGCAGGGCCTGCTGCGCACCGGGCTGACCGCGCTCGTCTTCGTCTTCGGCCTGTTCCTCGCGGTCATCACCTTCACCGCTGTGACCCTCCTGGTCGGCCAGCCCTTCTACGAGTCGCTCTCCGAGGAGGTCGACCGCAGCGAGGGCGGCGAGGTCCCCGAGTCCGGACTGCCGCTCTGGCGGGAACTGTGGATCTCCGCCCGCGACTCCCTGCGCATCCTGCTGCGCGTCGCCCTGTACGGGATCATCCTCTTCGGCTGCGGCTTCATCCCGGTCGTCGGACAGACCGTGGTCCCCGCGATCGGCTTCTGCGTCTCCGGCTACTTCCTGGCCGAGGAGCTGACAGCCGTCGCCCTCCAGCGCCGGGGCATGGTCCTGAGGGACCGCCTCGTCCTGCTGCGCGGCCGCCGGATGCTGGCGCTCGGCTTCGGCGTCCCGCTGGTCCTGGCCTTCCTGATCCCGTTCGTCGCGGTGTTCCTGATGCCGGGAGCCGTCGCCGGGGCCACCCTGCTCGCCCGCGACCTGGTCGACCCGGACGCGGCGGCCGACCCGGGCCCCGGTCCCGGAACCGCCGACAGCGGTGACGTTCCCCCGGCCCCCCGGGCTTGGTCGGCGTGACCGAGCTGCTGGCGGTCGCCGCCATCACCGTCCTCGCGGTCGTCTCCCCGGGCGCCGACTTCGCGATGGTCGTCCGCAACAGCTATCTGTACGGGCGCACCACCGGCGTCCTCGCGGCCGCCGGGGTCGCCGCGGGCGTCCTGGTCCACGTCACGTACACGATGCTCGGCGTAGGACTGCTCATCGCCTCGTCCACCGCCCTGTTCACCGCGGTCAAGCTGGCGGGCGCCGCCTACCTGATCTACATCGGCGTACGCACCTTCCTGGCCCGCGCCGACCTCGACGTCGACCTGAGCGACCGTCCCGGGCTCACTCGCCCAGGGGCGCTGCGCAGCGGCTTCCTGACCAACGCCCTCAACCCGAAGACGACTTTGTTCGTCGTCGCGACCTTCACCCAGGTCGTCGGCCCCGACACCGCCCTCTGGCAGCAGGCGGGGTACGGCCTGTTCATGTCGGCCGCCCACATCGGCTGGTTCGCGCTGGTCGCCCTCTTCTTCTCGCACTCCAGGCTGCGCGGCGCGATGCTGTGCCGCCAGAAGGCCCTGAACCGCTCGATCGGCTCGGTCCTGGTCGGCCTCGGCGTCACCCTGGGCCTGGCCCGCTGAGCGGAGCGCCGTAAGAGAAGGAGCAGGAGCGTCTCAGCGCACCGAGAAGGCGTACGCGGTGTGCGAGACGAACACCTCGCCCGGCCGGAGGGCCGTCGACGGGAACTCCGGCCGGTTCGGCGAGTCCGGGAAGTGCTGGGTCTCCAGCGCGATCCCGGCGCACGGCCCGTACGGCCGCCCGTCGAAGTGGTCGGCCGTGTACAGCTGGAGCCCCGGCTCGGTGGTCCGTACGGTCAGCACCCGCCCTGACCAGGCGTCGTACAGCTCGGCGGCGACGGCGTCCACACCCCGGGCCCCCTCCTCCAGCACGAAGTTCTGGTCGTACCCCGCGCCCACCGCCCGCGTTTCCCGGAAGTCGAACCGCGTCCCGGCCACCGGAATCACCTCACCGGTCGGCACCGACGCCGCGTCCACCGGGGTGAAGTGCCCCGCCGCGATGCGCAGTTGCTGCCCCAGCGCGCTCCCGCTGTCCGCGCCCGCCAGGTTCCAGTACAGATGGCTGGTCGGGTTCAGCACGGTCGGCGCGTCGGCCACCGCCCGGTGGTCGAGCAGCAGCGCCCCGCCCGGTCCCAGGGTGTACGTCACCGAGAAGTCGAGCCGCCCCGGATACCCCTCGTCCCCGTCCGGCGACACCAGGGACATCTGCACCCCGTCCGGCACCGCCACCGCGTCCCACACCCGCTTGTCGAAGCCCCTGGCCCCGCCGTGCAGGTGGTTGCCGCCCTCGTTGGCCGTCAGCCGGTGCGTACGCCCGTCGAGCACGAACGACGCGCCCCCGATCCGGTTCGCGTACCGCCCGACCACCGCGCCGAAGTAGGGGCCGGGGAACTCCTCGTACCCCCCGACCTCCGGCAGCCCCAGCGCCACCGGGGCCCGGGAGCCGTCCCGCCCCGGAGCCTCCACCGACTGCACGATCGCGCCGTACGTCAGGACCCGCACCCGGACCCCGTCCCGCTCCAGCGTCCACCGGTGGACGGGCGACCCGTCCGCGAGCGCACCGAAGTCTTCCGTCTGTACCGCCGTGTCCGTGTCCGTACCGCTGGTCATGGTCATCGACCCTACGCGGACGGCTCGGCGGCCGTGATGTTGCGGTAGGCGATCTCCGCCAGCCGGGCCTGGCCGTCCCGGCTCGGGTGGAACCAGTCCCACGGGCTGAGCTGCGCCCCGGTGAAACGGAAGTCGTACACGGCCCCGCCGTCGTAGCGGCAGTAACGATCCTTCGCGCACACGTCCCGCAGCACCTCGTTGTACGCCACCACCCGCTCCTGCACCGCGTCCCGCCGGGCCACGGCGGCGGGCCCCAGGTCGTCCGCGTCGGCCAGCATCGACTGGCAGATCCCGAGGTCCCAGATCTTCTTGCCCAGCTCGTTCACCCGCCCCGTCGCCCACAGCCGCTTCAGGTCCGGCACGCTGGACACGTACACCTGCGCCTTCGGCGCCCCGGCCCGCAGCTGCCGCATCGACGCCTCGAACGACGCCCGGAAGTCCGCCACCGGCGTCATCAGCCGCACCGAGTCCCGGCACGCGTCGTTCGCGCCGGTCATCACCGTCACCAGCTCCGGCCGCTCCTTCGCCGCCAGCGCCATCTGCTCGGGCAACTGCACCATCCGGGATCCCGACACCGCGTGGTTCCAGCTGCGGTCCGCCGCCTTCGACGGGCCGAGCAGCCGGACCGCGAGACTGCGCACCGCGTCGTCCGTGCCGGTCGCCCACGACACCTCGGGGCAGTCGGCCAGCACCGAGCAGGCGTCGAACCCCCGGGTGATCGAGTCCCCGACCGCGGCGATCGAGGCGGGCCGCGGGTTCCAGTCCGGGGTGGGGGAGGGGGACGGCGACGCGCTGCGCGATGCGTCCGGCGCGCTCCGCGACACGCCGCTCTCCGAGCCGCCGCCGGAGCATCCGGCCAGCGCGGCGGCACCGACGAGCGAGAGCGCCGTCAACGCGGCGGCAGCGGTACGCATCCGTGGGCGTGTCACACGCTCCGGCATCAGTCGGATCCCCTCCGGTCAACCCTTGGCGTATGCCTCTGGACATGCCCCCGGCAAGCACACGATCCCCAGGTCGGGGCTGTGCGCGCCCTGCCGGGTGAAACCCGGCGAATCAGGGGCCTGAGACCGACGGTACGTCACACGGACGGCCCCGGCGCACGGTAGCTTTTCCCCGTCGAACCAGTGGCGTCCCGCCCGCCCGCGCACCCGGACGGCTCCGGTACATTACGTCACGTCACATACTGTCCCTTTTCTGGAGATTAACTCCCGATGCTGTTTACTGATGACAACCTCGGGCTCTGGCCGGAAAGAGGCGGTACGGACGCGAGGCCGCTGGGGAAGGCGTACCTCGTCCCACACGGGAGGTTCCGGTGACGACACGTGGAGTCCTGTACGTTCACTCCGCACCGCGCGCGCTGTGCCCACATGTCGAGTGGGCAGTGGCGGGCGTCCTCGGTGTGCGGGTCCAGCTGGACTGGATCAGACAGCCGGCCGCGCCCGGCACCTGGCGGTCCGAATTCTCCTGGAAGGGCCGCGCCGGCACCGCCTCGCAGCTCGCCTCCGCCCTGCGCGGCTGGGACCTGCTGCGCTTCGAGGTGACCTCCGAGCCCTGCCCCACCGCCGAGGGCGAGCGCTACAGCTCCACCCCCGGCCTCGGCATCTTCCACGCCGTCACCGGCATGCACGGCGACATCCTGATCCCCGAGGACCGGCTACGCGCCGCGCTGGCCCGCTCGGTGCGCGGCGAGAGCGACCTGGAGGCCGAGATCGCCTCCCTGCTGGGCAAGCCGTGGGACGACGAGCTGGAGTCCTTCCGCCACGCGGGCGAGGGCGCGCCGGTCCGCTGGCTGCACCAGGTCGTCTAGCCGCCGGGGCGCATTTCAAGCCCCTCCGGCGATTGAGGAGCGGGGTCCGGGGCGGAGCCCCGAAGAACGATGACGCCCCCCCCCCCGGCCCCCGGGGGGGGGGGGGCCCGGGGGGGTGGGCAGACGGGCCCGGGCGCCCGGCCCACGCTGGTGCCCCCGCCCCCCCCCGCGGTGTTGGTGGCCGCGCTAGGGCC
>NZ_JAFEUF010000061.1:7053-33370 GCF_016901035.1 Streptomyces durocortorensis
CGCCGGCCCCGGCCGCCCCCGCGGCGCGGGCCGGCGGCGCGGGGCGCCCCCCCCCCCCCCCCCCACAAAACACACCCCCCCCCCCCCCCCCCGGGGGGGGGGGCTTCACTGCGTAGATCTTCAGACGGACCGGAACGCCAGCACCACGTTGTGCCCACCGAACCCGAACGAGTTGTTGATCGCCGCGATCGGCCCCTCGGGCAGCACCCGGGGCTCACCCCGCACGATGTCCGCCTCGATCGCCTCGTCGAGGTCATCGACGTTGATGGTCGGCGGGGCGATCCGGTGGTGCAGCGCCAGGACGGTGGCCACCGTCTCGATGCCGCCCGCGCCACCCAGCAGGTGACCCGTCATCGACTTCGTCGCGGAGATCGCGACATGGTCGAGGTCGTCGCCCAGCACCTTCCGCAGCGCCTTGATCTCCGCGAGGTCACCCTGCGGCGTCGACGTGGCGTGCGCGTTGAGGTGGACCACCTCGGACGGCTTGAGGTCGCTGGAGTCCAGCAGGTTCTGCATCGCGGCGGCGATGCCCCGCCCGGTGGGCTCGGGCTGCGCGATGTGGTGGGCGTCGGCCGACAGACCCTGGCCCAGCACCTCGCAGTAGACCTTCGCCCCACGCTTCGCGGCGTGCTCGGCGGACTCCAGGATGACGACGCCCGCACCCTCGCCGAGGACGAACCCGTCCCGGCCGGTGTCGTACGGACGCGAGGCCTTCTCGGGCTCGTCGTTGTTCTTGGACATCGCCATCATGTTGGCGAACGCCGCGATCGGCAGCGGGTGGATCGCCGCCTCCGTGCCACCGGCGACGACGACGTCGGCACGGCCGGTACGGATCATCTCGACGGCGTACCCGATGGCCTCCGCGCCGGACGCGCAGGCCGAGACCGGGGTGTGGACACCGGCCTGGGCGTTGACCTCCAGGCCGACGTTGGCCGCCGGGCCGTTGGGCATGAGCATGGGCACGGTGTGCGGGGAGACGCGGCGTACGCCCTTCTCCTTCAGCACGTCGTACTGGTCGAGCAGGGTGATCACGCCGCCGATGCCGGAGGCGATGACCGAGCCGAGCCGCTCGGGGACGATGGTCTCGTCCTCGCCGGCCTTGGCGGTGAAGCCCGCGTCCGCCCACGCCTCGCGGGCCGCGATCAGCGCGAACTGCGCCGAGCGGTCCAGCTTGCGGGCGAGCGGGCGGGGAAGGACGTCGCCCGGGTCGACGGCCGCGAGGGCGGCGATCCGGACGGGCAGTTCGGCGAAGCGCTCGCCTTCGAGAGGCTTGACGCCGGACCGGCCGGCCATCAGACCTTCCCAGGTCGATGCGGAGTCGCCACCCAGCGGAGTGGTTGCGCCGATACCGGTGACGACCACGGTGCGATTGGTCGAGTTCACTGGAAAATCTTCTCCACGTGTAGAGGGTCGTGAATCAGCGGCGCCACCGCCGGGTGGCGACACAGCCGGGCTGGGATCAGCCCTGGTGCTTCAGGATGTAGTCGGCGGCGTCGCCGACCGTCTTGAGGTTCTTGACGTCCTCGTCGGGGATCTTGACGTCGAAGCGCTCCTCGGCGGCGACGACGACCTCGACCATGGACAGCGAGTCGACGTCCAGGTCGTCGGTGAAGGACTTGTCCAGCTGGACGTCCTCGACCGGGATACCGGCGATCTCGTTGACGATCTCGGCGAGACCGGTGACGATCTCTTCCTGCGTGGCGGCCATCTTGGCGCTCCTTCGGTGGGTTTCTTCGGTGTTCGTAGCTACGGACCAAAAGGTCCGGTGTGCCTAGGGGAGGGTAACGACCGTCGCGGCGTAGACGAGACCCGCCCCGAAGCCGATGACGAGCGCGGTGTCGCCGCTCTTCGCCTGACCGGTCGCCAGGAGCCGCTCCATCGCGAGCGGGATCGAGGCGGCGGACGTGTTGCCGGTGGACTCGATGTCACGGGCGACCGTGACGTGCTCCGGCAGTTTCAGGGTCTTCACCATCGAGTCGATGATCCGCATGTTGGCCTGGTGCGGGATGAAGACGTCCAGGTCCTCCGGGGCGATCCCGGCCGCGTCCAGCGCCTGCTGGGCGACCTTCGCCATCTCGAAGACGGCCCAGCGGAACACCGCCTGGCCCTCCTGCGTGATGGCCGGGAACTTGACCTCGCCCTTGGAGTCGAGCGGCAGCTTGGAGACGTCGCCGACGTGCAGGTCGTTCCAGGCCACCGTCTGCTTGATGGTCTCGGACTTGTCGCCCTCGGAGCCCCACACGGTCGGGCCGATGGCCGGCTCCTGCGAGGGACCGACGACGACCGCGCCCGCGCCGTCGCCGAACAGGAAGGCCGTCGCGCGGTCCTCGAGGTCGGTGAGGTCGCTGAGCCGCTCCACGCCGATGACGAGGACGTACTCCGCCGAGCCCTCGACGACCATGCCCTTGGCGAGGGTGAGGCCGTAGCCGAAGCCCGCGCAGCCGGCCGAGATGTCGAAGGCGGCGGGCTTGCCCGAGCCGATCCTGTGGGCGATCTCGGTGGCGACGGCAGGGGTCTGCTTGAAGTGCGAGACGGTCGAGACGACGACCGCGCCGATCTGCTCGGGGTCGATGCCCGCGTCGGCGATGGCCTTGCCGGACGCCTCGATCGACATCATGGCCACGGTCTCCTCCTCGGAGGCCCAGTGGCGGGTGACGATGCCGGAGCGGGAGCGGATCCACTCGTCGGACGAGTCGATCGTTTCGAGGATCACCTCGTTCGGCACGACCCGGGTCGGGCGGTAGCCGCCGACCCCGAGGATCCGTGCGTACGGGGCGCCCTTGCTGGGCTTGATCTTCGACATGCTCGCTCCTTAGACGCCTGCGTGCTCGGACATGAGCGCGCGGGCCGCGTCGAGGTCGTCGGGGGTCTTGAGGGCGAGCGTCTGCACTCCGGGCAGCGTGCGCTTCGCGAGCCCGGTCAGCGTGCCGCCGGGGCTCAGCTCGACGAGTGCGGTGACGCCCAGGGACTGGAAGGTCTCCATGCACAGGTCCCAGCGGACCGGGTTGGCGACCTGCCCGACCAGCCGGGCGACGACCTCGGTGCCGGTGGCCACGGTGTGGCCGTCGGCGTTGGAAACGTAGCGCACGGTCGGGTCCGAGACCGTGAGGTCGCCGACCGCCGCGCGCAGCTTCTCCACGGCCGGGGCCATGTGGTGCGTGTGGAACGCGCCGGCCACCTTCAGCGCGACGACCCGGCGTACGCCCTCGGGCTTGTCGGCCTCCAGGGCGGCGAGCTGGGCGGCGGTGCCGGCGGCGACGATCTGGCCGCCGCCGTTGACGTTGGCCGGGGTCAGCCCGAGCTTCTCCAGGTGCGGGACCGTGACGGCGGGGTCGCCGCCGAGGAGGGCCGCCATTCCGGTCTCGGTGACCGCGGCGGCCTCGGCCATGCCGAGCCCGCGGGTACGGACGAAGCGCAGCGCGGCCTCGTCCTCGATGACGCCGGCGAGCGTGGCGGCGGTGATCTCACCGACGCTGTGGCCCGCGACGACGTCGGGCGACGCGGCGTCCAGGGCGGTCGCCGAGAGGAGTCCGGCGGCCACCAGGAGCGGCTGGGCCACGGCCGTGTCGCGGATCTCGTCCGCATCGGCCTTCGTGCCGTAGTGGGCAAGGTCGAGCCCGATGGCGTCGGACCAGGCCGCGATGCGGTCGGCGGCACCGGGGAGGTCGAGCCAGGGAGTCAGGAAGCCGGGCGTCTGAGCGCCTTGGCCGGGAGCGACGAGTACGAGCACCCTCACACTCTCTCTTGTGGACGGCTCCGCACGCCCGTGGGGACAGGGACGAAGAACCGTCGGGGGAATTGTTGAAGTCCAACAAAAGTCTAGGACTGAGGATCCGCTGCGGCCAAGCGCCCCAGGATCAGGGCGATCCGCAGCGTGAACGCGGAACGCACATCGGAGGGTGACCATCCGGTGACGTCGGTCACACGTCGGAGCCGGTAGCGCACGGTGTTGGGGTGCACGAAAAGCATCCGGGCGGCGCCTTCGAGACTGCTCGCCTGCTCCAGATAGACACTCAGCGTTTCCAGGAGAGCCGAACCGGCCTCCTCCAGCGGTCTGTAGATCTCCTCCACCAACTGGTCCCGCGCGGCCGGGTCTCCGGCCATCGCGCGCTCCGGGAGGAGATCGTCCGCCAGGACCGGGCGCGGCGCGTCCTGCCACGCCGAGCACGCCTTCAGCCCGGCCGCCGCCGCCTGCGCGGACCGGGTCGCGGCCAGCAGGTCCGGTACGACGGGTCCGGCGACGACCGGCCCGGCCGCGTACGGCCCGATCAGGCCCTTCGCGACCTGGAGCGGATTGTCGCTGCCGCCCGCGATGACGACGAGACGGTTGCCGAGCACCCCGGTGAGAACCTGGAGCTTGGCGTGCCGGGCGGCGCGCCGGATCGCCTCCACGGTCAGCTCGCTGTCCCCGTCGGGCGCGGTGCCGAGGATGACGCAGACGTGCTCGGGGGAGTTCCAGCCGAGCGCGGCGGCCCGGGACACGGCCCCTTCGTCGGCCTCGCCGGAGAGCACCGCGTTCACCACGAGCGACTCGAGCCGGGCGTCCCAGGCGCCCCGGGCCTCGGCGGCCTGGGCGTAGACCTGGGCGGTGGCGAAGGCGATCTCGCGCGCGTAGACGAGCAGCGCCTCCCGCAGCAGCGACTCGTCGCCGGGGGCGGCCACCTCCTCGATCGCGGCCTCCATGACCTCGATCGTGGTCCGCACCATCTCCACGGTCTGCCGCAGGGTGATGGCCCGCGTCAGTTCGCGCGGCGCGGTGCCGAACACATCGGTCGAGATCGCCTGCGGGGTCTCGGGATGCCGGAACCACTCGGTGAACGCGGCGATACCGGCCTGGGCGACCAGGCCGATCCAGGACCGGTTCTCCGGCGGCATCGCCCGGTACCACGGCAGCGATTCGTCCATGCGGGCAATCGCGTTCGCGGCCAGCCGGCCGGAGGACTGCTCCAGCCGTTTCAGGGTCGCGGCGTGCAGGTGGGCGTCGTGGGCGGGGGGCTGCTCAGGATCGGGTCGGGGCACGAGGACAAGACTGCCTTATCGGGCCGGTGGAGCGGTGGGGCGGGGCGGCGGTGCCCCGTACCGGCGGGTAGCGAAATACCGGGCGAGGCTGCCGGACTGCCGTCACCGGATCCGTACCGGCGGGTAGCGGAACACCGCGCGGAGGCCCCGGTTACCGTGGCCGGGTGATATCCGTGCACCGGTCCGAGAACCGCTACCGGGGCGGGGACGAGGCCGCCGGGATCGACACCCGGCACGCCCTCTCCTTCGGCCCCTTCTACGACCCGGACAACCTCCGCTTCGGCCCGATCCTGGCCTGCAACGAGGAACGCCTCGCCCCCGGCGCCGGGTTCGAGGAGCACCCGCACAGCCATACGGAGATCGTCACCTGGGTCGTCGAGGGCGAGCTGACCCACCGCGATTCGGCCGGCCACTCCACCGTCGTCCGCGCCGGGGACGTGGCCCACCTGAGCGCCGCCTCCGGGGTCCGCCACGTCGAACGCAACGACGGCACCGACCCGTTGACCTTCCTCCAGATGTGGCTGGCCCCCCTGGAGCCGGGCGGCGAACCCTCGTACACGCTCGTCCCCGGCATCGCCGACTCCACCCCGTACGCCCTGCCCGGCGCCGGCGCGATGCTCCACGTCCGCCGTCTGACCGAGGACGAACGCACGGCGGTGCCGGACGCGGTGCGCCTGTACGTCCACGTGGTACGGGGCCGGGTCGCCCTGGGCGGCGAGGAGCTGGGCCCCGGCGACGCCGCCCGGATCACGGATGCGGAGGGACTGGCGGCGGTCGCGGTGGCGGGCCCGGCGGAGCTGCTGGTCTGGGAGCTGGCGGGCTGAGGACTGGCGCTACCGGCGGGCCCGCCACAGGTCACGCAGGAGCGCGATCTCGGCCATGTGGTGGATGAGCTCCAGATTGCCGTTGGCCAGCGTGCCGATGTACGCGTCGTCCGGATCGGAGCCGTACGGGTACTGCGAGAGGCCGACCGTGTCGAGCTGGTCCTCGGTGAGCGCGCCGATGCTCGCACGGTGGCGGTCGAGCGTCGCCCAGAACCGCTCCAGCGCGAGGGAGGCGGACGGGGTGAAGTCGACCAGGAGGTGCGGGTCCTGCCGCCGCTCGCCGAAGGTCCACTCCCAGCGGCCCTCGAAGTCGGAGTGCAGATGCCCGAGCCGCCACGCGATCGTGGTGATCGGGACGACGTCGGGCTCCGGCTCACCGGTGAACGCGAGGACCTCCTCGACCCGTTCGACGCTCACGCTCCAGTCCTCGGCGATCTTCGCGACGGACATCCCGTCCGCCGCCTGCCGGGAGACCTCCGCGTACTCGTTCGCCGGGATCTCAGGCGCCCCCTTGTCGATGACCCAGGCGCCAGGACCGTACGCCCGGGGCGTCGTCGCCTCCTCCCGGCGCCGGATCGACCAGCTGCCGGGCGCGGGCTCCCAGAGGTACTCCTCGTCGCCGAGCCCGTGCAGGCGGACCTCGGCCATCTCCCGTGCCTGGTCGAACTGCTCCAGCAGAATGCCCAGTCGGTCGGTCCGTGGACCCTCGCCGCTCATCCGCAGCCCCCTCGTCGTCGAGCCCCGGGCGAACCCCGGCGTCCGGTGGGAAGCTAACGGCTCACCCCCGCGGGACGCGACCGAATTCCCGGAGGGGTGCCGGAGCCCGCCGATCACCCCTGGGACTGCTCGGACTCCTTCGCGCGCCTCTCCGCCAGCCGGTCCAGCTCACGCATCGCCTGGGCGTGCCCGCTCATCCGCCGGCTCACGCTGCCGGCCGTGACCAGCGCGGTCCCCACGAGCGCCACGGGGATCGAAAGCCCCAGCACGGCCAGCGCCTCGGGCCAGTCGCGCTCGTTCGCGCAGTAATCCTGGGCCCCCACACCCTCGTTGGCGGTGCCGCCCTCCGTGAACAGCCGCGCCTCGCACTCCTTCGTACTGCTGTAGCGCGGCTCGACCTCGTAGTCGGTCAGCAGCAGAACGGCGCACCAGCCCCAGAGCAGGCCCGCCAGAATCAACAGGCAGGCCCCCCAGTCACGTATGCGGGCGGACTTCTCCCGGAATTCGAGGTCGTACTCTCGTGATCGCATGGCGGACGAATCTAGCAGCGCACCCCACGGCGAACGCGGGGGACGACGCCCTCCCCCTCGGCCGCGGCGTACGGCCGGGAGAAAGTCATCGCTGCACCGCCGCCACCTCCGGGGGCAGATCGTCCGGGAGCAGCAGGCGCAGGTCGTCCAGGCTCGGGGCGGACATCGCGCCGAGGCGGCCCGCCTGGCGCGTCATCATCGCCTCCAGGATCTGGCGGGCCGTCCGCGCGTTGCCGAAGGCGTGGTCGCGCGGCAGGGAGTCCACGTAGGCGTACAGCGCGGCGGTCGTCTCCGGGGAGCAGTCGTAGCCGTAGCCGGTGGCCTGCTGGGAGAGAATCTGCAACAGGTCGTCCGTGGAGTAGCTCTCGAACTCCACGGTGCGCGAGAACCGCGAGGCCAGGCCCGGGTTGGAGTCCAGGAAGCGGCGCATCTCGCGGGTGTACCCGGCGGCGATGACCACGACCTCGTCGCGGTGGTCCTCCATCAGCTTCAGCAGCGTGTCGACCGCCTCCCGGCCGAAGTCGGAGGTCGCGCCCTCCGGCGTGAGCGTGTACGCCTCGTCGACGAACAGCACACCGCCCATGGCGCGTTCGAAGGCGTCCTTGGTCAACTGCGCGGTGTGACCCACGTACCGGCCGACCAGGTCGGCGCGCGCCACCTCGACCAACTGGCCCTTGGGCAGCACTCCGAGGGAGCGCAGCAGGTCCGCGTACAGCCGCGCGATGGTGGTCTTGCCCGTACCGGGCGGCCCGGAGAAGATGAGGTGGTTGCTGATCTTCGGGGTGGGGAGTCCGGCGGCCTTGCGCTGCTTTGTCGCGGTGAGGAGGTTGACCAGCGCGGTCACCTCGTTCTTCACCGCCGTGAGGCCGATCATGGAGTGCAGCTGGGCGAGGAGCTCCTCGGAGCCCGGGCCGTCGTCCGCCGGTGCGCCCGTGTCGGGTGCGACGTCCTCGGGCAGGAGGAGGGCCAGGTCGCTCTCGGCGGGATTCTTCATCGAGGCGAACCGGGAGGCCTGGCGGTCCACCATCTCCTCGAACACCCGGCGTGCCGCGCGCCCGTTGCCGAACGTGGCGTCGCGCGGCATGCGCTCGTAGTGCCGGGCGAGGGCCTCCCGGGTCTCTGCGGCCAGCTCGTAGCGGTGGCCCAGGCACATGTTCTCGGTGATGGTCACCAGCTCGTCCACCGAGTAGTTGGCGAAGTCGATGGTCCGGGTGAACCGGGACGCCAGACCCGGGTTGGAGGAGAGGAAGCTCTCCATCTCGCCGGTGTACCCGGCGGCGATCACGGCGACGTCGTCGCGGTGGTCCTCCATCAGCTTCAGCAGCGTGTCGACCGCCTCGCGGCCGAAGTCGGCGCCGGAGCCCTTGCTGTCGGAGAGCAGGGTGTACGCCTCGTCGATGAACAGCACCCCGCCCAAGGCCTCGTTGAACGCCTCGGTGGTCTTGATGGCCGTGCCGCCGATCACCTGCGCGACCAGGTCCGCGCGGGAGACCTCCACGAGGTGCCCCGACCTGAGGACGCCGAGATCGGCCAGGATGCCGCCGTACAGCCTGGCGACCGTCGTCTTGCCGGTGCCGGGCGGGCCGGAGAAGACCAGGTGGCGGCTTACCTGGGCGACGGGCATGCCGAGCTGGGCACGGCGCTGGTTGAGCTGGTTCAGGTTGACCAGGTTGCGCACCTGGCTCTTGACCTCGGCGAGGCCGACGAGGGACTCCAGCTCCTCCAGCGGGCCCTCGGGCCCCTTTTTCTCGGCGTCGGGACCGCCGCCCGCGACGTCCGGAGGAAGGGTGTCGCCCCAGGCGTCCGGGGCCGCGTTGCCGGCGCTGTTGAGGCCCTCGATCGTGAGGCGTTCGTTGATCCGGGTCTGCCGCAGGCCCGCACCGCGGTTGTCGCGGACGGTGCAGTCGGCGACGGTGACCGGTTCCGCGCTGTCGATCCGGATGCCGTCGCCGACGCTGCCGATGACCTGCGAGGAGGTGAGGGTGGCGCGGGAGCCGTTGGCGAGGAGGACGCCGTGGGCGCCGGAGTCGGTGATGTGGACCCGCAGGACGGAGAGGTCACCGCCGTTGTCCACCGTGATGCCGCCCGCAGCCGCGAACTCGACGGCGCAGTCCCGGACGGTCCCCCGCCCCTCGGTGCCGACGGAGATCGTGGTGTCCTCGGCCGCTCTCATGACCGTGTCGCGGATGTCGGGGTTGCCGCCCGAGGCGATCCGTACCGCCGATCCTCCCGCGCGGTCGATCTCGCAGTGCTCAAGACGGCCGCGCCCGTCCTCCGCCACCTCGACACCGTTGCCACCCGGCGAGGTGATCCGGACGCGGCGCAGCAGCGGGTCGGCCCCGGTGCGGATGCGGACGGCGACCCCGGCCGCGTCGCTGACGAGCAGTTCGTCGAACTCGGCGGTCGAGTCCTCCTCCAGCAGGACGGCACCGTTCGCGTCCGCGCAGTCGCGCACCGCACAGCCGATCAGGGTGGGCGAGCTGGAGTCGATCACCCGGACGGCCGGGGCGGCCGCGGTGTCGAACTCGCAGTGCTGGAAGGTGCCCCGGGAGCGCTCGCTGACCACGAGGCCGCTGCCCTTGGTGCGGGAGGTCCGGCAGTCGAGGAACTCCGGGTCGGCGCTCACGGCCAGCATGATCCCGGGCCCGGAGGTGTCGCTGACGGAGACGCGCTCCAGGGACGGGCGGGCGGAGCTGGTGATGTAGACGCCGACGGAGGTGTCGTGCACGGTGGTGCGCAGGACCCGGGTGCCGCTGCGGCCCTCCAGGGCGATGGACGGCTTGTCCGTGCCGGAGATGTCACAGTCCTCCACCAGGCCCTGCGCCTCGTCCGAGGTCAGCACGCCGTTGGCCCGCGCGTCGAGGATGCGGCAGTCCCGGACCGTCGTCCGGGCCTCCGCGCCGATGACCACGCCGGAGGTTCCGAGGTTCGATATGCGGCAGCCGGCTATGACGCTGCCCGTGGGGGCGGAGTCCACGATCCCGGCGCCCTTGGGGTTGCTGACCCGGCAGTCCCGCATGGCGACCGAGCCCGACTCCCGGGCCAGCACGGCCGTCCAGCCGGAGCCGACGATCGTGCATCCGTCCATCGCCACCTGGCCGCGCGGGGCGTCGACCACCGGCAGGTCCTCGCTCCCGCCGCGCAGGGTGAGGTCGGTGAGCATGACGGCGTCGGCGACCAGGATGACGGCGGTGCCCCGGCGCGGGCAGATCTCGGCGCTGCCCGGCTCCCCGTCCGCGACGATGGTGACCCGCGTCCGCACCGTCAGGTTCTCCGGGTAGCGGCCGGGGCTCACCCGGATCACCGCACCCGTGCGTGCCTTGTCCAGGGCTTCACCGATCGTCCGGAAGCTGTCCGGTTGGTCCGACCCGACCCTGAGCAATTGCCGTGACACGCCCGATCCTCCTCCTTGTGGTGCCGCTGCCCGCCTCTCCCGCCGGGGACCGGAAGGAGGTGGCTGCTTCTCCCGCCGGCCCGGAAGGAAACCGGATCGCATCGGGGCCGCGCAGCTGTGCGCACGCGAGGAAGGCTACGGGACCGGCACCGCGATGTTCCAGGTGGGACAGGACAGTTCAGGCCGGAACCGAGAAGCGGGTGCCGCATCCCGTGCGACGTGACGTCATCCGTTCGGCCTATCATGCGCGCCATGCCCCCTGCCGGATTTCGCCGCCGCCCACGGGCCACGGCCGTCGCCGCCGCCCTGTCGCTCACCGTGATCCCGACCGTGCTGGCCGCCGCGGGCACCACGCCCGCCGCGGCCGATTCCGTGGGACTCCCCGTCGTGCGTTCCGTACTGGCGGAGGACGACACCTGCGTCGAGGCCTCCGAAGTGAAGGCCCGGTCCGAGCCCTGGACCATGGGTGCGCTCGGGGCGGCCCGCGCGCGGCCGCTCTCCCAGGGCGCCGGGCAGACCGTCGCCGTCGTGGACACGGGCGTCGGCGAGTCGGCCCCCGCGCGCGCCGGCCGGGTCACCGCGATCGGGGACGCGGGCAAGGACTGCGTCGGGCACGGCACCTTCGCGGCCGGCCTGATCGCGGCGACCCCGGGCGCCGCCGGGGGGCCGGCCGGACTGGCCCCCGAGGCCCGCATCCTGGCCGTACGGGGCGCGGACGAGCGCGGCGGGTCCACGGTCGCCCAGGTCGCCGCCGGCATCCGCACGGCGGCCGACGAGGGCGCCTCCGTCATCTACGTCGCCGCCGCCCTGGCCGCCGGCAAGGCGGAGCTGACCAAGGCCGTCGCGTACGCGAGCGAGAAGGACGCCCTGGTCGTCGCCCCCCTCGCTCCGGACGCGCTGCCGAGGGACGCGAAGCCCGCCGCCTGGTACTGGCCCGCCGCCGCCCCGGGGGCGATCGGTGTCACGGACTACGGCCCGGACGGGCAGCGCCCCGCCAACGCGCCCGTGGTGGGCGGGGCGGACCTGGCCGCGCCCGGGGACGCCGTGGTGAGCATCGGCCCCGAGGGCTCGGGCCACTTCATCGGCTACGGGGCCTCGTTCGCCGCCGCGCACGTGGCGGGGGCGGCGGCGCAGGTACGAGCGCGCCACCCGGAGCTGTCGGCAGCCGACACGGAACGCCGCCTGACCGAGGCGGCCTACCCGGCGAGCCCGCCGCGCCTGGACCCCTACGCGGCCCTGACGGCCGTCCTGACGGACGAGAAGGGGGCGGTGCCCCGGACCGAGCGGGCCGAGGTCCCGCCGCCGCCCGCGGCGGAGCCCCGTACCCGCGCGCTGATCGCGGCGGGCGTGGGCGGCGGCGTGGTGCTGCTGGTCGCAGCGGGCGCGGTGGTGATCCCGCGCGGGCGGGCCCGCAACTGGCGTCCTGCGGGGAGCTGACGGCGCTCGGGGGTGCTGGGACCGTGCCGCGTGGGCGGAGCGGTTCCGGCACCCCCCGAGACGCCGCTGAGGGCCGGGTGAGGCCGGGCCCCGGTCTCCCCGTCCCGCCTTCGGACCGGGGAGAACCGTGCGGCCCGCCGCTCAGGACTCCTCGTCCTCCAGCACCGCCGTCTGCACCTGGATCTGCTTGCGGCGCGTCACCCGCGTGCCCCGGCCCGGCGGCAGGTTGCGGCCCTTGACGCTGCCCAGGATGAAGCCCTCCGACGGCGGGCACGACAGCAGCAGCGTCGGGGTGTTGACCTCCTGCATGCGCCGCAGCATGGGCTCGCCCAGGCCCCGTCCCGCACCGGCGGCGGAGCGGGCGACGACCAGGTGCAGGCCGACCTCGTAGCCGAGCGCGAGGTGGTTCAGCAGCGGGTCGAACGGCGCGTTCATCGCACTGGTGCCGAGCATGTCGTAGTCGTCCACGAGGATGAACAGCCGCGGTCCGTCCCACCAGTCGCAGGTACGCATCCGGGCCGGGGCGATCTCCGGACCCGGTACGCGCGCCGCGACCGCCCGCGCCGCGCCGCCGATCAGCTCTTTGAGGGCGTCCATCGCCACCGCGTGGCCGAGCCGGTACTCGTCGGGGATGGCCTCCACCAGGGCGCGGCGGTAGTCCACGACCATGATCCGCGCCTCGGCCGGGGTGTACCGGTCCATGATGGCCTTCGCCGTCATCCGCAGCATGTTGGTCTTGCCGCTCTCCGTGTCCCCGACCACGATCATGTGGGGGGTCTCGGAGAAGTCGTGCCACACGGTCGACAGGCGCTCCTCCTCCAGGCCGATGGGCATCTTGAAGTCGCCCTTCGGGGCCGGGAGTTCCGACAGCTTGAGCCGGGTCGGCAGCATCCGTACCTGCGGCGCGGGCGGGCCCTGCCAGCTCTCGCTGACCGCCGCCACCAGACCGGCCACCCCGTCGGAGAGGTCGTCGGCGGACTCGACGCCGTCGATGCGCGGCAGCGCCGTGAGGTAGTGCAGCTTGGCGTCCCGGGTCAGGCCGCGCCCCGGCAGCCGGGGCACGGTCGCGGCGCGCCGGTTGTCGATCTCGGAGTCCATCGGGTCACCCATCCGCAACTCCAGGTGGGTCGCGGCCTGGTCCCGGATCGCGGAGGTCACCTCCACCCAGCGGGCGGTGGTGACGATCAGGTGGATGCCGTAGTTCAGACCGCGCGCGGCGATCGCGCCGAACGTCTGGATGTACCGGTCGAAGTCCTGGCGCACCGTCGACCAGCCGTCGATCACCAGGAACACGTCGCCGTGCTGGTGCTCCGGGAACTCCCCGGCGGCCAGCCGGCGGCGGAACGTCGCCATCGAGTCGATGCCGTTGTCCAGGAAGAACCGCTCGCGTTCCGCCAGCAGGGTCGTGACCTCGGAGATCGTACGGCCCACCCGCTCGGCGTCCAGCCGTGCCGCGACCCCGCTGACGTGCGGCAGCCCGGCCAGCCCGGCGAGCGCGCCGCCGCCGAAGTCGAGGCAGTAGAACTGGACCTCGCGCGGGGTGTGGGTGAGCGCCAGCGCGGTGATGATCGTCCGGACCATCGTGCTCTTGCCGCTCTGCGGGCCGCCCGCGATGGCGATGTGTCCGCCGCCGCCCGAGAGATCGACGGTCAGCAGGTCGCGCAGCTGGTCGAAGGGGCGGTCGATGATGCCGAGGGGGATGGTGAGCCGCCCGCGATGCGACGCGTCGGTCGTCAGCCCGTACTCGGGGTGCGGGGTGAGCGGCGGCAGGACCTGGTCGAGCGTGGCGGGGAGGTCCAGCGGCGGCAGCCACACCTGGTGGGCCGGCGGGCCTGCGGTCAGCAGCCGGTCCACGGCGACGGAGAGCAGGGTCTCGCCGGTCTCCTCGTGCTGCTCGGGCTCGGGCTCCGGGGTGTCGGGGAGCTGGCGCGGTACGACGTAACTGCTGGTCCACGGCACGGTCTGGCTGGCCACCCGCGCCTGGTTCGCGCTGCCCCGGCGCTGCTGGTAGGGGCCGGAGACGTAGGCGGCGCGGAACCGGGTCAGCGCCTCCACGCCCGACTTGAGGAAGCCGCTGCCGGGGGCCGACGGCAACTGGTAGGCGTCGGGCACGCCGAGCACGCCGCGGCTCTCCATCGCGGAGAACGTCCGCAGACCGACCCGGTAGGAGAGATGGCTCTCCAACTGGTGCATGCGGCCCTCGTCCAGGCGCTGCGAGGCGAGCAGCAGGTGCACTCCGAGGGACCGGCCGAGACGGCCGATCATCACGAACAGCTCCATGAATTCCCGGTGCGCCGCCAGCAGCTCGCTGAACTCGTCGACGACGACGAACAGGCTCGGCATGGGCTCCAGCGGGACGCCCGATGCGCGGGCCTTCTCGTAGTCCAGCGCGGAGGTGTAGTTGCCCGCCGAGCGCAGCAGTTCCTGCCGGCGCATCAGCTCGCCGTGCAGGGCGTCCTGCATACGACCGACCAGCGCCGCCTCGCCCGCCAGGTTGGTGATGACGGCGGAGGTGTGCGGGAGGTCCTCAAGACCCAGGAAGGTGGCGCCGCCCTTGAAGTCGACCAGGACGAAGTTGAGAGTCTCCGAGGAGTTCGTCAGGGCGAGCGAGAGGACCAGGGTGCGCAGCAGCTCGCTCTTGCCGGAGCCGGTGGCGCCGATCAGCATGCCGTGCGGTCCGGTGCCGCCCTGGGCGGACTCCTTGATGTCCAGCTCGACCGGCTCGCCGTCCGCGCCGACCGCGATCGGCACCTTGAGGCGGTTGGGGCCGGTGTGCTGCTGCCACAGGGTGTTCGGGTCGTGGCGGTGCAGGTCGGGTATGCCCAGCAGCGTGGTCAGTTCCACGTTGGCGGAGAGCGGCTCCGACGAGTCCGACGCCGAGCCCAGGCCCATGCGGTACGGCGCGAGCCGCCGCGCGAGCGAGACCGCGCCCGTGAGCCCGAAGGTGTCGGGCCGGCCGAGCCGGGTGACCTGCTCCTTGCGCTCGCGGTCGGTGCGCACCAGGCCGAGTTCGTCCTCGTCGACCGTGAAGCGCAGCGTGATGCGGCCGGGGCGCCAGGAGAGTGCGCCGCTGAGGTCCAGGACGACCGTGTTGCGGAAGCCGGGACCGTCGAGCCGGTGACCCGCCGGGATGACCCCGCCGTCCACGACGATCACGGTGAACGGTTCCTCGCGTCCGGGCACCGCGTCCGGGTCGAACTGCGGCCGCTCCATGAACTCGGCGCCGAGCAGATTCTCCAGCTCACCCCAGGCGGATACGGTCATCCGGGTCGGGCCCGCGCCGTCGGTGTCGTGCGGGTGGAGGCTGTGGGGGAGCCACTTCGTCCACTCCCAGTCCGCGCGCCGCTCGTCGGAGACGCAGAACGTGATCCACACGTCGTCCGGCGAGTGGAAGGTGGCCAACTGGCCGAGCAGCGCCCGCACCAGGGAACGTATCCGCTCCTCGTCCCCCTGGAACAGCACCCGGGCCCAGGCGCGCAGGTAGATCGCGATGGGCTGGTCCGGAACCGTCGAGTAGGCGCGGATGAAGCTGCGCAG
The DNA here is from genome assembly GCF_016901035.1 of Streptomyces durocortorensis. Lineage (GTDB taxonomy): Bacteria > Actinomycetota > Actinomycetes > Streptomycetales > Streptomycetaceae > Streptomyces > Streptomyces durocortorensis. Next base: position 22,512 of record NZ_JAFEUF010000061.1, read on the forward strand.
CGCGTGGGCGCTGAGCGGCTCCAGGTCCTCCACGGGGTTGGTCGAGTTCGACGCCAGCTTCAGGCCCAGCTTCTGCTCGCCGACGGCCATCCGGATCTCGCCGAAGTCCTCGTCCCGGGGGCGCCGCTCCCACAGCCGGGTGGTGCCGGTCAGCGACCACAGGGCGGCGGGCTCCGGGTGCCGCCATGCCAGCGCCAGCTGCTGGTCCACGACCGCACCGCGCACCTTGCGCCGGATCTGGGTGAGATAGCGCAGGTAGTCCCGGCGCTCGCCCTTGAGCTTCTGCTTGCGCTCCGCCGCCCGGCGCATGAACTGGCCGATGAACATCGCGGCGGCGCCGAGCACCATCAGCCCCAGGGCGATGTAGATGAAGCCGCCGGAGCCCCGCGTCATACCGGGACGCATGAACATGAACATCATCGAGACCGACATCAGCGCCATCGGCAGGTACGTCCACACGGCGGAGGTGTCGGGCACCGTCTCGGGGAGGACCGGAGGCTCCTGGAGATTCAGCTCCCCGTCGGGCATCTCCGGGCCACGGCGTCGGGCCGGGCGGCGGAACAGGGTCACACTCAAGGAACCGTCTCCTTCAGGGGCATGGGGGGAGAGCGGGCGCAGCGGCGTCGCAGGGCACGCCGCCCGCCGTCGACCGGGGGCCGGGACGCGGACAGGCCTTCGCCGTGCACGCACCCTACGCCGCGCCCCGGCCGGAGCCGAAAGCCCGCCCGGGGCTTCCGCGGTGGGCGGGAGGGGGCCGGACGGCCGTGTCACAGTTCTGCTACATCACGGCTTCGGGGCAGGCCCCGCGCGGCCGTTCGCCCGGCCGGAAGAGCGCAAACGGAAGCGCTTCCCGGCCGAACGGGCGCCTGTGGAGCCTTTCCCCTGCCCGGACGGGCACACACGGAACGGATTTCCCGGCCGGACGGGCACACGCGGAGCTATTCCCCGGCCGAAACCCCGCATGCCGAACCGCCCTTCGTGCCCATGCGGCCGACCGCGCCACAATTCGCCGGACGCGGAGGGCCGTTTCGTATTCCGTGGCGCGGGCCACGTGGTCCAGACTAGGCCGCTGATATTACGATCGCCGTATCGATCGTCAACAACCGTCGCCATCAAACGGTTTGGAACCCCCCACCGAAGCAGGGCGTTCACCGGTCCGCCGGCCCCTGTTCCCCCGCCCGTTCTCAGCCGTAACCGGAGAAGCGTGAGCCATCCCGATGACTGACACTCAGGTGGCCGAGCTGTGCCGTCTGACGGTACGAGCTCCTGCCAAGAGCATCGATCTCGCCGTGCCCGCCGACGTCCCCGTGGCGGACCTGCTGCCCGCCGTGCTCGGCTACGCGGGCGACAACCTCGAAGAGGCCGGTATCGACCACGGCGGCTGGGTCCTCCAGCGGCTCGGCGGCGAGCCCCTGGACGAGGAACTCACCCTCGACTCCTACGGGCTGCGGGACGGCGACACCCTCTACCTCCGGCCGCGCGCCGAGGCCCTGCCCGAGGTGCACCTCGACGACCTGGTCGACGGCATCGCCACCACGATGCGCGACCACCCCTTCGGCTGGACCCCCAAGGTGAGCCGCTGGGTGCTCCTCGGCATCGTTGTCGCGATCCTCGCCGGCGGCGTTCTGGTGATCGCCTGGCCCGGCGGCTCCTCGCTGTCCCGGTCCGTCTTCGCCACCGCGGCCGGCCTCCTCCTGCTCGCGGGTGCGGGCGCGGCGAGCAGGGCGGTCGGGGACGCGGGCGCCGGAGCCGCGCTCGGCTTCATGGTCGGGCCCTACCTGGCGCTGGCCGGCTGGCTGCTGCCCGGCGGGGAACTCGGCGGGCCGCACGCCTACGAGACCCTGGGGGCCCGGCTGCTCGCGGCCAGTGCGGCGATGGCCGGCGGGGCGGTCCTCGCGCTCGCCGTCGTGGCCGCCTTCGCCGCCCTCTTCCTGAGCGTCGCCGTCGTCTCGCTGTTCGCCGCGATCGCCGCCGTCCTGCTCCTCACCACGGACCTGGCGCCGGTGCACGCCGCCGGGATCCTCGCCGTCCTCGCGGTGATCCTGGGGGCGTTCGTCCCCTCGCTCGCCTTCCGGATGTCCGGGATGCGGATGCCCCCGCTGCCGACCAACGCCCAGCAGTTGCAGGAGGGCATCGAGCCGCACGCCGCATCCGCGGTCTCGGCCCGCGCCATCCTCGCCGACGGCTGGATGACGTCGCTCTACGGAGCGGTGGGCCTGGTCGGCGCCGCGTGCGTGGCCGTCCTGGCCCGGGAGCGCGAGCTGGCCGAGATCATCATGACGGTGGCGCTGTGCCTGCTGCTCGTCCTGCACGCCCGAGGCCTCGGCAACATCTGGCAGCGCATGTCCCTGGTGGTCCCGGGAGTCTTCGGGCTGCTCCTGCTGGTGCTGGTCGCCGCCCCCGCCGCGTCCCCGGGGAGCCGTCTGGTCACGGCCGCGGGGCTGCTCGCGGCTGCCGCGGCGGTCGCCATCGCCGCCTGGACCGTGCCCGGCCGCCGGCTCGTCCCGTACTGGGGCCGCGCTGGCGAAGTGCTCCACTCGGCCCTCGCGATCGCCGTGCTCCCGCTCGCCCTGTGGGTGCTCGGTGTGTACGGCGCCCTGCGGGCCATCAACGGCTGACCGGAAGGGAGAACCGCTGCCGTGCAGTCGAAACGCGACCAGGTCCAGGCCCACATGTTCGTCATGGGCCGGCTGACCTCCGGCATGCTCCGCGCCGACCCCGACGCCCCGGAGAGCCCGCAGGGGCGCACCAACCGGGGCGTGGTGATCGGCATCGTGATCGCCGTCCTGCTCTCGGCAGGCTCCTTCGTCCTCGGCCTCCTCAAGCCCGGTACCAAGGACTCCTGGCGGGCCGCCGGAACCCTCGTCGTCAACAAGGACACCGGATCCCGCTACCTGTATCTGGACGGGAGGCTGCGCCCGGTGCGCAACTACGCGTCGGCGCGGCTGCTCGCGGGCGCCGACATGAAGGCGGTGGCGGTCGGCTCGAAGTCCCTGAACGGTACGCCGCACGGGGCGCCCATCGGCATCAGCGGCGCCCCGGACGCCCTGCCCGGGAGCGCCGACCTGGACACGGGCCCCTGGCAGGTCTGTTCGGGCAGCGGAACCGGAAGGACCGGCACCACCGTCGCGGTGGGCCTGCCGGCGGACGCCACCGGCCTGCCCACCGACCAGGCCATGCTCGTCACGGGGCCGGACAAGGCCGACTACCTGGTCTGGCGCGGCAGCAAGCTGCTGATCGACGAGGAAACCCGCGCCCGTGAGGCCCTCGGCTACGCCTCCGTCTCCCGGCTGCCCGTCTCCGCCGCCTTCCTGAACGCCCTGCCCTCGGGACCCGACCTGCGCCCGCCGAACGTACCGGGCAAGGGCAGGAAGGGCCCCGCGCTCGGCGGCGGGGAGTCCCGGATCGGCCAGGTCTTCCGGGTCACCGTCCCGGGCTCCGCCGACCGCTACTACCTGCTGCGCCAGGAGGGCCTGACCCCGCTCACGGCGACCGGGGCCGCGCTGGTGCTCGGCGACCCGGAGACCCGCGAGAAGGTGTACGGGGGAGGCGCGGCCAAGGTCGTGACGCTGGGCGCGGACGCGCTGAGCGGCCGACTGGCCCCCGGCGCCCAGGGTGGCGCGGACGAGGCGAACCTGCCCTCGGAGCCGCCGGAGGTGGTGGCCCTCGGCGAGGACCGCACTGTATGCATCCGGGTCCAGCCGAGTGAGCGCGGACCGCGCATCAGCGTGGCGCTGACCGGAACGGGCTCCCTGGGGCCCGCCGCGCAGGCGCCGCCCGAGGGCCTCACCCCGGCCTGCATGCCGGTGGGCACGATCAGCGTGCGGCCGGGCGGCGGATCCCTGGTGCGGGCGCTCGGGGCGAGCGGGAGCACGGTCGGCACCACCGTCTACCTCGTGACCGACACCGGGATGAAGTACCGGGTCGGCACCGCCGACGGCCTCGCCGCCCTCGGCTACAGCGAGGGCCAGGCCCGAGGGCTGCCGGCGCCGCTGCTGGCCATGCTGCCGACCGGGCCGGACCTCACCAAGGAGGCCGCGGCCCTGGGCCGGAACACGAACACGACCCCGCGCTGCGCGCGGACCTGAGGGACCGACGGATGGTTGTACCGAGGGAGGTGAATTTCTCGTGACGCGTCTGATAAAGGCGTGCGTCGTGACAACCGGAGGAGGCGATCCACCGTCCTCTTCCTCGAAGGGATCTGCCAATACCGTTACCCACGGCGGGCATTGCCCGTTCGGGCGCGGGGAAACAGATCCATTCGGAAAGTGATTCCGCAAGGGGTGAACCTCAGATCCCCATCAAATCTCCTTCGCGAATCACCCCAAAAGCGGGGTCGGGGCCGAGAAGATGACGCAAGCCATTGAATCCTCAACGCGCCCTTCTTTAGGCTCCGTTCGTCCAGACCATTCGGACGCCGGTCTTCCGACCGTGTCCGGCCAGGCACGCGCCGCGCGGGAACCGGAATCCGGCGGTGCGACACATCAGGAGGCGCAGCAACATGGCAGGTACGGGCGCACAGCAGTCACTGGCTTCATCCACCCAGAACGGTGTCACCGCACTGGAGATGGCCTTCACCGGTGTGCAGAAGAGCCGTCAGGACGTGGAGAACATGAAGCACAACCTCGCCTCCGGCTACGCCGGCAGCGACGGTGGCGCGTTCCAGAAGCTGCTCGACCGCTGGGACCAGCAGGCGGAGATCATCTCCAGCAACCTCCGCGACATGATCACGACGCTGGAGGAGACCATGCGCGCGCAGGGCATCCAGCAGAACAACTCGAACGACTCGATCCAGCAGGCGTTCAACCGCTCCGAGGAGATCTTCAACGCGCTCGCCGGCTCCACCGCGGGCCGCTGACCACTCCTCCGGTGACCGGGACCCTGACGGGCGACCGGCCCCCCACATCACTGACCCTGACGCACCTGCCGCGAGACGAGGAAGACCATGACCCCTCCGCTTGACTTCACCGACGGCCAGATCTATGTCGACTACGGCCACATGGAGAACGCCGCCGACGACATGGTCCAGCAGACCAAGGCGATCGACAGCATCCTCACCAACCTGGAAGCCGAACTCCAGGAGCTCCAGCGCAGCTGGGAAGGTGAGGACAAGGCGGTGTACGCCGAGAAGCAGGCCTCCTGGAACAACGCGGTCGAGGAGATGAAGCGCATCCTCGCCGAGCACTCGGCGCTGCTGACCGACGTCTCGGGCAGCTACAAGTACAGCGAGAACTCCCTGAAGTCCCTCTGGGAGAGCGTGCGCATCGGCAGCTGACCCGGGGGCGGCACGCCCCTGGTCCTTCTCGGGCGGCCGTTCGCGTGGCTTCTTCGCGCGCACGGCCCCCCGGTGCAGTCGGGGCGGTTGCACCGTCCGCCGAGGCCCCCGTGGGCTGCCGGCGGACAGGCACCGGCCCTGTGAGTTCCTGGACATCCCGGAAGACTGGAGAAGTGCGACATGGCGGAAGCACCCGCACTCAATCTCAACAAGGCGTGGCTGCAGAGCTTCCTCGACAACGACCTTGTCCCGTTCCTCGCGGAGATCAAGAAGATGCGCGAGGACGGCACGACGACCGACGGGACGACCGTGCCCGGGATCCCCACGCTGCAGGGCGGTGAGGACGGGTCCGCGACCGCGGCGGGATTCCACGACGGCCAGAAGAAGCCGATCGCCATCGGGACGATGGCGGGCGACGAGAACGGCCGTACCAACGGCGGCTACCTGGTCAAGTGCCTGAACGGGCTGGTCGATCAGCTCGACGACATCCTCAAGCTCCAGGTCGAACTCTTCGAGCAGATCGAGGAGGACCTGGAGGACACCATCGAGGAGCTCTTCAAGACCCAGGACGGCAACCTGGAGAAGATCGACGGCAAGGACATGATCGACTTCTTCGAGGGCGTGGACGAGGTGCTCTCCGAATCCGCCGGTGGCGGCTCGGACAACGACGAGGACGACTGACCTTCGTCGCGGTCGGACGGTAGCCCCGGCCGGCGCTCCTCCGCACGCCTGCGGTCCGGCGGACCGTACCCCCGCCCTCCCGTCCCCTCTGTCTCCTTCCGACGAAAAGGCATTCCGGCATGGCGCTCGATTCCAGCAAGGTCGTCGAAGACCTCGGCGGCGGTACCAACGACAAGTGGGCCGAGGCGGTCGGCTTCTTCACGGGTTTCAAGGCGCCGAACCGGAACGACCTGTTCGACTCGCTCGTCGGCAACGAGGGCATCCCCCTGATGAAGGTGGAGATCTCCGACGTGGGCTATGTCGACTACGTCGACACCGAGGACATGAACTGGCTGTACGAGAACGCCGGTTCCGACATCAAGAACACCGACTTCGTCATCCCCTTCTACCACGCCAAGGGCGGGGCGGGCTCCGACGTGTCCATGTACCGGGCGCGCATCACCCTGCTCGGCAGCAAGGGGGACGGGCGGATACCGAGTCAGGGGTGGCAGGAGGGCGGGCAGTTCTCCAGCTCCATGGACGGTCACCTGGGGATGGACGGCAAGCCGACCTGGGACACCACGCCCACCGCGCGCTACGCCTACGGTACCGGGCTCGCCCTGCAGGAACTGCTCAACAACGACTCGCAGGGTACGTACGGGTTCAGCTTCAACGGCAAGCCCGTGGACGACCCGGACTCGGTGACCCTCGACAACTTCGAGACCGTGGCCGCGGCGTTCGACCGCGTCGCAGGGTTCTTCTCGTCCCAGCAACAGATCGTCGAGGAGTGGCAGAGCCGGCTCGGGACGGAGAAGGACAAGGCGTGGCGGGGCAAGGCCGCCGGTGTCTTCTGGGACCTCATCAACAAGATCAACAAGCAGTACTCGGACTACGCCGACGACATGAGGCCGGCCGGCAGCGGCGACGACGACAAGGGCGGGTCGAAGCAGGGCGACGAGATCCGGCAGGCCAAGAAGGACTTCCGGAATGCGGTCTGGGATCTTCACAGCGCCTGGTCGAGTTGGCAGTACAAGTACGGCAACCCGCTCGTGGTGCTGCACACCCTGCTCTCCGCGATCATGGAGTACGTCTGGGACCACAACATCACGAAGATCACCTACGAGATCGAGACCCACGGGTCGTACGGCGGCGGCTACACCACCACGACGAACTACATCTCGGAAGATCACTTCAGCAACCGGGCGGCGATCGAGAAGATCACCGGCACGGGCGACATGGCGCTGAACGTCGACGCCGAGGACTTCGGTGAGCTCAAGGAGCTCGACACCTGGGTGAAGGTCGGCAACAAAGCCCTCCTCATGTGGAAGCAGACCGTCGAGGAGAACCTCGACACGGCGGCCGTCGACGCCATGACGAAGGTGCGCGACAGCTGGAGCAACAGCCAGCTGGACTTCGGGTCGGTCAAGTCCCGGGGGACGAGCGACACGCTGGAGTCCGAGTACAAGGAGGAGAAGTCCGAGCTCGCCGAGGAGAAGGCGGAGGCGGACGCGGCCGCGGCCAAGGCGGAAGCCGAGGAGGCCGCCCGGAAACAGGAAGAGTTCATCCAGTGGCAGAAGGACCAGGCCGCCAAGGCCGAGGCGGAGCGGAAGAAGGAGAAGGAAGAGGCCGAGCGTAAGGAGGCCGAGGCCAAGGCGGAGGCTGAGCGCAAGGAGAAGGAAGCCAAGGCGGAAGCCGAGCGCAAGGAGAAGGAAGCCAAGGCGGAAGCCGAGGCCAAGGAGGCGGAGGCCGAGGCGAAGGCGGCCGCCAAGGAGGCGGAGGCCAAGGCCGAGCAGGAGGCGAAGGAGAAGGAGGCCGAGCAGAAGCAGGCGGAGCAGGAGGCCAAGCAGGAGGCGAAGGAGGCGGAGGCCAAGGCCGAGCAGGAGGCCAAGGAGAAGGAGGCCGAGCAGAAGCAGGCCGAACAGGAGGCCAAGCAGGAACAGCTCCGGGCCGAGCAGGAGGCCAAGCAGGAGCAGATCCGCAAGGAGCAGGAGGCCAAGCAGGCCGAGGCCCAGGCTCGTGCGGAGAACATGCAGATGATGCAGATGAACCAGGCGAGGACCCAGCAGGAGGAGGCGAAGAAGGAGCAGGAGGCCAAGGAGGCCCAGGCCAAGGCCGAGCAGGAGGCCAAGGAGGCCGAGGCCAAGGCCGAGCAGGAGGCCAAGGAGAAGGAGGCCGAGCAGAAGCAGGCGGAGCAGGAGGCCAAGCAGGAGGCCAAGGAGGCGGAGGCCAAGGCCGAGCAGGAGGCCAAGGAGAAGGAAGCGGAGCAGAAGCAGGCCGAGGCCGAGCAGAAGCAGGACCGCATCCGCACCGAGCAGGAAGAGCGCCAGGAGCAGCAGCAGGCCGAGCAGGAGCAGAAGCAGGCCGAGGCCGAGGCGAAGGCGGAGCAGAAGCAGGCGGAGCAGGAGGCCAAGCAGGAGGCCAAGGAGGCCGAGGCGAAGGCCGAGCAGGAAGCCATGCGGAAGGAAGCGGAGCAGAGGCAGGCCGAGGCCGAGCAGAAGCAGGACCGCATCCGCGAGGAGCAGGAAGCCAAGCAGGACCGGCTCCGCGAGGAGCAGGAGGCCAAGCAGGACGAGGTCCGCGCCGAGCAGGAGGCCCGGCAGAAGGAGGCCGAGGCCAAGCAGGAGGAAGTCCGGTCCGAGCAGGAGGCCCGGCAGAAGGAAGCGGAGTCCAGGCTCGACAGCTCCCGGCGCGACCTCTTCGGCAACGGAGATATCCCCGACCTGTCGTCCACCCCCATCACCGGCCCGGTCAACGACGGCCCGCTCGAACTCCCCGGCGGTGGTGAGTCGCGGCTCGACGCGGACGGCCGCGTGATCACCGAGTACCCCGACGGTTCCAAGGTCACGATCGACCCGGACACCCACTCCTCGACCATCACCCGGCCCGACGGCTCCGTCATCTCCGGTCCGCTCAACACCGGTGACCTGCTGTCCAACCCCGGCGGCAGCGTCACGCACCTGGACCCCAGTGGCAACGTGGTCACGGAGTTCCCGGACGGCTCCACCCAGACGATCAACCCGGACACCGGCACCACCACCGTCACCCGGCCCGACGGCTCGACCGTCTCCGGCTACCTGGACGAGTCCGGCCCGGTGAGTTTCGACTCCGGCCAGCTCAACAACGGCTCCCTCAACAACCCAGGTTCCTTCGGCGACGGCCTCTCCGGCCACACGCCCCCCTCGTACGACCCGATCTCCTACGAGGAGGAGCTGTTCGACGACCAGCCCTACGAGTCGCCCCTGGCGAGCAACGGGGCGTCCGGCGGCTCGGACGCACCGAGCCACAACCGCCCGTTCCTGAACAGCGGGCCCTTCCCCGGCCCGAGCAGCTACGGCGGGGGCGAGGGCGGTAACGGCGCACCGGCGGGCGGAGCCCCGATGGGCGGCGGCATGGGCGGCGGTATGGGCGGCGGCATGGGCGGCGGCGGAGGCCAGAACGACTCCGGTGAGCGCGTCCGCAACGTCATCGACGGATCGGTCTCCCGGAACCGCCGTGCGCGACCCGGCGCCGCCGTACCCGGCTCGGGCGGTCGCTATGCCGACGACGAGGTGCGGGTGGCGGCCGGCGGCCCCACCGCGGGCAGTTCGCCCTTCCTCCCGCCGATGGCCGGCGGCGCCCCTGGCGGAGGCGGCGCACCCGGCCAGACCGCGACCCAGAGCGGCGAGCGGACCCGTGACTCCTGGGTGCCGGAGGACGACGACGTCTGGGGCACCGACGAAGGCGGCGCACCGGCGGTGATCGGACGCTAGGAGCGGTGCCCCGGTCACGGCCGGAGCCCGTGCGGGGCGGTGGGAGACGGCTTCGGCCGCCTCGGAACCCGCCCCGGCACGGAGAAAGTTCATAGCACGCACACGCGTACGACAGAATGGTGTACGCGCAGGTGAAAGGGCGACTGTTGAGCGACTCGATGGAGAAGAAGCTGGCCGAGGCCATGGCCGAACTCACGGCCGTGCAGGAGGCCGTGGCGCGTGCCGAGGGCGAACTCGGCCAGTCCTCCACGACGGCCCGGTCGCGGGACCGCGCGGTGGAGGTGACGGTGGGCCCCCAGGGCGAGCTGACGGGGCTGAAGTTCCCGGACAACCGGCACCGGTCCATGACGGGCCCCCAGTTGGCCGCCTCGATCATGGAGGCGGTGCAGGAGGGCCGTTCGGAGATGGCCCGCAAGGTGATGGACGTCTTCGAGCCGCTGACCCGGACCACCGGCCGGGCCACGGGCATCAGAGGCATCGACATCGATTGGGACCGGGCCTTCGGCTCGGCCCTGGACGACGGGCACGGCGGCGGGCGACGGTCGTCGGCCCGCCTGCACGACGAGATCCACGAAGACTGACCGTACGGACCACCGGAGAGAGGGAGGCACCATGGCGGTAGGGAAGTTCACCGCGAACCCCGGCGAACTGCGCCGGGCCAGCGAGATGATGGAGCAACTGCCCGCGCAGGCGGCGAAGATCGGCGACAACTTCATCTCCGACATCCAGAACTACCGTGGCTGGGCCGGTTACAGCGACGACTTCGCCCTCGAAGTGCTGCCCAAGTACGACGCGAACAACCAGTCCTGCCTGGACCTGGTCAGGGCCCTCAGCAGCGCGTTCACGGAGCTGGGCCAGGCGGTCTGGGCCAACGGCCAGCACATCGAGGGTGTGTCGAACTACGCGCGTGACGAGATCGACCGGCAGATGTCCAGCCTGGACACGCCGGGCGACTCCTCCCAGGGTGGCCGGCACTAAGTGGAGGAGATCGACTTTCCGCCGGACGTCCGGACGATGCTCTGGATCCTGCTGGGCGAAATGCCCCTGCAGGCCAGGGAGAATCTGGCGTGGGAAAGTCGTGAGCTCTACCTGGCCCTCCAGAGGGGCCTGATGGATCTGCGCGCGGCCTCGCGCGAGACGATCCAGATGGTGGAGGCGGCGTTGCCGCCCGAGGT
>NZ_JAFEUF010000582.1 GCF_016901035.1 Streptomyces durocortorensis
CCACCAACATCATCAACGCGGCGAAGGCTTGCGGCACCTGGAACATCGAGGTGGAGAAGTTGATGAAGTAGCCCAGGCCTTTTTCCGCCGCGACGAACTCGGCGACCACCGCGCCGATCACCGCCAGGGTGATGGAGATGCGCAGCGCCGAGAACAGGTGTGGAATCGCATAGGGCAGGCGGATGTTGCGGTACTCGCGGGCCTTCGACGCGCCCAGCGAGCGCGACAGTTCCACCAGCTCCTCCGGCGTCGCCAGGAGGCCGGTGACGCAGGACACCACGATGGGGAAG
>NZ_JAFEUF010000583.1 GCF_016901035.1 Streptomyces durocortorensis
CTTCCGGACCGGGGCTCGCGGAGGGCCGGGGACTCTCTTGTCGGGCACCACCGCCACCGCTGTCTTCCTGGATCGGCCGGTCCCACTCCCGCTGGAGGCTCTGGACGGTACGCCCGGCGTCGGCGCGGGCCTCGCGGTTGGTCCACCAGAGCTGATGGACGACGAGGAGGAGCAGCACGACACCGAGGGTCACGACGGCTTCGGCGGAGACCCACAGCCCACGGGCGAGGAGACGCGGACCGCCCCCGCGGCCACGCACGCCCGACCGCACCCCACGCCCTCCCCGAGC
>NZ_JAFEUF010000584.1 GCF_016901035.1 Streptomyces durocortorensis
GCGGGCTCGATCCAGGTCTCGATGCCGGCCGAACCGCCCGAGGTCTCCCCGTACTTCTGGCGCAGGGTGTCCAGGATGGGGCCGAGCGAGGGGTACTTCTCCTTCGTCAGCACGGTGCCGTTGCGGTCGACGGCCTCGATCGCCGGCGTCGAGGACTCGCCCGTCTTCAGCGTCGCGCCCTCCGTCAACTGCGGGTGCACGACGGTCGGTTCCCAGTCGACGAGGGCCTTGCCCGTCGTCAGGCCGCGGACCACCGTCAGCTCCGAGGCGTAGGAGATGGGCTTCGA
>NZ_JAFEUF010000585.1 GCF_016901035.1 Streptomyces durocortorensis
GGCCAGCTTCGGCAGGTAGTAGCGCTTCTGCTCCTCGCTGCCGTTTCTGAGCAGGGTGAACATGTTGTACATCTGCCCATGGATGGTCCCGGAGTTGCCGCCGCAACGGTTGACCTCCTCGAGGATCACCGAAGCCTCGGCCAGGCCCAGGCCCGAGCCGCCGTATTCTTCCGGGATCATCGCCGACAGCCAGCCGGCTTCGGTCATGGCCGTGACGAAGGCTTCCGGAAAGCCCTTTTCCTCATCGATCCTGCGCCAGTACTCGGCGGGAAATTCGGCGCAGAGGG
>NZ_JAFEUF010000586.1 GCF_016901035.1 Streptomyces durocortorensis
TTAAGTGAGTGGCCCCGTCGGGCAGGGGGGCGGTTTCCATGTGTGCTCCGGGTGTGCTCCGGTACGGGGCTGTCGGCGGGCCCCCGGGGTCACGCGGTCTTGTGGATTAGGTAATGGGCATGTCAAATTCCTTCTCGGTACGTCCCCACACGTCACCCGAGAAGGAGTTCCCCCATGAGACGCAACTCCCGCGCGCGCATCGGCGTTTCCCTGCTGCTCGTCGCCGGCGCCCTCGGCCTCGGAGCCGCCCCCTCCACCGCCGCCGCCCGCCGGGCGGGGGGGGGGG
>NZ_JAFEUF010000587.1 GCF_016901035.1 Streptomyces durocortorensis
ACCTGTTACCGAATCGTCCAGGAATCCCTCAACAATGTGGAGGCCCACTCCAGCGCCCCCGAGGTGACGGTGTCGGTACGCTGCAGCGATGACGAGGTCGAGGTGGAGGTCACCGACAACGGCCGCCCGATTCGATCGGCACCCTCGACCGGGGTGGGAATCGTCGGGATGTCAGAGCGGGTCGAGGCCCTAGGCGGCACCATTGAGGTGGGTCCACGCAAGGTCGGTGGATGGCGAGTTCGTGCCGTCATGCCGATGCGTCAGAGCCAGGATGTGAGGGACG
>NZ_JAFEUF010000588.1 GCF_016901035.1 Streptomyces durocortorensis
CACCGTAAGCGGCCGTCACGCTGCGCCGCAAGCTGTCACGATTAGTCATACTGCCTGGCCGTGACGGGGTGGGGAGGTAGGGGAGGTTTTCCTTAACCCCCCTTCTTTCCCTACCGGTTAAAGAAGGCGCTCGGCCCCCGGGTCTCGCATCCCGACGTCCGAGTCCCGGGTCTTGAGCTTCGGGCCGGAGCCCCGTTCACGTACCCCCGGAAGAGTGACCCGACCGTCCCCGAAGCCCGGGGCTCGGGCTGCGGGAGCCGAGCGTCGAGGGTTACACCTTGC
>NZ_JAFEUF010000062.1:0-3142 GCF_016901035.1 Streptomyces durocortorensis
GGGGGGCCCCCTGCCCCCGGCTTATCCCCGCGTTTCCCGCACGGCCGGCGGCCGCGGCCCCCGGGGGGGGGGGGGGGGCCCCCCCGGGCCCGCGCGCCTGCGGCGTGGTCCAGTAGGAGACCCAGCCGCTGTCATGGGTCCGGTTGACGGCGTTGAGCGCCACACAGCCGAGCGCCTCGCCCTCCTCCCCCACGACGGCCCAGGAGTATCCGGTGCGCGCCCCCCGTTCGCGCGCGCGGTCCGCGATCCAGGCCAGCGCCCCGGACCGGTCGCCCACGGGCCGGTCCGTCTGGCGGTCCATCTCGGCCGGGGCGAAGGCGCGGAGCACCGCCGAGGCGTCGTCGGGCAGCCAGGGGCGCAGCAGAAACCCTTCAGGGGTGGTCAGTTCGTCCATACGGGCCAGCTTCCCGCACGGTCACGACCACTTCACTCCCGGGCCACGCGAGAACGACCGGCCATCCGCCGCGCGACGAGGCGCCGAGGACGTGAGCACGTCCGGCGACGGAGACCCGCCACCCCCGGGAGGAGGGCGGCAGGGACAGCTCGGTGACCCCGGGGCGGGCGGAGGCCCGGTAGGCGAGGCGGTAGGTGCGGCTGCCCGCGTCGTACGTGTCGGAGCGGACGGTCCCCGCGACGGCCGGGGCGTACGGGGTGGCGGTCTGCTCCTTGTTCGTGCGGAAGCGGCCGCGCTCGTCGACGGCGCAGTAGCCGCCGCCGTAGCACCAGACGTACCCCGCCCAGCCGGAGCTGTAGCGGTTCAGGGAGGCGACGGCCTCCCGGTAGAAGCGGCCCATGTTGGGGAGAGCGTTGTTGAGCGGCCCCCACTCCCCCACGACCACGGGCATCCGGTGGCGGGCCGGGTAGGCGGTGACGGCGGCCTCGTACGCCTCGATCCAGCCCGCGTCCGGGTCGTAGTCGGCGCCCGCCTCCATGGCGGTGTTGTAGAAGTGCGGGGCGTACACGGTCCGGCTGTCGTGGATACGGCCGAGGCCGGTGGGCACGCCCTCGCCGACGATGGGGGTGGGCTCGACGAAGATCCAGGTGGAGCGGTCCTTGGCCCGGACGGCGCGGGCGAGCCGGTTGTACATCGGGGTGAGGTGCTGGGCCTCGATGCGGCGGGCGGCGGTCGGCAGGTCCTCGCCCTCGCGCAGCTCCCCCATGGGTTCGTTGATCAGGTCGTAGCCGATGACGGCCGGGTGGTCGCGGAAGCGTTCCGCGAGGACCTGCCACATGGCGGCCTGGGCGCGACGGAGATCGGGGTCCTCGTAGAGGTGGGTGAAGGCCCGCTGGACGGCGGGCTGGAAATACTCGGAGAACCAGTCGTCGGGGTTCGGCGTGAACGGCATCCCGTCGGTCCTCGTGGCCCATTCCGGAATGCCGCGGTGGCCGAACGCGGGCCCGAAGACGTCCTGGTGGGCGTCGATGAGGACATGGATGCGGTGCTGGTGGGCCCAGCCCAGGATGCGCTCGATCTTCCGGAGGTAGCGCTCGCTGTACTGTCCGCGCCGGGGCTCCAGGTCGTCCCAGAAGACCAGCAGCCGGGCGAAGTTGAAGCCTCCTGCCCGCAGGTCGCGGAAGTGCCGTTCGGTGATGGCGGTGAGGGCGTCCTCGCCGCGGTTCGCCTTGTCCTCGACGTTCCAGCCGCGCAGGGTGAGGGTGCGCCCCCGGTCGTCGGTGAGGGGCGGTACAGCGCCTTCGGACGAGGACGGGGAGACGGGTGCGGGGCGCGCCGAGGCGGCGGGGGCGAGGGCCCCCGCCGCGAGCACGGACGCGACGACAACTGCCATGAGTGCTCTGCCCATTCGCATGGGCGGCATCTCATCAGCAAAGCTGAGACTTGTTCAAGTATGGGGAGCGGACGAGTTCTTGTCGGTCCTAGGAGGTCGGCGTGAGCACGATCTTCCCGAACAGGTCGCCGGACTCCAGCCGCCCGAACCCCTCGCGGGCCCGGTCGAGCGGGAGCACCTCGTCGATGACCGGGCGCACACCGGTGGTGGCGCAGAACGCGAGCAGGTCCTCCAGCTCGTCCTTGGACCCCATGGTGGAGCCGACGACCCTCAGCTCCAGGAAGAAGATCCGGGTCAGCTCGGCGTGCGCGGGCCGGTCGCCGCTGGTGGCCCCGGAGATGACGAGGGTGCCGCCGGGGCGCAGCGACTTCACGGAGTGGGACCAGGTGGCGGCCCCCACGGTCTCGATGACGGCGTCCACGCGCTGCGGAAGCCGGGCGCCGGGCTCGTACGCCTCCAGCGCGCCGAGTTCGACCGCCCGCTCGCGCTTGGCCTTGTCCCGGCTGGTGGCGAAGACCCGCAGCCCGGCGGCCTTCCCGAGCACGATCGCGGCGGTGGCGACCCCGCCGCCGGCGCCCTGGACGAGCACGGAGTCCCCGGGCCGCACCCCGGCGTTGGTGAACAGCATCCGGTACGCGGTGAGCCAGGCGGTCGGCAGGCAGGCGGCCTCGGCGAAGCTGAGCTCCTTCGGCTTGGGCAGGACGTTCCAGGTCGGGACGGTGACCTGCTCGGCGAAGGTGCCCTGGTAGCGCTCGGTGAGGATGGAGCGCGGCTCGTCGGGCCCGACGCCGTGCCCGGACTGCCCGATGACGGAGTGCAGGACCACCTCGTTGCCGTCCTGGTCGACGCCGGCCGCGTCGCAGCCGAGGATCATCGGCAGCCGGTCCTGCGAGAGGCCGACGCCCCGGAGGGACCAGAGGTCGTGGTGGTTGAGGGAGGCGGCCCGGACGGTGACGGTGCTCCACCCGGGACGCGCCTCGGGGGCCGGGCGATCGCCCAGCTCCAGGCCGGTGAGGGGCTGGTCGGGGTCGATGCGGGCTGCGTAGGCGGCGAACATGGCTCGACGATAGGCGGGCCGGGGCGCCCACGTAACCGCCTCCCCGTGTGACGCACACCAACCGGGGTGGGCCCGCACGTTCAAGCCCCTGCGGCGATTGAGCCGCACCACTAAGCCCCTCCGGCGATTGAGCCGCACCACTGAGCCCCTCCGGCGATTGAGGAGCGGGGTCCGGGGCAGCGCCCCGGGGGGGGGGGGGGGCCGCCCCCCCGCCGCCCCCCCCGGGGGGGGGGGGGGGGGGGGGCGGCGGGCGCGGCGGCCCGGCGGGCGCTGCCGCCGATAGGCAGAGAGGAGAGCA
>NZ_JAFEUF010000062.1:3152-33151 GCF_016901035.1 Streptomyces durocortorensis
GCTCAGTGGTGCGGCTCAATCGCCGGAGGGGCTTAGTGGTGCGGCTCAATCGCCGCAGGGGCTGGAAATGGGGGCCTCGACCGCCGCAGGAGCTTGAGGTGGTCACCGCAAGGCGGAAACGCAAGGGCGGGGCCCGCACAAGTACGGGCCCCGCCCCATCAAGCTCCGCTCAGCAACAACCTCAGCGCCGAGCCACACCCTCCGCCCGCGCCGCAGCGGCAACGGCCGCCGTGACCGCCGGCGCGACCCGCTCGTCGAACGGGGACGGAATCACGTAGTCCGCCGCCAGCTCATCGCCGACGACATCCGCCAGTGCATTCGCCGCCGCGATCTTCATGCCCTCCGTGATCCGCGAGGCCCGCACCTGGAGCGCACCCGCGAAGATGCCCGGGAACGCCAGCACGTTGTTGATCTGGTTCGGGAAGTCGGACCGCCCGGTAGCCACCACGGCCGCGTACTTGTGCGCGACCTCCGGGTGGACCTCCGGATTCGGGTTGGCCATGGCGAAGACGTACGCACCGGGCGCCATCGAGGCCACCGCCGCCTCCGGGACCGTACCGCCGGAGACGCCGATGAAGACGTCCGCACCGGCGAGCGCCTGCTCCAGCGAACCGCTCAGGCCCGCCCGGTTCGTCAGCTCCGCCAGCTCGCGCTTGACCTCGGTGAGGTCGTCGCGGTCCCGGCTGACGATGCCCTTGCGGTCGGCCACCGCGATGTCGCCGATCCCCGCCTCCAGCAGGAACTTGGCGATGGCCACGCCCGCCGCGCCCGCGCCGGAGATGACGCCGCGCAGATCGCCGAGCGTCCGCCCGGAGAGCTTCGCGGCGTTGCGCAGGGCGGCGAGGGTGACGACCGCGGTGCCGTGCTGGTCGTCGTGGAAGACCGGGATGTCCAGCCGCTCCTGGAGCTTGCGCTCGATCTCGAAGCAGCGGGGCGCCGAGATGTCCTCCAGGTTGACCCCGCCGAAGGAGGGGGCGAGCCGCACGACGGTGTCGACGATCTCGTCGGCGTCGGTGGTCGCGAGCGCGATCGGCACCGCGTCGACGCCGCCGAACTGCTTGAAGAGGATGGCCTTGCCCTCCATCACGGGGAGGGACGCCTCGGGCCCGATGTCACCGAGGCCGAGCACGGCGGTGCCGTCAGTCACGACGGCCACGACCTGGGACTTCCAGGTGTAGTCGTGGACGAGCTCGGGCTGGGCGGCGATGGCGCTGCACACTTTCGCCACTCCGGGCGTGTACGCCAGGGAGAGGTCGTCCTTGTCCCGGATAGGGACGGTGGCCTGCACGGCCATCTTCCCGCCCCGGTGGAGGGCGAAGGCCGGATCGAAGGGCTCGTCGGCCCCGGTGTCCGCCCCGCTCGTGCGCTGGATGCCACGGTCGGTGGCGCTGTCGATGGTGCTGTCGCTGCGAGGATTGACGATCTCCGCTGCCATGGTGTTGACCCCTTAAGTCTTCATCGTTTGAGGGTGGCCACTCCTGGTTGAGGAGGGGTGGGCGGGCACCGCGTACGTGCCCCGCACCGAGCGGTTGGCCCGCCCCGGCAGGGAGAGGTACGTACGCGCGGGCGCGCCGCACACGCGCCCTGAGCCCCGGATGAGGGGTGTAAACGTCTTTCTTACCGGACGAACGGTGTTACGGACGAGTCCATATCGACGCGGTGACGTGACTCATAGTCGAATATCTGGACAAGTCGGCAAACCGGCATAAATGCCGTCCACCAGTCGAGACGTGCCGAAGATTCTCCGGCGGGGGGATTGGTTCCCCACAGATGGTCCGGTCCCGAGGTACCGGCCGTTGATGTTCGGGGGTCGCCCGTTATCCGATTTTGACATGGCAGGACCCCTGCATGGGCCAGTCCGAATGGCAGGATGCCGTCATCACACAAGGTGGCGACACTCGAAGGTGCGTGCCAAGCCGCCCACCAGCACCTCTCCCTCACCTGCCGGAGGATCCCGACATGACCGCAAGCACCACGCGTCGTACGACCGCGAAGACCCGGATCGCGGCGGTCGGCGCCATCGCGGTCGCCGGCACCATGCTGCTGACCGCCTGCGGCGACCAGACCGACAAGCCCTCGAAGGCTTCGAGCTCCGCGAAGGCGTCGGACAGCGCGCCGCTCGCCGACCTGCTGCCCCAGGCCATCAAGGACAAGGGCGTCATCAGGGTCGGTTCGGACATCGCGTACCCGCCGGTGGAGTTCAAGGACGATTCCGGCAAGGTAGTCGGTATCGACCCCGACCTCGGCGCCGCTCTCGGCAAGCAGCTCGGTGTCACCTTCGAGTTCCAGAACGGAACGTTCGACACCCTCATCACGGGGCTCCGCTCGAAGCGCTACGACCTGGCGATGTCGGCGATGACCGACACCAAGGACCGCCAGGAGGGCATCGACTCGGAGACGCAGAAGAAGGTCGGCGAAGGCGTCGACTTCATCGACTACTTCACCGCCGGCGTCTCGATCTACACCAAGAAGGGCGACGACCAGGGCATCAAGACCTGGTCCGACCTGTGCGGCAAGAAGATGGCCGTCCAGCGCGGCACGGTCTCCCACGACCTCGCCAAGGCCGAGAGCGAGAAGTGCGGCAGCAAGGGCAAGATCGAGATCGAGCAGTTCGACAACGACCTGGAGGCCCAGACCCGGCTCCGGGCCGGAGGCGCCGACGCCGGTTCGTCCGACTTCCCGGTGGCCGCCTACGCGGTGAAGACCTCGGGCGGCGGCAAGGACTTCCAGATCGTCGGCGAGCAGGTCGAGGCGGCCCCGTACGGCATCGCCGTCGCCAAGGGCAACCCCGAGCTGCGGGACGCGGTGAAGGCGGCGCTCGACGCGATCATCGAGAACGGCGAGTACGCCAAGATCATCGCCAAGTGGGGCGTCAAGGACGGCGCGGTCACCGAGGCCAAGATCAACGGCGGGTCCTGACGGATTCCGTCGGTGAGAGGCAATATCTGTGACTGACATCAAGAAGACGGGTTCCACCGGCACGCCACCTACCCCGGCGGCCGGACCCGCGGCGATCACGGCCATCCCGGTCCGCCACTACGGGCGCTACGTGTCGGCGGTCATCGCCATCGGCCTGCTCGCGTCCATCGTCTACGCGTTCTCCCAGGGCCAGATCAACTGGGGTGCCGTACCGGACTACTTCTTCGACGACCGGATCCTCCGGGGCGTGGGCCAGACCCTGCTGCTGACCGTTCTCTCGATGGCCATCGGCATCGTCGGCGGCGTCCTGCTCGCGGTGATGCGCCTGTCCAAGAACCCGGTCACCGCGTCGATCGCGTGGTCGTACATCTGGTTCTTCCGGGGCACGCCCGTACTGGTCCAGCTCTTCGTCTGGTTCAACCTGGGCCTGGTCTTCGAGTACATCAACCTCGGGCCGGTCTACAAGGACGAGTGGTCGTCCTTCATGACCCCCCTGCTGACCGCGCTCCTCGGGCTCGGCCTCAACGAGGCCGCGTACATGGCGGAGATCTGCCGGGCCGGACTGCTCTCGGTCGACGAGGGCCAGACGGAGGCGTCGCACGCGCTGGGCATGAGCCACAGCAAGACGCTGCGCCGCGTGGTCATCCCGCAGGCGATGCGCGTGATCGTGCCGCCGACGGGCAACGAGGTCATCAACATGCTCAAGACGACCTCGCTGGTGGCCGCCGTACAGTTCACGGAGCTGTTCCGGTACGCCCAGGACATCGGGCAGAACTCCGGCGCCCCCGTGGAGATGTACTTCCTCGCGGCGGCCTGGTACCTGATCATGACCTCGATCCTGAGCGTGGGCCAGTACTACCTGGAGCGTCACTACGCCCGCGGGTCCAGCCGGAGCCTGCCGCAGACACCGATCCAGAAGATCAGGGCCAACCTGCTGTCCCTGGGCCGCCCCTCGGGAGGCATGGCATGACGACGACCCCCATGGTGAAGGCCGAGGGCGTCCACAAGTCCTTCGGCACCGCGCACATCCTCAAGGGCATCGACCTGGAGGTCGCCCCGCGTGAGGTGTTCTGCCTGATCGGCCCGTCCGGTTCCGGCAAGTCGACCTTCCTGCGGTGCATCAACCACCTGGAGAAGATCAGCGCCGGCCGGCTCTCGGTCGACGGCGAGCTGGTCGGCTACCGGCAGAAGGGCGACAAGCTCTACGAGCTGAGGGACAACGAGGTCGCCCTCAAGCGCCGCGACATCGGCATGGTCTTCCAGCGGTTCAACCTGTTCCCGCACATGACGGCGATCGAGAACGTCATGGAAGCCCCGGTCCAGGTCAAGGGCGAGTCCAAGGCCGTGGCCCGGGCCCGCGCCGAGAAGCTGCTGGACCGGGTGGGCCTCGCCGACAAGGCGAAGAACTACCCCTCCCAGCTCTCCGGCGGACAGCAGCAGCGCGTGGCGATCGCCCGCGCGCTGGCCATGGAGCCGAAGCTGATGCTCTTCGACGAGCCGACCTCGGCGCTCGACCCGGAGCTGGTGGGTGACGTCCTGGACGTGATGCGCGGGCTGGCCGAGGACGGCATGACGATGATCGTCGTCACCCACGAGATGGGCTTCGCCCGCGAGGTGGGCGACGCGCTGGTCTTCATGGACGACGGTGTGGTGGTCGAGTCGGGCCACCCGCGCGATGTCCTGACCAACCCGCAGCAGGACCGGACGAAGTCGTTCCTGTCGAAGGTGCTGTAGCAGCGGGCGATGGGCCCCCCGGCCCCCCCCCCCCGGGGGGGCGGCCAAGCAGAGGTTCAGGCGAACGAGCCAGAGGGGGGCGGAACCACCGGGGCGGGGGGGGGGGGGGGCGCGGGCGGCGCCGCCCCCCCGCCCCCCCCCGGCCGCCCGGGGGGGGGGGGGTGNNNTTTGCCGTCCCCACCCCGCCGCTGGACGGGCCTATGGCGTCCGGGTCGATGGGGCTGTCGCCGGGGGCTAGGCGCCCGGGGCCGCCCGGCCGGGGGCGCATTCCCATTCCTGCTTGTCGGCTTCCTGCCTATCGGCCGGAAGTCCAAGCGGTCATCGGGTCGGACGTGCCCTCGTCCGCTCCGTTGGCCCCGTCGCGAATGACCGTCCAGAAGAGAAGCGTGCGCCCTTCGGCGAGATTGTAATCGCACTTGGTGGGCGGGTTGTTGGCGCCGTTCGCGTCATGGCATTCCCCCGAACGCCCGTAGTCCGTGGTCCACTTCAGCACTGCGCGCTTTCCGTCCGCACGCATGTCCTGAACGGTGAAATCGTCCCCCGTCGAATAGAAGCACCCCAGCGCGACGGCATAGGGGGGCCCACAGAACTTGGTCGTCGCAGCGTGGGACGGTGTACCGACGGCAAGGACCGCCGCTACCGAAGCAGCCGCCGTCATCGAGGCAGTTACCGCTTTTCGTATGGCCATGTGTCTCCAGAGATCGGGCTCGTCGAGCGGTCCGTACCCCGCGCGTGATACAGACCGCCTGCGACGGCGGCGCCATACGCCGAATACGCCTCACCCCGTTTCCGTGCGCGTTGCACGAAGCGAGTTCGGATGCGCCACGCTGCCACACCGGACTCCTTTGATCCACCCGTATACGGCACCGGTCGAAAAGAGGTCGCGGGAGGTGACGTTCCGGAATGTGGAAATGCCCTGAAAACAACACGACGGGTCGGTCGAGAAGTCCGGCGCGGCAGATTCCGCGCCCTCACACGGAGTTCGCCTGCCTCACGTTCGCCTACTTCACAGCGAGCACCAACGAGTCCGAAGGCGACGCCCAGACCGCGCGCGCCTCGCCGAAGCCGGAGGCGATGAGCGTGCTGGCGTGCCAGTCGGCGGAGGGCATGTCGCCGTCCGCGTGCTCGCCGTAGATCGCGAACCGCTCGGTGGTCGGCCCGGCGAGGACCGGGTCCTTCGCGGCGACGGCCCACCACGCGGCCCAGTCCAGCGCGCCCGCGGCCTTGGCGCGGTCCATCGCGGCGTGCCGCTGGGCGCGTTCGGCGGCGTTGATGCGAGGGGTGGCGGTGTCGATCATGTGGTCGGCGTTCATGAACACCCCGCCGTCCCGGACGAGACCGCCGAGCTGTCCGTACAGCGTGGCGAGCGGCTCGGCGTGCAGCCAGTGCAGAGCGGTGGCGGTGAGGACGGCGTCGTACGAGGTGTGGGGCAGCCGGGCCGTCCAGTCCGGGTCCTTCAGGTCGGCGGTGACGAAGGTGACCCGATCGTCGCCCTCGAAGGTGCCGCGGGCGATGGCCAGGAGCGCGGGGTCGAGATCGACACCGGTGCTCGTGGCGTTCGGGAACCGCTTGAGGAGCCGGTCCGTAATACTTCCCGTACCGCAGGCGAGGTCGAGCACCCGCGGTTCCGGTCCGACGACCGCCTCGACCATGTCCAGCATCACCCGGAACCGCTCCTCGCGGTCGGGCATGTACCACTCCTGCTGCCGGTCCCAGCTCTCCTGCCAGGACTGCCAGTCGGTTCCCGTAGCCGTCTCCGTCACGTCACCCTCCACGTAATGCCCGTTTACGACAGTCGACCATTACACTGGCCGATGCCCCGACTCTAGACCGACGCCGTAAGGACTACAAGTGGAACTGGCCTATTACTCGGACTACGCCGTGCGCCTGGTCAACACCGAGGAGCCGGCCCGCAACAAGGACACGCTCACCTCGGTCGAGGCGGTCCGGGAACTGTTCGGCGCGAACCAGCAGGCGGCGCGGCGGACGACGGACGCGGACGTGACCCGCTTCCGTTCCGTACGGGCACGGCTGCGCGCGGTCTTCGAGGCGGCGGACGGCGGCGACGAGACGCTCGCGGTCGACCTGCTCAACTCGCTGCTGCTGGAGTTCCCGGTGAGCCCGCAGATCTCGGGGCACGACGTACGGGACGAGGACGGCAGGCCGGACTGGCACATGCACCTGGCCGACCATCCGTCGAACGCGACCGCGGGGTACGCGGCCATCGCGGCGATGGGCCTGGCCTTCCACCTCACCGAGCACGGCGTGGACCGCCTCGGCCTGTGCGAGGCGGCGCCGTGCCGCAACGCCTACCTGGACACGTCCACCAACCGCTCCCGGCGCTACTGCTCGGACCGCTGCGCGACCCGCGCGAACGTGGCCGCCTACCGGGCCCGCAAGCGCGAGGAGGCCGAGCGCACCGGCCGCAGCGCGGAGACCGCCCAGCCCAGCACCGCCGTCACCGACCGCTGACCTTTCGCCGGGGGCCGGTAGCGGGCCAGCACCCGGGCGAGCACCAGCTCCTCCGGCACAGTCCCGTAATCCGTGCTGTCCCCGCCCGCGAAGGTGTTGTCGCCGCGCACCCACCAGCCGCCGGGCCGCCGTTCGGTGGCCCGTTTGACCACCAGCAGGTCCTGCTGGAAGGGGTGCCGCAGGATGACCACGTCACCGGGGCGCACGGGCGCCCCGTACTGCACGAGCAGCAGATCCCCGTGGTAGAGCGTGGGCACCATGGAGGGCCCCGTCACCTCCACCACCTGCAACGGACGCCGCGTCACCCGCCCGCCTCCGGACACCTGTCGCCGCTCCGGCATCTTGGGCACCTTCCGCTCCTCCTCCAGCACATCGTCAGTACATCGCCCCGTGGACGGCTCCGTACATTCGGCCGACGGCCCGATTCTCACCCCGGACTTTTGACCTAAGCCCCTGGGGCAGCCACGGAAAGCGGCGCTCCACGGAGTAATGTCCCACCTGAGAAGACGATCACGAGGAGGACAGCTCCATGCTTTCCCGCCTGTTTGCCCCCAAGGTGAAGGTCAGCGCCCACTGCGACCTGCCCTGCGGCGTGTACGACCCGGCCCAGGCCCGCATCGAGGCCGAGTCGGTCAAGGCCGTCCAGGAGAAGTACCAGGCCAACGAGGACGCGGACTTCCGCACCCGCGCCGTCCTGATCAAGGAGCAGCGCGCCGAGCTCGCGAAGCACCACGTGTCGGTGCTCTGGAGCGACTACTTCAAGCCCCCGCACTTCGAGAAGTACCCGGAGCTGCACCAGCTGATCAACGACACCCTGAAGGCGCTCTCCGCGGCCAAGGGCTCGAACGACCCGAAGACGGGTCAGAAGGCCCTGGACCTGATCGCCGAGGTCGACCGGATCTTCTGGGAGACCAAGAAGGCCTGATCTCTGGCTGGCTTGGCTGATCTGCGGTTTCGCGGGTCGTGCCGCTTCAGCTGTCCCGCACCCGGTCCGCAGGCCGCCGACAACGGCGTCCATGGCGGGCCGGGTGCGGTCGTTCAGGAGGTCCCTCAGTCGATCGCTCAGGCCGCCGCGCGCTCCACGAGCGGGCGGCGGCGCAGGGCGGGCTCGGTCAGTGACCGCGGGGGAAGCGAGGCTGAGGTCAGGCGCCGCCCCTCCCCGGGTACAGGTCGACAGCGATGTGCGGCTCCAGTGCGCGCAGGAAGTCGGGGGCGTCGAAGATCTCGCCCGCCGGCACGACGCCGAGCGACCTGGTGCGGCCGGTCAGGACGCGGTCGAGGGCCTCGGCGACCAGGGGTGCGGTGACGGCGTAGATGTCCTGACCGCTCGCGGTGGCCCGGCGTTCGGTGGCGCCGGAGCGGACGACGGCGTCGACGAGGAAGGTCTGGTCCGAGCGGCCGCTCCCGTCGGCGGCGGTGGGGGCCTGCGTGTCGGGTGAGGCGACGTCCCGGGCGGCCTCGGCGCTCATGTACGTGGTCACGTCGGGGATCGCGAGGTGCTGGGGGACCGTGACGACGTCCGCCATCGTGAACTCCCCGATCACCGGCCGGCGGCCCACCGGTTCCGGGAACGTCCACTGCAGGGCGGGCGCGGCATCGGTGCGGCGCTCCCACCGCCCGCCCCGGTAGCGGAGGCGGTGGTCGCCGCGCCGCTCGCGGGAGACCGCACCCGAGAGCCGGGTTCCGGCGGTGGGGTGCCAGCTGCTGAGCGCGTACGCGATGTGCGCCTCGTCGGCCTCGGTCCAGTCGCCCATCGCCGCCGTGACCAGCAGATCGCCGAGGCCGCCGAAGAAGGCCATGGCCGGGACGATCACCGCCCCCTCCTCCCGGGCCCGCTCGCGGTAGTGGCCGAAGGTGTCGAGGTTGGCCTCCAGTTCGGCGGCCACGTCCAGGTAGGGGATCTTCGCGCGGAGCGCGGCCTCGATCACCGGGCCGGTGGTCGAGGCGAAGGGACCGGCGCAGTTGATCACCGCCACTGTGCCCGCCAGGGCCCGGTCCAGCGAGACCGGGTCGTCGACGGACGCCACCCTGGGCTTCCAGCCGCGTCCGAGGGCCAGCTCTTCCAGGGCGTGCGCGTTGCGGCCGGACGGCACGGGGACGTACCCGCGTGCGGCCAGCTCCGCCACCACGAACCGGCCCGTGTGACCGTACGCTCCGAACACCGCCACCGGCTGACCTGACCCCATGGGACTCCCCTGACCTCTGACTGCTCGAACGCCCGCCGCGGTGTAGGTCCGCCGGGACTTGACACCTCTCATCCTGGTCGTGGGCCGCGCCCCGCACGAGCGTCGGAAACGACTTACCGCATACAGTTTCGGACATGCCCACTGTCGCCCTGGCCGTCGCCGACGGCATCCTCCATTACGAACTGTCCGTGGCCGTCGAGGTCTTCGGGGCCGACCTGGCCCACATCGTGGACCCCTGGTACGACTTCTCCCTCTGCGGGAGCGGCCCGGTGCGGGTCGACCGCTTCCGCCTGGAACCCGACCACGGGCTCGACCACCTCGCGCGCGCCGACACGGTGATTGTCCCCGGCTGGGCCGACACCGAGCGCGAACCGCCCGCCGAGCTGGTCGAGGCGGTGCGCGCGGCCCACGCGGCGGGCGCGCGGGTGGCGTCCCTGTGTACGGGCGCCTTCGTCCTGGGTGCGGCGGGGCTGCTCGACGGCAGGCGCGCCACCACCCACTGGGGCCACACCCGGGAGCTGGCCCGGCGCCACCCGGCAACCACCGTCGACCCGGACGTCCTCTACGTCGACAACGGCGATGTGCTCACGTCCGCGGGCAAGGCCGCCGCCATGGACCTGTGCCTGCACCTGGTCCGGCTCGACCACGGCTCGGCGATCGCCAACAGGATCGCCCGGCGCCTGGTCGTCCCGCCGCACCGGGACGGCGGGCAGGCCCAGTTCATCGCCACGCCCGTCCCCGCGCCGGGCGGCCACCCCCTGAGCGACCTCTTCCCCTGGGTGCTGGAGCGGCTGGACCAGCCGCTCACCGTGGAGGACCTGGCCCGCCGGGCCCGGATGAGCTCACGCCACCTCGCCCGCCACTTCAAGCACCTGACCGGCACCACTCCCCTTCAGTGGCTGCACACCCAACGCATCCGCCACGCACAGGAGTTGCTGGAGACGACCGACGCCGGAGTGGACGCCGTCGCCGCGGCGGCCGGCATGGGCACGGCCACCACGTTGCGCCGCCACTTCCAGCGCAGCGTCGGCGTCCCGCCCGACACCTACCGCCGCACCTTCCGCCCCTGAGGCGCCCACCGGATCCACCACCGGCCACACCGTCACCACTGGCCCCGGGGCCGGCGGTGAGCTACTCTGCATCAAGGGCGATGCGAGACGATACGTATCGTCTAGATAGTGACCGCAGGACGCAGAACAGCGAGGTTCACCATGGAACGCTTCGTCGATGCCGCCCCCGGTGTCCGCCTCTGGGCAGAGGATCACGGCTCCCCCGACGCCCCCGCCCTA
The DNA here is from genome assembly GCF_016901035.1 of Streptomyces durocortorensis. GTDB lineage: Bacteria > Actinomycetota > Actinomycetes > Streptomycetales > Streptomycetaceae > Streptomyces > Streptomyces durocortorensis. Next base: position 13,753 of record NZ_JAFEUF010000062.1, read on the forward strand.
CTCCTGATCATGGGCGCGCAGGCGTCCGGGCTCGGCTGGCCCGATGAGCTGGTCGAGCTGCTGGCCGTACGGCACCGGGTGATCCGGTACGACCATCGGGACACCGGCCGCTCCACCGCCTCCTTCGACGAACAGCCCTATCCGCTCACCGCGTTGGCCGAGGACGCCGTCGCCGTGCTGGACGCGTTCGGGGTGGAGCGGGCGCATGTGACGGGGATGTCGATGGGCGGGATGCTCACGCAGTTGCTCGTCGCCGACCATCCCGAGCGACTGCTCAGCGCCACCGTCATCGGGACGAGCGCGCTCAGCTCCACGCCGTACGTCGCACCGGACGGCCGCCGGATCCCGCCGGAGGAACTGCCTGGCGTATCGGCCGAGTTGATGGAGTTGTGGTCCCGGCCCGTCGAGGACCTGGGCCCGGAGACGGAGTTGGAGCGGCGGGTCGAGCACTGGCGGGTGCTCGGCGGCGGCCTGATGCCGTTCGACGCCGCGTACGCCCGCGAGCTGGAGCGGCGGATCATCGTCCACACCGGGCACCATCACGCCGGCACCGCCCACGCCCGTGCCGACTACTCCGGCATGGAGCGCACCGAGCAGCTCGCCGCCACCGAGATTCCCACGCTGATCACCTCGGCCCCCGCCGAACCGGTCGCACCGGCCCCGCACGCCGAGCATCTCGCCCAGGTGATCCGCGGTGCGCGGCTCGTCGAGATCCCCGGCATGGGCCACGCCCTGCCCCGCGAGGTCCACGCCCCGCTGGCCGCCGCGGTCCTGGAGCACACGGGCCGGAGCTGACGCTCAGGGCCGCCCGTCGCCCGTGTCGTACCGGCTGGAGCCGAAACCCGAGCCGCCCGTCCCCCGCGTCACACGGCCCGGAGCTGAACCCCCGGGCCGCGTCATCCGCGTCATACCTGAGAGCCACCCCGCAGGTGCACTCCCGAGCGGGACGCCAACTACCGACCCCCGTCCATAACTTCTGTACCGGAAGCACCAACGCCCCCGGTACGGAAGGACCTCACCCCATGGCGGACCGCCCGCGCAGACGTCGTACGCGCCGCGCCCTGCTCGCCGCCCTCGTCACCTTCGCGGTGGCCGTGCCGGTGTCCGGAGCGGCCCGGCCCGCCGCCGTGCCCGCCCCCGCGCCGACCGTGCCGGGGCAGTTGCGGGACGCGGCTCCGGGAGCCCTGGAGCAGCGGTACACGGTGAGCCGGCAGGACATCCGGGCGGCCGGGCGGATGGCGGCGGGGCACGGGGACCTCAAGCGGGCGGCCTCGCTGCGGGCGATGGCCGCGCCGGGGCGGCAGTTCCTGTCCTTCGACGGGCGGGACGGCGGCCGGAGCGTGGAGGTCGTGGGCGAGCTGTCCTCGGCCCGGCGGATCGCGGTCCTGGTGCCGGGAGCCGGTGTCGGCCTGGACGCGTACGGGCGGCTTCGGCGTGACGCCCGGGCGCTGCACCGGGAGTTGGACGAGGGCGGGGCGGTCATCGTCTGGCTGGGCTACCGCTCCCCCGCCACCGTCAGCCCGGCCGCCCTGACCACCGGGCGTGCCGACGAGGCCGCGCCGGGCCTGCGCACCCTGGTGGACGGGCTGCGCGCGGTGCGGCCCGCCGCCCGGATCAGCCTGCTCTGCCACTCGTACGGCTCGGTGATCTGCGCCCGGTCCGCGCCGGGGACCTCCGCCGACGCCCTCGTCCTCTACGGCAGCCCCGGGGTCGGCTGCGACGATGCCGCCGCCCTCCGTACCGGTGCTCGGGTGTGGGCGGGGCGCGGCGGCGGGGACTGGATCGCCCGGGTGCCCCATGTCCGGGTGCGGGTGCCGTTCGTCGCAACGGTGGGGTTCGGGACCGATCCGGTGGCGGAGGAGTTCGGGGCCGAGGTGTTCGACGCGGGCGACGGCGGCCACAGCGACTATCTGCTGCCCGGTTCGCGTTCGCTGACGAACCTGGCCCGGATCGTGGCCGGTGCCGAGCCGCTGGGGGTCTCCCGATGACCGGGCTCGTCGCGCGGATCGAGGCCGCCACTCCGCCCGGACGCGACCGGGCCGTGGACGCCCTGCGCGCCCTGGCGATCCTGGGCGTGGTGGGCGGGCACTGGCTGGTGACCGCGCTGGTCGCCGACAGCGGCACGGTGCGCGGGGCCAGTCCGCTCACCGCCATGCCGCACCTGACCCCCGTCTCCTGGGTGTTCCAGACCCTCGCGGTGTTCTTCCTGGTGGGCGGGATGGTGGCGGCCGGAAGTTGGGCCTCGGTGCGGAAGCGGGGTGTGCCGTACGGGCGGTGGGTGGGCGGCCGGCTGGCCCGGCTGTTCCGGCCGGTGGCTGCGGTGCTCGTGGTGTGGGCGCTCGCGGCGGCCGTGATGCTGGTGGCCGGGGTGGGCGAGGCCACCGTGCGGGCGCTGGTGAAGCTGGTCTGGTCGCCGCTGTGGTTCCTGCTGGTCTTCGCCGCTCTGACCGCGCTGACACCGCTGGTGGCCCGGCTGCACCCGCTGTGGCCGCTCGTGGTGGTGCTGCACGTCGACCTCGTACGGCTGGGGCTGGACGGTCCGCGCGAGCTGGGGTGGGTCAACGTGGTCGCCGGGTGGCTGGTGCCGTACTGCTTGGGGACGCTGGTGGCCCGGGGCGGGCTGCGCGGCCGGGCGGGCCGCTGGGCGCTGCTGCTCGGCGGGGCGGCGGGGGCCTTCGCCCTCGTGCTGTGGGCCGGCTATCCGGCCTCCATGGTCGGTGTTCCGGGTGGCCGGATCTCCAACCTGGACCCGCCGAGCCTGGCCGCCGTCGCGTTCGGCCTGGCCCAGTGCGGGGCGGCGCTGCTGCTGCTCGGGCCGCTGCGCCGGGTGCTGCGCAGGCCCGCCGCGTGGGCGGTGGTGGCGGTGGTGAACCTGTCGGCGATGACCGTGTTCCTCTGGCACCAGACCGCGATGATCGTCGTGACGATGAGCGCGCTGCTGTTCGCGGACGGCCCGTTGCCGGGACTGCACACCGTGCCCGACGACGCCGGCTGGGTGCTCGCCCGGCTGCTCTGGCTGCCGCTGTTCGCGCTGGCGCTGTCGGGGTGCTGGGCGGTGTTCCGGGGTTACGAGCAGGGCGGGCGGCGTACCGGCGGGGGCTCCCTCGTCGTACGGGAGTCAACCCCCGAGCGGAAGGGACGGGCGCGTCGTGCCTAGTCTGAGCGCGAACGGAGCCGAGGGGGCGGTGGGGGCCGTGACGTCATCGAGGGCGGTGCGCCTGCGGGCGGCGGTACGCCGTGCGCCACGCGCCCTGTACGAGGACCTGTGGGCGGCGCCCGCCGACCGGGTGCCGCGCATGGGCGAGCCGGACGCCCCGGTGTGGCGGCCGGTGTTCCTGGTGCTGCTGGTGTTCGCGGCCGCCTTCTTCGCCGTGCCTCGTACGTACGAGTTGAGCACCGACCCGGTCACCGGAGTCGGCGGGTGGGCCGTGCTGGCCGCCCTGGCGCAGTCGGTGGTGCTGCTGGCCGGGATGGTCCGCCCGGTGGGGGCGTGGTGGGCGGCGACCGCGCTGTCGGTGGCGACGGTGCTGGCCACCGAGTCCGCCATGAGCCCGGACCGGCTGTTCCCCTGGAGCATCATGGGGATGGTGTTCCAGGGCGGGGCGCTGTTCCTGCTGGCGTTGCGCGTCCCGCTGCGCCGCTCGGTGGGGGCGCTGGCCCTCACACTGCTGGCGGGCCTGGCCATGACCCTGCACACCACGCAGCCGCACAACCTGGACCTGGACCGCTCCGCACCGGTGTTCGTCGTCGCCCTGGTCCTCGGCGCCGCGCTCCGCAGCCTGCGCCTGGCCCGTAAGGACCTCGTCGTCCAGGCCGAGTTGACCGCCGAGGAGCGGGCCCGGCGCACCCTGCTGGAGGAACGCAACCGGATCGCAAGGGAGTTGCACGACGTGGTCGCCCATCACATGTCGGTGATCTCCATCCAGGCGCAGGTCGCCCCGCATCTGGTGGAGCACCCCACCGATGAGCTGAAGGAGAATCTGACCGGCATCCGCGAGAATGCGCTCGAAGCCCTCGCCGAGCTGCGCCGGGTGCTGGGCGTCCTGCGCTCGGAGGACGCCCCCGCCCGGAGCGACGACACCCGGCACGCCCCGCAGCCCGGCCTCGACGGACTCGACGGCCTGATCGCCACCGTGCGCTCCGCCGGTCTCGCCGTGACCCGCTCCACCACGGGCGAACCCTGCCCCCTGTCGCCGGGCGTCGAGCTGTCCGCGTACCGCATCGTGCAGGAAGCCCTGAGCAACGTGATGCGCCACGCGCCCGGGGCGAGCGCCGAGGTGGCGATCGGCCACCGGCCCACCGGGCTGACCGTCCGGGTCGTCAACTCCCCGCCGGACCGCCCGGCCGCCCCCCCCCCCGGCGTACGCCACGGCCTGCTCGGCATGCGCGAGCGCGCGGCGATGCTCGGCGGCGAGGTGGCCACCGGCCCCACGCCCGAGGGCGGCTGGGAAGTCACCGCGATCCTGCCCGTCAGCACGCAGCCGACCCGGACGACCGAGGAAGCCCGATGACCCCACCCATCCGTGCCGTGATCGCCGACGACCAGATGATGGTCCGCCAGGGCTTCACGTTCCTGCTCAACGCCGAGCCGGACATCGAGGTCGTCGGCCAGGCCGTGAACGGGCTCGACGCGATCGACAAGGTCGCCGAACTCGCCCCGGACGTCGTGCTGATGGACATCCGGATGCCCGAGCTGGGCGGCATCGAGGCGACCCGGCGGATCACCTCCTGCCAGGACTCGACGGTCAAGGTGCTCGTGCTCACCACCTTCGACCTCGACGAGTACGTGTACGAGGCACTGCGCGCGGGCGCGTCCGGCTTTCTGCTGAAAGATGCCTCCGCCGATGAACTCGCCCATGCTGTACGGGTGGTGGCGGCGGGCGACGCGCTGCTCTCGCCCAACATCACCAAGCGGCTGATCGTGGAGTTCTCCCGGACCGCCGGGGCGCCCCGCGTGCCGCTCAAGGAGCGGGTCGGGGGCCTGACCGAGCGCGAGACGGAGGTGCTGACGCTGATCGCGGGCGGCCTGTCGAACGCCGAGATCGCCCGGGAGCTGATCGTCGCCGAGCAGACGGTGAAGACCCATGTGGGCCGGATCCTGGTCAAGTTGGGCGTCCGCGACCGGACCCAGGCGGCGGTGTTCGCGTACGAGTCGGGGCTGGTGCGCCCGGCCGGGCTCTGACCCGCGAGGCCCGTTTCGTAGGATCGGCTCCGTGACGACGGGGAGCTGGGCGACGGCAGTGAGCGGTGGAGCGGTCGCGCCGACGGAGATCGAGCGCGCGCTGTCCGCGGCGGTCGCGGGCGGGAGCGCCGACGCGGTGGTGGAGCTGCTCGCGCGGACACGGCTGTACGTGCTCGTCGCCCGGCTGCACGCGGACATCCCCGGCTGGACGGCCCCGCTGTCCACGATCCGGGACGAGGCGTCCCGGCGGGCCTGCGTCCCGGTGCTGACGCCCGGGATGCTGCCGCCGTGGCATCCGGAGTGGGTGTTCCGCGAGGTGAGCCTGGGCGAGCTGGCGCGGACCTGGCCGTACGACGTACGCCGGCTCGCGGTGAACCACGGCACGCCGTACGCGGCGATGGTCGACGCCCGCCCCAAGTGCCTGAAGGCCTGGCTCCGGGCCGACGAGCGCACCGGCGGGCACGCGCACGGCGTGCTGCTCACCGACAGCGGCGGGCCGCTGCACGGACCGCTCGCCCAGGGGCTGGCGCTCGGCGCGCACCTCGCCGTCACCAACGGCCTCATCTGGAACCGGCTCGGCGCCGCCTACGAGGACTACGCCGGCGACCGGGCCCGGCTGCGCAGTCCGTGGGGCATCCAGCACCGCGCCGAGTACCGCGACCGCCTCGCGTCGCTGATGAGGAACCAGCTGGTCGGGCGGGTCCAGGAAGCCGTCCTGCGTACCCGGCACACCCTGGCCGCCCGGCTGGGGCGTACGCCGACGCGCGAGGAGTGGTCCGAGGCGCTGGGCCGGGCGTTCGCCGCGCGCGACGCCGACGACCGGGCGCTGGCCGAGCGGTCGTTGCGCCACATCACCCGCTACGAGGACCGGCTCCGGGCCGACGGCGCGCTCGCCCCGGACGGTCGCGTCGACACCCTGGCCGCGTTCGACCTCGGCCGGGCGGTCAACGTCGTCCGGCTCGCACTCGGCGCCCGGTACGGCGATCCGCACGAGGCCGAGCAGGACGTGCTGCGGCTCGGAGAACTCGCGCGGGCCGCCTACACCTCGTGGGCGGACTTCTCCCTCGGCTACCTCATGGCCCGCATCGTCCACCGGGCCGAGGACGACGGCCCGGAGGCGGCTGAGTCCACGTACCGGCAATCACTCGCCGAGCACCGCATCCTCACCCAGGACCCCGTCGGCCCCTACCGGAACCTCCCCTGGTCATGAACCTCACGAACCAGAACCAGAACCCGCACGCCGCTCCCCCGGCCCCCGGCGCGCCCGCGTCCGCACCCTGGGCTCCCGCCCCCTGGATCCCGCCGTCCGAGACCGAGCAGCTCCTCCACGAGGCCGCCCTGCGCGGTGACGTACGGGGACAACTGGCCGCGCTGGCCGGGACCGAGCTGTACATCCCGGCCCCGCGCGCCGAGGCGGACGCCGATCCGGGCACCGTGATCTGGCGGCGGCACGTCGACCCGGCGGGCTTCGTCTGCCGGCCGCTCCTCACCCGGGGCATGCTGCCCGCGTGGCACCCGGACTGGGTCTTCCGCGGGGTCACGCTGCGGTGGGTCGCCGAGTTCGGCTGGTCGGATCCGCAGGTCTGGCTGGGCGTGAACGTGGGGACACCCGGTCAGTTGCTGCTGCCCGCCGCCCCGCCGGACCTGGCGCTGTGGCAGCGGGCCTACGCGGAGAACGACCGGGCGTCCGGGAACCGCCTGGTCGCGCTGCGGCACGGCGCGCTGCACGGGCCGCTGGCGTACGGGCTGGCGTGCGGGGTGCATCTGGCGATCGGGAACGCCGTCCCGTGGAACGAGATCGGCACGGTCTACCGCGAGTACGTCGACGAACGCGAGCAGCTCCGCGACTCCTGGGGCATCACCGGCCACGAGGGGTGGCGCAGGCAGCTGGACTTCCTGCTGGACGCGAGCAACAGCCCGCCGGAGCCGGACTTCGTGCTGCGCGTCCGGGAGCAGTTGGCGGCGGGGCTCGGCGAGCTGCCCTCGGCCGATCTGTGGCGGGAGACGGCGGCCGGTCACGCCCAGGACCTGGGAGCCGACGCGGACACGGTGAAGGGCATCGAGAATCTGGTGCGCCGGGTCATGCGCTACGAGGCCCGGTTCCGTGCGGACGGGCTGCTGCCGCCGGACGGCCGGGTGCGGACGACGGTCGCGTACGACTACGGGCGGGCGGTGAACCTGGCGCGCTGGGGGCTGTCGGCGCGGTTCTGCGGACCGGCCGACGCGGAGGCGGCGATCGTGCACGCCGGGGCGCTGAGCAAGTCGGCCCACCGCTCCTGGGAGGAGTTCTCGGCGGGGTACGCGCTGGGGCGGGTGCTGCGGTTCGACGAGGAGGAGTACGGGCCGTTCTACGAACAGAACGTCCTCGCCCACCGTCTGCTGGCGGAGAGCGAGGGCAGTCCGTGGAAGCACATCCCGTGGCGGTGAGCCGGGGTGGGCCGGCCGGTCAGCCGCCGGGGAGCAGATGGCGGTAGCTGTCCGGGTTCTCCACCAGGAACTGGGCGAAGCTCTGCGCCGGGCGCCCGGTGAGGGTGGGCACCGCGTCGGAGACGGCGGCCAGTTCACCGTTCGCGATGGCCTCGTACGAGGTGACCCAGCCGGCCACCTCCCAGTCCTCGGCCCCGTAGCCGGCCCGGGAGGCGTAGGCCTCCTCGCGCGTCTCGGGGACGTAGACGACAGGCCGCCCGGTGACCCGGCTCAGCTCTTCGGCCGCCTCGGCGAGGGTGAACGCCTCGGGTCCGGTGAGGTCGTACACCCGGTCGTCGTGGTCGGTGCCCTCGTCCAGCAGCACGGCCGCCGCCGCGTCGGCGATGTCCTCGTGGGCGACGGCCGCCACCCGTCCGTCGCCTCCGGGTCCGCGCAGCACGCCATCTGTCCCGGTCATCGCGGGGAGGCCCGCCAGATACCAGTTGTCGCGCAGGAAGGTGTGGCGCACCTCGGCCGTGCGGATGTGGGCCTCGGTGTCCCAGTGGTCGCGGGCGAAGGTGAAAGTGGCGTCGGGCGCAGCCCCTTGGAAGGACACGTACACGATCCGCTCCACCCCTACCGCCACGGCGGCATCGATCGCGGTGGTGTGCTCGCGGACCCGGTGGGGGCTTTCGTGCGCGGAGACCAGGAAGAGGGTGTGGGCGCCGTCGAGGGCCCGGCGCATGGCCTGGCCGTCGCCGTAGGGGGCGGCGGGCGCGTGGTCGGCGCCGGGTACGTCGGGGAGCCGGGCGGGGTCGCGGCCGAGGAGCCGTACGGGGACGCCGGTCCGGGCCAGCCGTCGGGCGACCCGGCCGCCGACCGCTCCGCTCGCTCCGGTCACCGCGGTGAGGGGGCCGATCACTGGGGTTCGTCTTCCTCTCGTCGCTCTCGTCGATCGTGGTACCAGTCGTCAAGGGGCCGCACCTCGAGGACGGCGCCCACGGGGAGCGGTCCGTACAGGTGCGGGAACTCCTCGCCACCGGGCTTCATCGCCTCGTACCGGACGGGGTCGGTGAGGCGGGCGGGGTCGACGACCAGGACCACGAGGTCCTGGCCGCCGGTCCCTTCGCCGTTCCCGTCCCCGTACAGCATCCGGGCCACACCGGGGAGTTGGTGGGGCAGCGAGAGGTGGATGAAGCCCTCCTCCTGGAGGGTGCGGCCGCGGGTGGACATCCCGTACGTCCCTGTCCCGCGGGCCGCCTCCCACAGAGGTGCTTCGGCGAGGTGCAGCAGCGGTTCGGTCATCGGACCACGCTAACGGGCACTACTGCGTGCCGGTCAGTAGGTGCGGCGACGAGCCCTGCGCGTGGCCACGAGGACCGTACCGCCGGCGGCCACCAGCGCTGCCGCGATGGACCCGATGATCCATTCGCCGCCCCGGGAGCCGGTGTCGGGCAGCTCACCCGGGTGGCTCGGCGAGTGCGTGGGGTGCGGCGTGTGGCGTGTCGGCGTCGGCGTGGGATCCGTCGGCGTCGGGGTCGGATCCGTGGGAGTCGGCGTCGGGTCCGGTGTGCAGGTCGGCAGGTCGCCGTCGAAGGGATACGCGTGGATCTCCTGGCCGCCCGACTGCCCCGCCGAGGTGTGGGTGAGCGAGCCCGCCGTGTAGAAGCGGCCGTTGGTACCGCTCATGCTCAGCACGGTGCTGCTGGCCGGCTGACCGACCAGGATGCTGCCCTCGAACTGGGCCGGGCCCGTCAGCGACAGGTCAGTGGCGTCCGGGAAGTTCCACAGGAGGTTCTCGCGGAGGCCCTCGTTGGGGAACGAGCCCATGAACGTGGCGACGCTGCGGGTGCTGCCGTACACGTTGACCAGGACGGTCGCGCCCTCGGGGACGCCGTTGAACACGAACCCCGTGTTGCCGCCCGTCTCCGACTCCAGGTCCGCGTCCACGTCGAAGATCTGGATCGCGGAGGTGCCGTCGCCGGTGAACGTCATGATGTCGCCGGCCTGCTGCCAGGTGCCCGTCGCCTCCCGGTGCTCGTCGCCCTCGTACGCGTAGCACCGGCTGGCCTCGGTGAGCTGCGGGCGCAGCGCGGTGTACGGGGCGGCCGCCTCCGCGTCGAAGCGCGGGGCGGTGGTGGGGTTCACGGTGCCCGTGAGAGCCCCCGCGTACGCGACGCGGCCGGAGTGCTCCGCCTCCTCGGCGAGGAGGCGCTCGCCGTCGGCGATGGTGATGTCCCCGCCCGCCGTCAGATAGTCGGAGCCGTCCGGCGGCGGCACCCGCGAACCGACGCCCGCGATACCGACGTTGTAGATCTGCGAGACCCCGTCCCGCTTGTCCATGTCGAACCGGCCGAGCGTGACGACCTTCCCCTCCGCCTCGGCCGCCGCCTCCCGGACCAGGAAGTCCCCGCCGACGTACACGTTGATGTTGCTGTCGAAGCCGACGACCGGGCCGTTGTTGGGGTCGTTCCAGCTGGGCGGGCAGGAGCTGCCGAGGCAGGGCCCAAGCCCGCCCGGCAACGGATCGGCACCCGCGGCCGGAGCCAGGACGCCCACCATCGCCGCGGCCGTGGCCACTGTCACCGCTGCCCGAATTGCGTTGCCGCGCCTGAGCGCCTTCTGTTCCATGCCGCGCAATATGCATGGTCATCACTTAGTCATTTTGTATGACACGCCGCTCTTGTTCCCTGCTGTAGGCCTATAGGAGGTTTCTTCACCGCGACACGCGCAGCGATGCGGCGTGTCAGAGGGCCAGCAGCTTCGCCTCCAGCTCGGGGTCGAGGCCCACGGCCGGGCGGTCGGGCCGCCGGGGCGCCGTACCGCCCAGCGCGCGCAGCCAGGCCCAGGTGTCGGCGACGGTCTCTCCGACCGGGCGGCACCGCAGCCCCGCCGCATGCGCCTTGGTGTGGCCGCCACGGTGCAGCGTGTCGTACAGCTCGCCCGGCGGCAGCCAGATCGGCAGGTCGCTCCAGGGCTCGGCCCCGGCGGCCAGCAGGACCTCCGGGCCGGTCCAGCGCAGCTCGGCGTCGGATCCGGTGACCCGTACGCAGGCCTCCAGCAGCTCGCCCATGGTCGTGTGGCCGGGGCGGCTGACGGTGTTGTACGCGCCGTGCGACCCGCCCGCCGCCGCGTGCAGGATCCACTCCGCCAGGTCCCGGGCGTCGATGTACTGGAGCTCCGCGTCCGGCGGGCCGGGGGCGACCACCGGTCCGCCCCTGGCGATCCGGGAGAGCCACCAGGGCAGTCGGCCGATGTTCTCCCCGGGGCCGATGATCAGCCCGGCCCTCGCCAGCAGGGCCCGGTCCCCGAAGGCGTCGAGTGCGGCCAGCTCACCGCCGCGCTTGGCCCGGTCGTAGGGCACGTCCCCGCCGTCGTCGGGCGAGGCGCCGCCCACCAGCGGGCCGTCCTCGTCGAGTCCGGCGGCGGCCGGGCAGGCGTACACCGAGCGGCTGGAGACGTAGGTGTAGTGCCCGGCGCGGCCGGACAGCAGGCGGGCGGCGTCCCGGACGGCGGCCGGGGCGCCGCTCCAGGTGTCGACGACCAGGTCCCAGTCCCGCCCGTTCTCCGCCAGTGCCGCGAGCCCCCGGGCACCCGCGGTCCGGTCCCCGGTCAGAGCGCTCACACCGGGCGGGGGCGCGTGGCGGCCGCGGTGGAACACCGTGACGTCCCAGCCCCGCTCCAGCGCCGCGTCGGTGACGGCCCGCCCGACGAACTCCGTACCGCCCAGCATCAGAAGCCTCATGGAACGACTCTGCCCACCGGAAGGCGGCGGGGGAACGCGGCCACGCTGTCAGCAGAACGGGGAACTCCCCACAGTCGACGGACGGGTCGATGGACCGACGAATCGGCGGACCGGCGGACCCGTACGGCTCAGGGCGCGCAGGCCAGCGGGGAGCGGTGGCGCAGCAGCCATTCGTGGTAGCCGCTCGCCCGTCGCGCCGCGTCCCGGTAGGCGTCCTCCAACTGCGCGTACACCACCTCGATGTCGGTCCCGGGCCGGGAGACCAGGAGGAGGCGCACCGCGAGCGGGTCGCCCAGCAGCGGGCGGATCACCATGTCGTCGCGCGGGCCCGACGTCGGCTGGCAGGGGGCGACGGCCTCGCCGAGCACGACGAGGGAGGCGGCGGTGAGGTAGTCGCCGTGCAGGACCGGCGGGTTCAGTCCGGCGGCGCCGAGCACCCGGCGCACCCCGTCCCACTCGCCGTCCACCGTCGGGTCGACCATCCACGGGTCGCCCGCGAGGTCCCCCAGCTCCACCACCCGGCGGCGGGCGGCCGGGTGGTCGCGGGAGAGGGAGATGAACTGCGGTTCCCGGTCCACGAGTACGCGCTGTTCCAGGCCTTCCGGCACGGCGAGCGGGCAGCCCTCCACCTCGTGCACGAAGGCGACGTCCAGGCGGCCCGCCTCGACCGAGCGCAGCAGCGCGTGGGCGGAGACGTCGACCCGCAGGGAGATGTCGGTGCCGGGCAGGGCGACCCGCAGCCGGCGCAGCCAGCCGCCGATGACCCGGCTCGCGGTGGAGCCGATGCGCAGCCGGGAGCCGCGGGGCCGGGTGGCCTCGGCCTCCGCCAGCGCCTCGGCGACCAGGGCGCTCATGCCGTCGACGAGGGGGCGGGCGCGGCTGAGGACGGCCCGGCCCAGGGAGGTCGGCCGGCAGCCGGTGCGTTCGCGGAGGAACAGTTCGGCGCCGAGCACGTTCTCGATCCGGCGCAGCTGGGTCGTCAGGGACGGCTGGCTCACGCCGAGGCGCCGGGCCGCCTGATGCAGGCTGCCCGCGTCGGCGATGGCGCACAGCGCCTTGAGGTGTCTCACCTCCAGCTCCATGCAGCGGAGACTATGACCGCCGTTCGCCGCGCACCAGACGTCGCAACCCCACCAAACAGCGGCAATTCAGGGAGTGTTGGGCTCGGAGGGCTGTGGCGATGCCGTGTTGATGACGTGGGCATGGCATGACGGTGAGCGGCTGACGTGCGTAAAGGGAAGGGACCGGGCGGCGATAGGGCGGTGCTATCGCCGTTCGGCATCATCCCCGGCGACTGTGCGCTGCACCACACTCTTCCCCGTACCGCCCCACGCCTTGTCCGTTCAGCGGACACCCCCACGGCGTGGGTTCGTTCGGACAGGTAGGAGAAATCCCCCCATGAGACACCTCAAGAACGCCGTCGCCACCGCCGCCGCCGGCCTCGGTCTCGTCGCCGCGCTGGGCACCGCACCGGTCGCCGTCGCCGCTCCGGCCCCTGCCGCCCCTTCCGCCTCCTCCACCATCGCCGCGTACAACGGCTCCGGCGAGAACGCCGCCGCCAACCGCGCCTTCCTCGACGCGGTCATGAAGTCCGTCGCCGAGAAGCGCGCCGCCAACCCGGGCATCAAGGCCGTCACGGTCACCTACGACGCCTCCGGCGCGCCGTCCTTCCGCGGCCAGATAGCCAACAGCACCCAGATCTGGAACAGCTCGGTCTCCAACGTCCAGCTCCAGGAAGGCTCCGGCGCGGACTTCACGTACCGCGAGGGCAACGACCCGCGCGGCTCCTACGCCAGCACCGACGGGCACGGCCGCGGGTACATCTTCCTGGACTACGCCCAGAACCAGCAGTACGACTCCACCCGCGTCACCACGCACGAGACCGGGCACGTGCTCGGCCTGCCGGACAACTACTCCGGTCCGTGCAGCGAGTTGATGTCCGGCGGCGGTCCCGGCCCGTCCTGCACCAACGCCCAGCCGGACGCCAACGAGCGGGCCCGGGTGAACCAGCTGTGGCAGAACGGCCTGGCCACGCTCTCCCGCTCCGCTTCCTGACGCCGCGCTCGTCCGGCCGGTCCCGTGTCCCGGGACCGGCCGGCACCCCCCCCACACGACAGAGGACCGTTCCGCTTCCGGAAGGGTCCTCTTCGCGGTCCCCGACGCCTCCCCCTGTCAGGCGTCGAGTTCGCTGCGGACGAGGGCCAGCAGTTCGTCCTCGGTCATGCCCAGGTCCCGGGCGTCCGCGACCGCTTCACGGACCCGCTCCAGCAGCCGGGCCCGCTGCGGCGAGGCTCCCGCGGTGATCGCCGCGCCCCGGCCCCGGCGCAGTTCGATGAGCCCTTCCTCGCGCAGCCGTTGGTAGCCTCGCAGCACGGTGTGGACGTTCACGCCGAGGGATTCGGCGAGCGCCCGGGCGGCGGGCAGCCGCTCGCCCGGGGCTACCGCGCCCTCGGCGACCGCACGCCGGACCGAGGCGGCGATCTGGTCCCCGAGCGGCACGGTGGAGGTCGGGTCGACCCGGAAAAGCATGGTCAGCGCCCCGCCCGCTGCCGGTCGAGCAGCGTGTTGAGCAGGGCCGCCCCGGTGGCCGAGTCCCCGACGGTGACGGCGAACTCACGGCCGCTCGTCAGGCTGATGACGATGGCCTCGCCCGAGCGGGTGATGACACCGCTGCGCTCGGGGCGGATGCGATAACCCCACCCGCCGTACTCCGCGAGGGCGTTGACACTACGGCTGCCCGCGGCCTCCATCCGCTCCAGCGGCACCCGCACCCGGGGCCGGGGCAGCAGACCGGAGACCGTGAGGCCCCGCCGGTCGACGGTGACGTGGGGGCGGCTGAAGGTGCCGATCACCAGGGCGAGCACGATCAGCGGCGCCCCGATGAACCAGTTCTGTTCCAGGCCTACGGTGACACCGGCCGCCAGCAGCACCAGCACGGCGACGAGTGCCCACCACGCGCCGATGCCGCGCCCCCAGGCAGCCACCTCGCCCTCGGCGAGCACGATCCGCTCCCGGGTCGCCGGGTCCAGGTCACGGGGGTCCTCGGGCACGGGGACCAGCCGGGACAGCAGCATCCCGAGGGCTCCGGCGAGGGCGGCCGCCGCGAGGGCCGCCGCGATGTGCCAGAGCGGGAACCCGTCGGCCGAACCGCCTTCGGGGACGTCCACGTTGACGAAGAGGACGGCGATCAGCAGATAGCCGAGGAACGCGGCCACGGCGAAGCCTCCGCCGGTCAACCACCGGTGGGCGCGGCCGTGGGGCTTGCCCCTGACCGTGATGAGGGCCCACAGCGCACCGGGCACGAGCAGCGAGGGGACCGTGTAGAGGAGATAGGCGCTGAGGCTCATGTACCGGTCGGCGGACCCGCCGGCGTCGAAGTGGACGGCCAGCCGGTCGGGCAGGCGGTCCTCCACGGTGGCGTAGAGCGTGAGGTCGATGAGGAGTGCGAGCACAAAGGGCAGGGCGGCGAGAGTGACGCGGCCAAGGTTCTTGCTTGTCATGGAAAACCTCCGTTGTTTGCATGCTAGTAGAACAATGTGGTGGAGGCAACGGGTGAAGGCAGCGGGGCGACACGCGTCCGCCCCGTACCGGGAATGCGGTACGGGGCGGACGCGAGCGGTTCGTCGCTGACGGGAGGACGGGAAATTGACGGGCAGGTTGTCGGTGGCGGCCGGACGGCTTCAGGTCAGGCGGCTCCGGGCCAGGCGGCACGGGTCTGAAGGCTGACGTCGTCCGGAAGGGCCTGCTGGACGGCGGCCAGGGCCGCGGCGAAGTCGCGTTCGGCGCGGGCCGATTCGTACAGCGCGCCGTCCAGATGGAGAGCGAGGTGGAGATCCGGGTCGGCCCGGCGCAGGGAGAGCAGGCACGTGAGCGTGGCGTGGCGTGTCGTGCCCGCGACGAGGACGGGCAGCGGCCGGTCCCACTCCAGGACGCAGTCGGCGAGCGCGCCGTCCCGGAGATCGAACGCCCCGTTCTCCGGCGGGGCGCCCGCGACGGGTTTCAGGCCGTCGAAGCTCTCGCCCTCGAAGTCGGCCCCTCTGATCCGGAGCCGGATCCGCTGTCCGTCCGTGGTGAGAACGGCGGCGTCGGAACCCTTGTTGTCCCGGTACCAGCCGGCCCACGACTCATCTGTCATGAGCAGGGACTGTAGCCCCCGCCTCCGACAGCTTGCGTACCGCCCTCCGACAGCTTCCGTACCGCCCTGCGCAGGGAGCCGACCTGTGGCCCCGCGGGCCTCAACCCGCCTGGGCGTCCCGCCACATGGGGTACATCGGCGGGCCGTCCGGCAGGTCGACCGTGCGGCCGGGGAAGCGGAAGCCGAGCCGCTCGTACAGCGTCCGGCTCCGGGCGCTGCTCGCCTCCAGATACGCCGGCAGGCCCTGCCGGTCGCAGCGCTCCAGCTCCGCTCCGATCAGCTCCGCCCCGATGCCTTCCCCCTGGCGGTCGGGACGGACGCCGATCATCAGCAGATAGGCGTGTGCGCGGTCGTGCGGGTGAACGGCCCCGGTGAGCCTGCCCACCAGTTCGCAGCGCTCGTTGTCGGGGTCGGCGGTCGCCCGCATCAGGGCGGGCGTGGGGTCCTCCTCCTCGGGGGCCCCGGCGGGCACCGTCAGCCACAGGGCCACCGCCGCCCCGTCCTCGGCGATGTCGATACGGCCCTCGGCGAGGGCGACGTCGACGAAGACGCCGAGGAACCTGCCGTGCACCGCGCGCCGGTGCGCCTCGTCGGGGAACACCCAGCTGCTGACCGGGTCGTCGTGGAAGGCCTCCTCCATGACCGAGACGACCAGCTCCCGGTCGCGCTGCTCCGCCTGCTGGATCCGTATACCCATGACGGGCTGCCGCCTCTCCGCTGCTTTCCTTCAACCGACCTCCGGAATACTAGAGTTGAGGCGACTGCGCCGGTCACGTGAGGTGGGTCAGCTGGTGCGGCGGGTGACGAATTCGGCCAGGGCCAGCAGATCTCCCGCCGCGCTCGGGTCGGGGACCGCGCGGGAGAGGTGGTGGACCGCGCGGGCCATCCGGTCGGCCGCGCAGACCTGCGCCCAGTCCCGCCCGCCGGCCCGGTCCACCGCGTCGGCCGCCCTGCTCACCTCGGCTGCGGTGTTCATGGGCCCCCGGTAGAGCGCGGCGAGTTCGGCGGCGGCCGGGGTGCCCGAGGTGAGGGCGGCGACCACGGGCAGGGACTTCTTGTGGGCGGCCAGGTCGGCCCCGACGGGCTTGCCGGTGCGGTCGGGGTCGCCCCAGATGCCGATCAGGTCGTCGATGAGCTGGAACGAGAGTCCGGCCTCCCGTCCGAACCCGTCCATCGCGCGGACCGCCCGGTCCTCCGCCCCGGCGTAGAGCGCCCCGAGCGCGCAGGCGCAGCCGAGCAGGGCACCGGTCTTGGCGGTCGCCATGGCGAGGCATTCGTCGAGCGTGACCTCGTCGGGTCCGCGCTCCTCGAAGGCGCAGTCCGCCTGCTGGCCCGCGCACAGCTCGATGACGCAGGTGGAGAGGCGGGCGACGGCGAGTGCCGCGGCCGGGTGCGGGTCCTCGGCGAGCAGCCGCTGGGCGAGGGCGAGCATGGCGTCGCCGGTGATGATGGCGTCCGGGATCCCGAACACCGCCCAGGCGGTGGGCCGGTGCCTGCGGGTGGTGTCCTCGTCGATGACGTCGTCGTGGAGCAGGGTGAAGTTATGGGCGAGTTCGACGGCGACGGCGGCCCGGACCGCGCGTTCCGGATCGCCGCCCAGCGCGCGGGCGGCGGCCAGCACGAGGGCCGGCCTGATGGCTTTGCCGGCCTGGCCGGCGGCCGGGGTTCCGTCGGCGTTCTCCCAGCCGAAGTGGTACATCGCGATCCGGCGTATGCCGCCGGGCAGCGACTCCACGGCCGATCGCAGATGCGGGTCGACGACGGCGCGGGTGCGCTCCAGGAGCGCCGCGGCCTCGTGCCCTTCCGTCGCTGCGTCCGTACTGGTCATGGTCACGGTCAACTCCCTGGGGCGAGGCTGTGGGTGCGGACCCCGGGGGTGACTCGGGATCAGCGCCAGCGGCTGACCTCGACGTTCTCCAGCACTCCGAGGGCGTCCGGTACCAGGATGGCGGCGGAGTAGTAGGCCGTCACGAGGTAGGAGATGATCGCCTGCTCGTCGATGCCCATGAAGCGGACCGAGAGGCTCGGCTCGATCTCGTCGGGGATCCCGGTCTGCTGCAGGCCGATGACGCCCTGCTCGGCCTCGCCGGTCCTCATGCAGATGATGGAGGTGGTGCGGGCGTCGGTGACGGGGATCTTGTTGGACGGGAAGATCGGCACCCCGCGCCAGGCGGGCACATGGTGGCCGCCGATGTCGACGCTCTCCGGGACGAGTCCGCGCCGGTTGCACTCACGGCCGAAGGCGGCGATGGCCTTCGGGTGGGCGAGGAAGAGCTTCGATCCGCGGCGGCGTGAGAGGAGCTCGTCCATGTCGTCCGGGCCGGGCACCCCGTCGTGGGGCTGGATCCGCTGCCCGTAGTCGCAGTTGTTGAGAAGGCCGAACTCCCGGTTGTTGATCAGCTCGTGCTCCTGGCGCTCGCGCAGCGCCTCGACCGTGAGCCGCAACTGCTGCTCGGTCTGGTTCATCGGCTGGTTGTAGAGGTCGGCGACCCTGCTGTGGACCTTCAGCACCGTCTGGGCGACGCTCAGTTCGTACTCGCGGGGCGCCGCGTCGTAGTCGACGAAGGTGTGCGGGACGACCGCCTCCCCCACATGTCCCGCGGAGAGGTCGATCGCCGCCTCGCCGTAGTGGTTGGTCCGCTGGTGCGGGATGGAGAGCAGTCCGGCGAGATGGCCGCGCAGCGATTCGGCGCGCTCCGCGAGGTTGTACACATCGGCCCGGCTCAGGGTGAGGAGTGTGCACGGGGTGACCGCGCGGGCGGTGTACTCCCAGACGGCGCTGCCGTCGATCAGGCTCTGGTCGCCGAAGTACGCGCCGTCGGCGAGCACCCCCAGCTCCGTCTCGTCCCCGTAGAGACCGGAGCCGATCTTCTCGACCTTGCCGTGCGCCAGCAGGTAGACCCGGTCCGCCGCGTCCCCCGAGGCGGCGAGCACCTCCCCCGCGGCCACGTCCCGCTGCTCGCACCTGCGGGCGAGCTCGGCGAGCACCTCCTCGTCGCCGAAGTCCCGCAGGGCGGGCAGCTCCCCCAGCTCCGCGGGGATCACGGCCACCCGGTCCCCGGTCTGGACGAAGGTCACCCGGCCGTCACCGACCGAATAGCTGAGCCGACGGTTCACCCGGTACGTACCGCCCTGTACCTGCACCCACGGCAGCATCTTCAGCAGCCACCGCGAGGTGATCTCCTGCATCTGCGGCGCGGATTTGGTGGTCGTCGCGAGGTTCCGCGCAGCTGCCGTCCCCAGACTCTGCTGCGGCGGCGCCTGCGTGTCGCGAACCTCTTCACCAACGGACATCTGACGTCCTCTCGATCATGGGCTGACCTGCGAGCAAAAGCCTTTCAGCAGGAGGACCGGCCCGCCATTACACAAAAGAGTGCGACTAATCCACCTTCGGGCGGGGCACGTTGATCCCCGCCGTCGAACACCCCTTTTAATTTGCATCGCTCATGCAACTTATCTACGCTGACCCCATGCGCCTGACGAGATTCACCGACGTGGCACTCCGCGTCCTGATGCGGCTGGCGGTCGCCGAGGGCGAGGAAGCGCCGACCACCCGCGAGGTGGCGGCCACCATGCGAGTCCCGTACACGCACACCGCGAAGGTCGTCGCCCGGCTCCAGCACCTCGGTCTCCTCGAAGCCCGTCGCGGCCGGGGCGGCGGGCTCACCCTGACCCCGGCCGGCCGTTCCGCGTCGATCGGCTCACTGGTGCGGGAACTGGAGGGGCCGGAGGAAGTCGTCGAGTGCGAGGGCGACACCCCCTGCCCCCTGCGCTCGGCCTGCCGGCTGCGCGGGGCCCTGCGCCGCGCCCAGGGTGCCTTCTACGCCGCACTGGACCCGATCACCGTCGCCGACCTCGTCGCCTCCCCCACCGGCCCGCTCCTGCTCGGCACCGGCAGCGGCCCGCCGTCCGACTGACCCCGCCCCCGGAC
>NZ_JAFEUF010000589.1 GCF_016901035.1 Streptomyces durocortorensis
GGCCATGGGCGTCTTCATCGCGATAGTGATCGCCGCGGTCGTCGTCGGAGGGCTGCTGGCCGTTCTGCGGGCCACCGGCGGCAGTCGGCCGTCGAACAAGCGCAAGGGAAGCCGGCGTTCGTCGAGCGTGGCATCGGGGGGCGGCGACAGCTTCGGCGGCGGCGACTCCGGCGGCGGCTGGTGGTCGTCGTGGGGCGACTCCGGGTCCGGCGGCGACTCCGGCTCGGGCGGCCACTCCGGCGGGCACTCCTGCGGCGGCGGCTCGTCGTGCCGGTGTCTGAA
>NZ_JAFEUF010000590.1 GCF_016901035.1 Streptomyces durocortorensis
GCCTTGGTAATCCCAATCGGAACATCGACCGTGTTCACCGCGACGCGTGCGATGACCCGCCTGACCAATTGATATCAGCTGCCTGATCGTAGCTGTCTACATAGACAGTCGACCTTGCCAGGGCACGTGGCGGGCGCTTCGCATTCGAGCAGAAGTCATCGATGTGTTGCGGCGCAGCCGTGTGACTTGGTGCCAGTAGCCGCCAGAAGAGCGTGGCGCGTCTAAACGCTTACTTGCAGTAATCAACTCTTGAGACGGAATGGCCAACGCGTTGGCGACGCG
>NZ_JAFEUF010000063.1:0-14278 GCF_016901035.1 Streptomyces durocortorensis
GCCACCAGGTACCGGTTTCGGTGGATCGCCTCCGCGTCCGAGCCCGCCCAGTCCTGGTCGCGTTCCGCGCCGCGGCGTACGGAGAGTTCGGCGTCCACGTCCATCCAGATCCGGAAGTCCCAGTACGCGTCGATCTCCGGCCGGAACGCGAAGACACCGTCCACGATCAGCACCGAGTTCGGGGCGAGCGGGGTCGTCTCGGCCGCGTGGCTCTCCTGCGTCAGCGGGTCGATCGAGCACAGGGCGCACGACTCCGCCTCCGGCGAGCGGGCGGGGTCCAGGAGGAGGCGCTTGGCCGAGGCGTAGTCGTACGCGTTGAGGTAGTAGCCCTCGCCCGACTCCCGGTCGTACAGGTGCCGGTCCTTCCACGGGTTCTTGAAGTCGTCCAGCGTGGCCCGGAGCACCGGGCGGCCCGACTCGGCCATGTGAGCGGCCAGTTCGTGCCCAAAACTCGTCTTCCCCGCTGCCGTGAAGCCGTCGATGCCGACCAGCAGCCGGCCCGGGCCCCGGCCCCGTATGCGGTCCGCGACCGCCTCCGTCAGGGCGCTGCGCCCGGCCGAAGCCGGTGCGGGGCACGGCTGTTGCCAGGTCGAGGGGGAATGGCGCACGGATACTGCCTCAGGGTGTCCCATCCGCCGATCCTCGCAAAGGCTCCTGGCGGGCCCTCAGGTGGGCTCGTTCGCCCTGGTGGCCGAAGAGGACGAGCAGTTCCACCGTCCGGTCGTCGTCGGGGCCGAGCCAGTGCGGGACATGCGTGTCGAACTCGGCCGCCTCGCCCGGCTTCAGGACCAGCGTCCGTTCGCCCAGGATCAGGCGGAGCCGTCCGGCCAGGACGTACAGCCACTCGAAGCCCTCGTGGGTCCGCAGGGTCGGCTCCGTGCTCGCCGGGCTCGGGCGGATCAGCAGTTTGTGGGCCTGGACCCCGCCCGGGCGGCTCAGCGGTACGTACGTGAGGCCGTCCCTCGTGACCGGGCGGAGGTGGATCCGGGGGTCGCCCGTGCGCGGTGCTCCGACCAGTTCGTCCAGCGGAACCTGGTGGACCTCCGCCAGCGGCAGCAGCAGCTCCAGCGTCGGCTTCCGCGTGCCGCCCTCCAGGCGGGACAGCGTGCTCTCGTTGATCCCCGTCCGCTCCGCCAGCTCGGCCAGCGTCATGCCGTGCCTGCGCCGCAGTTCGCGCAGGCGGGGGCCGACCGCCGCCAGGACGTCGTCCTTGCTTCCCGTGTCTCCCATGGGAGCCAGGTTGCCGAAACGGCATGGAAGCTTGCAAGGGCGGCAGGCCGCAGCGCACCTTCCTCAGCAGGAGGCGCACCTTCCTCATCAGGAAGCGCAGCAGGCAGACGAAAGGGAATCAGGCATGAGCAGCGACACCACCAAGGCCACCGACTCCGCCGCGTTCTGGGAGAAGCACTACGCAGGCGTCGACCCGCAGTGGGGCACCCGGCCCAACGCCGTCCTCGCCGAGGTCGTCACCGCCCTGGCCCCCGGGCCGGGTGGCGGTGACGGCGGTCGCGCGCTCGATCTCGGCTGCGGGCACGGCGGTGACGCCCTGTGGCTCGCCTCGCTCGGCTGGGACGTCACCGCCGTCGACGTCTCGGCGACCGCCCTGGAGCGCGTCGCCGCCGGGGCCGCCTCGGCCGGGCTGACCGACCGCGTCCACCCGAGCCGGCACGACCTCGCCCGGTCCTTCCCCGAGGGGTCCTTCGAGCTCGTCACCGCCAGCTACTTCCACACCCCTGTGGAGATCCCCCGGGAGCAGGTCCTCCGGCGCGCCGCCGAGGCCGTCGCCCCCGGCGGGCTCCTGGTACTGGTCGAGCACGCCTCGCTCGCGCCCTGGTCCTGGCGGGACGGCCACGAGGACGTGACGTTCCCCGGCCCCGACGACGTACGCGCGTCCCTGGAACTCGGCGACGGATGGCACACCGAGCGGTGCCACGCGCCCGAGCGCACCGCCACCGGGCCCGGCGGGGAGACGGCGACCGTCACCGACAACGTCATCGCCGTCCGCCGCGTCCGCCGCGGCTGAGCTACGGCTGCGCTTCCGGCTCCGGCTGCCTGGTCGGGCCTGCCGGGCCCGACGGGCCCGACGGGTCCGGGGCCACCGCGTCCTGGACCGTCAGCCGGTCCTGCTCGGCGATCTCCCGGGTCTGCTCCGCCACCCACTCGGGGCTGATCGCCGGAGGTTCGCCCGGGGCCTCTTCGTTCACGAACAGGCAGAACGGGTGGCCCACCGGGTCGAACAGCACCCGTACGTCGTGCTGCGGCTGGAACTCCGCGGGCCTCGCGCCCTCCGCGACCGCGTGGGCCACGGCCGTCTCCAGGTCGGCCACCTCGAAGTCCAGGTGCAGCATCATCAGCTGGTCGCCGGGGGAGGCGGGCCAGGCCGGGGGCACGTACGCCTTCTCCGTCTGGAAGCCCAGGCCCGAGCCGCCGCCGGGTGGCAGCAGCTTCACCCAGCCGGGCTCCTCCTGGGCGGTCTCCCACCCCAGGAGCCGGCGGTAGAAGTCTGCCAACTCCGCCGCGTCCGGAGCGTCGAGAACCGTGCTGGACAGGGTCAGGGACGGGCGGGGCGTGGTCATGGTCTGCCTCCTCGTGCCGGGAGCGCGCCGGCATGCGCCGGAAACGTGCCGGTACGTTTACCCCGCACCGGCACGTTCACCGCCCCCGGATACGCACCGGCACGTTCACCGCCCTGGGAACATCCCCGGCCCCGGCTCAGCCCGCGACGATGTCCTCGTACCCGCTGATCTCGCGCGGGTTCCGCGTCCCCGGACCCACGTACGTCGCCGACGGGCGCACCAGCCGGCCCGTGCGCTTCTGCTCCAGGATGTGCGCCGACCAGCCCGCCGTCCGGGCACACGTGAACATCGACGTGAACATGTGCGCCGGGACCTCCGCGAAGTCCAGCACGATCGCCGCCCAGAACTCCACGTTCGTCGCCAGCACCCGGTCCGGGCGGCGGTTGTGCAGCTCCTCCAGGGCCGCCTTCTCCAGCGCCTCCGCCACCTCGAAGCGCGGGGCCGCCAGCTCGCGGGCCGTGCGGCGCAGGACGCGGGCGCGCGGGTCCTCGGCGCGGTAGACGCGGTGGCCGAAGCCCATCAGGCGTTCGCCCCGGTCCAGCGCCTGCTTCACGTACGCGGACGCGTCGCCCGTACGCTCGATCTCCTCGATCATGCCGAGGACCCGGGACGGTGCGCCGCCGTGCAGCGGGCCCGACATCGCGCCCACCGCGCCGGACAGGGCCGCCGCTACGTCCGCGCCGGTCGAGGCGATGACCCGGGCGGTGAACGTGGACGCGTTCATGCCGTGCTCCGCCGCCGACGTCCAGTACGCGTCGACCGCCTTCACGTGCTTCGGGTCCGGCTCGCCGCGCCAGCGGATCATGAAGCGCTCGACCACCGAGTGCGCCTTGTCGATCTCGCTCTGCGGCACCATCGGCAGCCCCTGGCCGCGCGCCGACTGGGCGACGTACGACAGGGCCATCACCGCGGCCCGCGCCAGGTCGTCCCGGGCGGTCGCCTCGTCGATGTCCAGCAGCGGCTTCAGGCCCCAGACGGGGGCGAGCATCGCCAGCGCCGACTGCACGTCGACCCGGATGTCACCCGAGTGCACCGGGATCGGGAACGGCTCGGCGGGCGGCAGACCGGGGTTGAACGCCCCGTCCACCAGCAGGCCCCACACATTGCCGAAGGAGACGTGACCGACCAGATCCTCGATGTCGACCCCGCGATAGCGGAGCGAACCGCCTTCCTTGTCCGGTTCGGCGATCTCCGTTTCGAACGCGACGACTCCCTCAAGACCGGGTACGAAGTCGGACATCAGGCGGCTCCCTCAGTTCGGCGGGCGGTGCGCGGCGCGCTGGGCTGTGCGGAAGCCACAGCGGCCTGCTCCAAGATATTGGCGGGTTCCTCCGATGCGGGGAAGCGTGACATCCGGCACAGGGGCCCCTTTCGGCGGGGCGTGGTTACGGCCCCTCCCCGCCGGGCACACTCGCCCACTGCGGCAGGATGGGCCCGTGCCCACACCAGAAGGTTCCTCGGGACCTCTCCCCGACGATTCCCCCACCGATCCGGCAGCCATGCGCGAGCAGTACCGCTCGGAGGATTTCGTCGAGCGCGACCTCGCCGCCGATCCGATGGAGCAGTTCGCCCGCTGGTTCCGGCAGGTCGCCGTCGGCGGGGTGCTGCACGAGCCCAACGCGATGGTCGTCTCCACCGCCACCCCGGACGGCCGCCCGTCCGCGCGCACGGTGCTGCTCAAGAGCTACGACGACCGCGGCTTCGTCTTCTTCACCAACTACGACTCCCGCAAGGGCCGCGAGCTGACCGCGAACCCCTGCGTCTCGCTCCTCTTCCCCTGGCACCCGATGGCCCGCCAGGTCATCGTCACCGGCACCGCCGCCCGCACCTCCCGCGAGGAGACCGTGGGCTACTTCCGCACCCGCCCGCACGGCTCCCAGCTCGGTGCGTGGGCCAGCGCCCAGTCCACCGTCGTCGGCTCCCGCGAGGAGCTGCTCGCCCGGTACGAGGAGCTGGCTGCCCGCTACCCCGAGGGCGAGAAGGTCCCGGCCCCGCCGCACTGGGGCGGCTTCCGGGTGGTGCCCGAGACGATCGAGTTCTGGCAGGGGCACGAGAACCGGCTGCACGACCGGCTGCGGTACGTCAGGGAGGGCGGTGAGCCGGGCGGCCGGTGGCGGGTCGAGCGGCTCTGCCCGTAGGACCCGTCGCCCGGACCCGGACAGGGGCCCGTACAACGCAGAAACCCGCAGGCTCTGGTTCCTCCGTGCACAGAGGAGCCGGCCGGACTTACCGGCGAGCCTGCGGGTCGGTGACTGCTGGGGATTGGCCGGCGACCGGCCTGCACTGCAGAAAGAGTGCGACGACGGGCGTCAGCCCGCAGCCACCTCACGAGTCCGAAGAGAAATCACTTCCGGAACACCTCCTTTCCTGTGTGCTCCACAGCCTACGAGCGCCCCCGATCGCGGTTCAACCGATTTATTCGCCGGACCGGGTCAGAAGATTTGGGCGAAGTGGATGTGTGCTGGGTCACGTTCGAGTTGAATGGTCTGACGTGCAGCAATACACGCGGCGACGCGTGGGGAAACGGCCGACACGTTCTGCGGGGGGTGCGGAATGGGTGCTTCCAGGAGCAGCGGGACCACCGACGAGCTCGGACCGGACGAGGATTCCGGCGGCGGGCCACCGGGGCTCTCCGCCGACCCCGGGGTCCGGGCCGACGAGGCCTCGATCCCCGGTGCGCCCGACGGGTCCGAGCTGCTGGCGGCGCTGCTCGACGGCATGGACGCCGCGCTCTGCGCGTTCGACGCGGCCGGCACGGTCACCCACTGGAACCGCGAGGCCGAACGCGTCCTCGGCTGGTCGGCGGACGAGGCCGTGGGCCGCAGCGGCTTCGCCGGCTGGGCGGTGCGCCGGGCCGACGCGGACGAGGTGCAGGCGCGGCTGATGTCGGCCATGGACGCGCCGGGGCGGCAGGTGCACGAGTTCGCGCTGCTGCGCAAGGACGGCGGCCGGGTGCTGGTGCGGACCCAGTCCGCCGGGGTGCGCGGCGCGGACGGGCAGCCGGCCGGGGTCTACTGCGCGTTCAGCGAGGTGCACGCCCAGATCGACCTGGAGCGGGCGATCGCGCTGAGCGAGGCCCTGCTGGAGGACGCGTCCTGGGGTGTCGTCCTCGTCGACGTCGACCTGCGGCCCACGGTCGTCAACGCGTACGCCTCCCGGGCGCTCGGCGGGGGCCGCACGGCCCTCCTCGGCCGCCCGCTCGGCGAGCTGGTCGTCCAGGGCGTCGAGGAGCTGGAGGCGGCCCTGCACCATGTGCTCGCCGAAGGAGCCCCGAGCGCCCCGGCCGAGCTGTGGGTGACGCTGCGGACGGCCGAGGGCGAGCGGCGGCGGTGCTGGCGCAGCGGATTCCTGCGGCTGGCCTCGCCGCTGACGGAGGAGCCGGTTCCGCTCGGGGTGGGGTGGCTGTTCCAGGACGTCACCGCCGCCAAGCTCGCCGAGCAGGAGGCCGACCGGCTGCGGTTCCGGACGAGCCAGTTGCACCGGGCCGCCCGTACGGCCTCCGAGTGCGAGGACCCGATGGAGGCGGCGACCTCCCTGCTGGACTTCGCGCTCGCCGGGTTCGCCGACCACGTCCTGGTCGACCTGGTGGCGGGCGAGCGCCTGGTGCGTACGGCCGCCACACCGTTCGACGCCCCGGGCCCCTGCCTCCCGGTCTCCGCCGGGGCCGTCCCGGCCCGTTACGGCCCCGGCCACCCGGCCCTCCAGTCGGTCGAGCGCACCGGCACCGTCCGGACGAGCGCCGCCGCCGGTGACGCCGACCCGGCCGGCTGGGCCGTGGAGCGCCGCTGGCCCCGGGACGCGGCGCACGCGCTGTGCGCGGTGCTCCGGAGCCGGGGCCGGACGCTGGGCGTGCTGACGTTCCTCCGCGCCGCGAACCGGGCCGCGTTCGAACGTACCGACACGGCGTACGCGGAAACGGTCGCGGCCCGGGTCGCGGGGGCGGTCGACCTGGCCCAGGTGACGGGGGCGGGGAACAGCCTTTAGGCGGTGTCCGGCGGGCTTCCCCCGGCCCCTCTCACGCCGCGTGCAGCGCCAGTGTCGGGGAGAGGCGGGACGCCCGCACCGCCGGGTACAGGCCCGCCACCGTGCCGATCACCAGCGTCGCGCCGAAGCCGCCGCCGACCGCCCACAGCGGGACCACCCACGGCAGCCCGCCGGAGTGCGCGTACACCCCCGTCGCCGCCGCGCCCAGCGCCACCCCCGCCAGGCCGCCGAGGCCCGACAGCATCAGCGACTCCGTGACGAACTGGATCCGGATCTGGCCCCGGGTCGCGCCCAGCGAGCGGCGCAGGCCGATCTCGTACCGCCGCTCGAGCACCGAGATGATCATGGTGTTGGCGACCCCGACGCCTCCGACGAGCAGTGCGATGCCGCCCAGGCCCAGCAGCAGGCTGCTGAACGCCCCCTCGGTCGCCGCCTTCGCGCGGAGCGCCGACGACGGGTCGGTGACCTGCACGTTCTGCGGGTTCTGCGGGTCGATCGTCGCCGCCATCACCTTGCGTACGTCCTGGACCGCCGCGTCCGTCGAGCGCTCGTACACCGACGTCGGGTGGCCGTCGAAGTCCAGCAGGCGCTTCGCACCCTCCCAGCCGACCAGGGCGGAGCGCTCGATCTCCGGGGCGAGGGGGAGCGGGTCGAGGACGCCGGTGACGGTGAAGTACCTTTCGCCCAGCCATACTTGCTCGCCCGGCTTCGTCACCCCCAGGCGCTCCGCCGCCACATGGCCGAGCACCACCGAGGGGTAGCGGCCGGTGGCCGCGTTCAGCCAGCTGCCGCTGCCGACCTCGCCGCGCAGGACGCGCAGCAGGTCCGCCGTCGTCGCCTTCACCGCGATTCCGCCGGTGTCGTCCTCGTCGACCTTCTCGTTGCGGCGCACGGTCGCGTCCAGATCCGCCGTCGCCCCCACGTCCCGCACACCGTTGATCCGGCCCACCATCCCGACCGATTCCTCGGGCAGCTTCACCTCCTCCCCGGCGAACATCGACTCACCGGGCGAGGCGACGAGCAGGTTGGTGCCCAACTTGTCCAGCTCGCGCAGGAGTTGCGCCTGACTGGAGGCGGAGATGCCGACCACCGAGATCATCGTGGCGATGCCGATGGCGATGCCCAGGGCCGAGAGCACCACCCGCATCGGGCGGCTGCGCAGGCCGGACGAGCCGACGTGGGCCACGTCCCGGGGGCTCAGCCGGGCCGCCTTCAGCCGGTTCCCCCCACGGACTCGCGTGGCGCTCACAGCTCCGCTCCCGTCGTCACCGCGAGTCCGTGCCCGAGCCCGTGGGTCACGTCCGCGACCACCTGGCCGTCCCGGATCCGCACCTCGCGCGGCAACTGCGCCGCGATCTCCGTGTCATGTGTGATGACCGCGATCGTGGCCCCCTCCCGGTTGAGGTCGCGCAGCAGCCCCATCACCGCCTCCCCGGACGCCGAGTCGAGCGCCCCGGTCGGCTCGTCGGCCAGCAGCAGCGCGGGTTCGCCGACCACCGCACGGGCGATGGCGACCCGCTGCTTCTGGCCGCCGGACAGCTGGTGCGGCTTGTGGTCGAGGCGGTCCGCCAGGCCGACCCGGTCCAGGGCCTCGGCCGCCCGGCGGCGGCGCACCGAGCGGGAGAGGCCGGAGTAGAGCAGGCCCTCCGCCACGTTGTCGCGGGCGCTGACGCCCGGGACCAGGTGGAACGCCTGGAAGACGAAGCCCACGTGCTGGGCGCGCAGCGCGGAGAGCCTGCGGTCGGAGAGCGCCGCCACGTCGTGGCCCGCGATGTGGACGGAGCCGGCGGTGGGGCGGTCCAGGGTGCCGATGATGTGCAGCAGCGTGGACTTGCCGGAGCCCGACGGGCCCACGATGCCGAGGAGTTCGCCCTCCTCGACGGTGAGGTCCACCCCGCGCAGCGCGGCGACCGGGCCCGGGTACTCCTTGGTGACGCCGGAGAGGGCGACGACCGTACGGGGGCGGGGCACCGGGGCCGCGGCGGCGTTGGTGCTCATATCTTGGGCACCCCGACCTTCATGCCCTCGCGCAGACCGCCGCCGGACACCTCGACCCGCCCCTCCGCGAACATGCCCAGCTCGACCTTCACCTCACGGGCCGTACCGCCCTGGACGACCTGGAGGCCGAAGCCGCCGCCGGGCAGGGCCAGCAGCGCGTTCACCGGGACGGTCAGGACGTCCTTGCGGGTCTCGCCCGTCAGGTTCACCGTGACCGGCGACTGGTCGAAGCCGCCGACCTCGTCCGGGTCGTCGAAGGAGACGGTCAGCGTCACCTTGGGGGTGTCGTCCTGCGGGTCGTCGCCGGGCTTCGCGGTCCGGCCCACCGACGAGACCTTCCCGGGCGCGGTCGTGCCGTCCGGCAGCTCCACCTCGACCTTCGTGCCCACCTTGGCCAACTGGCTCTCCGCAACCTCCAGCTGGAAGGTGACGATGCGCTCCGAGCCGGTCGTTTCGAGGACCGGGGCGCCCGGTTGCGCCTGCTCGCCCACGCCCGCCCCGACGCTCTTGATACGGACCTTCCCCGGGGCGAACGCGACGTCCCCCGGCCCGACCTTGCCGGTCTGCTTGGCGTCGTGGGACTTCTGCCAGCGCTTGACGGCCGCCGCCGTCAGGTCGGTGTACTCCTGGTCCGGGGTGAAGCCCGTGTAGCCCAGCTCCGCGAGATTGCGCTCCAGCTGCTCCACGTCCCGGCCCTTGTCGCCCGGCTTCAGCGTCCGGTACATCGGCCCGGAGCCGTACAGCAGGCGGACCGGCCGCCCGTCGATCTCGTACAGCCGCTCGTTCCGCTCCACGGTCGAGCCGGTGCGCGGTGTCCAGGTCACGGTGCCCGCCGCGCCCGCGTTGACCTTGCGCTCCTTGTCGTAGCCGAGCGTCCCGTCGGCCTGGGCGCTGTCGCGCAGGTCCCCGCGCTCGACCGGGGCGGTGGCCGGGGGCAGCCCGGTGTTCTTCGCCGCGCCGGCCTCCTCCTCGCCGCCGAGCTGCGTGAGGGCGACCGAGCCGGCCGTCACCGCGAGCACGGCCACCGCCACCGCCGCCGTCACGGCCCGTCCCCGCTTCATCGGCCGGCGCTTTCGCACGCCTTGTTGGCCTTCTCGAACTTCTTCATGTCCTTCGACTTCAGCGCGGGCGCCGCCTGCATCGCCCCGCCGTCGAACTTCGGGTCGGGCATGTCGAAACCGTTCTGGCGCATGCACCGGGCGTAGGCGACCATCTTGTCCTTCTCCGCCTGCGACAGCTCCTTGGGCCCGCCGCCGGCCGCCTTGTCCTCGCAGGCCTTGAACGCCTTCTCCATCTTCTCCTTGCCCATCGAGCCGCCGTCGATGGTCACGCCCATGCCGTTCTCGCCCGGCTTCGGCTCGGGGATGTCCAGGCCCTGCTCCCGGAGGCACTTACGGTGCTCCAGGGCCTGGTCCTCCTTCGTCTTCTTGCTGTCGGACGCCGATCCGCCGTCCTTCGTGCCGCCGCCGTCGTCGCCCGAGCAGGCGGTGGCCGTCAGCGCGAGGGCGGCGGCCAGCGCACAGGCCGCGGCGAGGGAGCGCCCGCGTGAGCGCGCGGCGGTCCGGCCGGAAAGGGTCTGGTTCATGAGGGCTCCTCGTCGGTTGCCGACAGGTCGGGTACGTCGGCCCGAGCGTGCGCGAGAACGCTGTTTCGTTTCTCTCAGCGCCGATGCTTACACCGGCGAAACATCGCTTTCGGGTACACAGGGCCCATGCGCGTGCTGGTGGTGGAGGACGAGGAATTCCTGGCGGAGATGATCGCCGAGGGGCTGCGCCGTGACGCCGTCGCCGTGGACATCGCGCCCGACGGGCCGGCGGCGCTGGAGCGGCTGCGGTTCGGCGCGTACGACGTGATGATCCTCGACCGCGACCTGCCGGGGCTGCACGGCGACGAGGTGTGCCGCCGCGTGGTCGCCCTGCGCCTGCTGACCCGGATCCTGATGCTGACGGCCGCGGGGACCGTACGGGACCGGGTGGCCGGCCTCGGCCTCGGCGCCGACGACTACCTGACCAAGCC
Organism: Streptomyces durocortorensis; assembly: GCF_016901035.1. Lineage (GTDB taxonomy): Bacteria > Actinomycetota > Actinomycetes > Streptomycetales > Streptomycetaceae > Streptomyces > Streptomyces durocortorensis. The sequence continues at coordinate 10,575 of NZ_JAFEUF010000063.1, forward strand.
GTTCGCGTACGACGAACTCCTCGCCCGGGTCCTCGCGCTGGGCCGCCGCGCCCGCCCCGCCCTGCCGCCCGTCCTGGAACGGGCCGGACTGCGGCTGGACACCGCCCGCCGCCAGGTCTGCCGCGACGGCCGCTTCCTTTCTCTCTCCCGCAAGGAGTTCGCCGTGCTGGAGACCCTGCTGCGGGCCGAGGGCGCGGTCGTCAGCGGCGAGGACCTGATCGAGGAGGTGTGGGAGCAGGACACCAGCTACCGCACCAACGCGGTCCGCGTCACCCTCTCCAAACTCCGTACGAAACTGGGGGCGCCGCCCGTGATCGAGACCGTGCCCGGGGCCGGATACCGCATCGGGGACGGCGGCAGCCACCAAGCCCCCGACGGCCACGGGAGCGGTACCCCGTGAACAGTGAGCGCACCCGTCTCGCCGCGCTGTACGGCGGGCTGCTGGTCTTGGCCGGCGTCCTGCTCCTGGCCATCGTCTACCTGCTGGTCAGCGAGAACGTGTACGCCGGGATCGTCACGGCCGTCGCCCCGGCCGTCCCCACCGTCCGGCTCGACGCGGGGACGGCCGCCCCCGCCCTTCCCTCCTCGGAGTGGGCGCAGACCGCCGTCATCGAACCCGGGCAGTACGCGGTCGCGCAGAAGGTCAGCACCGCCGCCGGGGACGCGGCCCTCAGCCAGTTGCTGACCGTCTCCGGGGTCTCCCTCGCCGTCTACTCCGCGCTCTCCGTGGCCCTCGCCTGGTGGATGGCGGGCCGGGTGCTGCGGCCGGTCGGCGTCATCACCGCCCGCGCCCGCCGGCTCTCCGGCTCCAACCTGCACGAACGCCTCGCGCTGAAGGCCCCGCCCGGCGAGCTGAAGGAGCTGGCCGACACCTTCGACGGGATGCTCGACCGGATCGAGCAGCTCGTCGCCGCCCGGCAGCGGTTCGCCGCCAACGCCGCCCATGAGCTGCGCACGCCGCTCGCCGTGCAGCGGGCCGCCGCCGAGATCGGGCTCGCCGACGACCCTCCGCCCGAGAAGGTCGCCTGGATCCGGGACAAGCTCATCGACACCGCCGCCAACAGTGAGCAGCTCATCGAAGGGCTGCTGCTCCTCGCGGTCTCCGACGAGGGGTTGCGGCGGCGGGAGCGGGTCGCGCTGGACGAGACGGTCTCCACGGTCACCGAGGCGCTGGCCGCCGAGGCGGAGGAGCGGAACATCACCGTCGAGGTGGCGGCCCGGCCGGTGACGGTCGAGGGCGACGCGGTCCTCCTGGACCACCTCGTGCACAACCTGGTCGCCAACGCGCTGCGCCACAACCACCCCGGTGGGACCGTGAGAGTCCGGGTCGGGCCGGACGGGCTGGAGGTCGCCAACACCGGGCCCGAGGTGGACCCGGCGACCGTGCCGCTGCTGTTCGAACCGTTCCGCCGGGCGCAGGCCCGCCGCCACGCACCCGGCGAGGGCGCGGGCCTCGGGCTCTCCATCGTGGCGTCGGTGGCGCGGGCGCACGGCGGGGACGTCGGCGCGCGGGCCAACCCGGGCGGCGGGCTGACGGCCCGGGTCACCCTGCCCACGCGCCTCCCGGCGGCTCGGGCTCAGCAGCGGTAGCCGGGCCGCCCGACGTACTCGCTCAGTGCCGGTAGAAGATCCGGTCCCGGTACTCCGTCATGACCCGGCCGTTCCACTCGTGGCCGCCGTCGACGTTCCCCGAGCGCAGCATCGGCGGCTCGACGCCCCGGGCCGCCAGCCGCTCGACGGCGGCCGCCAGCATCGCCTGCATGATCGCGCTGGTCACCACGGTCGAGGCGGGGGCGAAGGGGGCCTCGACGCCGGGGGCCGTCAGCTCCGCGTCGCCGATCGCGATCTTGCTGTCCAGGACGATGTCGCAGTGGTCCCGCAGGAAGCCGCCCGAGGCGTGCCGGGAGCGGGTGTTCTCGGCGTACGCGACCGAGGTGACGCCGATGACCTTCAGCCCGAGGGCGCGGGCGTTCTGCGCCATCTCGACCGGCAGGGCGTTGCGCCCGGACAGCGAGACGATCACCAGGAGGTCCCCGGCGGTGGCGGGGCTGGAGTCCAGGACGGCCGAGGCGAGCCCGTCCACCCGCTCCAGCGCCGAGCCGAGCGTGGCGGGCATGACGTCCACGCCGACGACGCCGGGCACGGTGAGCAGGTTCATCAGGGCGAGGCCGCCCGCCCGGTAGACGACGTCCTGGGCGGCCAGCGAGGAGTGGCCCGCGCCGAAGGCGAAGAGCCGGCCGCCCGCCTCCACGGTGTCCGCGACGGCCGCGCCGGCCGCGGCGATGCTGTCCGCCTCCTCGTCCCGCACCCGCGTCAGCAGGCCGATCGCCGCATCGAAGAACTGACCGGCCAGCTTGCTGTCGCTCATCGGGGAGAGCCCTTTCGACGGGGTGTGGGGCGGGTGGTGCGGCAGGCTTCCGGCGGTCCGGGAATGCCTGTGCCGCCGATCACGTTGCGGTCTGGACCAGTGGACTGTCAATACCGCCCGGCGACCCCGCCCGTACGCACTTCCACCGGTCTTCCACCGGGGCGGCACGGTTGTCGGCGCTATGCGTCAGAATTGGTGCAGGGCCATCGCACGACGTTTTCTAGTCAGAGCATGAGGGGCACGTATGTCCGGACTGATCGACACCACGGAGATGTATCTCCGCACCATCCTCGAACTGGAAGAGGAAGGCGTGGTCCCGATGCGCGCCCGCATCGCCGAACGGCTGGACCAGAGCGGTCCGACGGTCAGCCAGACGGTGGCCCGCATGGAGCGCGACGGACTGGTCCAGGTCGCGGGGGACCGCCACCTGGAGCTGACCGAGGAGGGCCGCCGCCTCGCCACCCGCGTCATGCGCAAGCACCGGCTCGCCGAGTGTCTGCTCGTGGACGTGATCGGCCTGGAGTGGGAGCAGGTGCACGCCGAGGCCTGCCGCTGGGAGCACGTGATGAGCGAGGCGGTGGAGCGGCGGGTGCTGGAGCTGCTGCGCCACCCGACGGAGTCGCCGTACGGGAACCCCATCCCGGGCCTGGAGGAGCTGGGCGAGAAGGCCGAGGCCGAGTCGTTCCTGGACGCCTCCATGGTGAGCCTGGCCGAGCTGGACCCGGGTGCCGAGGGCAAGACCGTGGTGGTGCGGCGGATCGGGGAGCCGATCCAGACCGACGCCCAGCTGATGTACACGCTGCGCAGGGCCGGGGTGCAGCCCGGGTCCGTCGTGAGCGTGACCGAGTCGCCCGGCGGGGTGCTGGTCGGCTCCAGCGGGGAGGCGGCCGAGCTGGACACCGAGGTCGCCTCGCACGTGTTCGTCGCCAAGCGCTGACGCGGCGGCCGGCCTCGCGCCGGCCGCGGCAACACAACCGTGATGTGCGCGGGCCGGTTTCCGTCCGGAACGGCAGCGCCCGGGACGCGTCACATGCCAGGCTGAGGCCAGGCAGAGGACCTGAGGGTGTCGGCCGGCTCCGGCCGGCACGGTCGGGGAGGGAGCAGGGAATGCGCCCGTCGTACCGTCACGCGCACCGCACGGTGCCCGGCACACTGCGCCCTGCCCCGGTTCCGGCCGGTGCGGGGCGCCTCGCGCCGCCGCCTGCCATCGTTGTCGAGGCCGTCGTGGGCCGCCCCCGCCCCGGGGGCGGGCCCCCGGCGGGGCCGGGCGGGGGGGGGGGGGGGCCCGGGGGGGGGGGGGGGCCCGCGGGGGGGCACGGGGGGGGCCGCGGGCCCC
>NZ_JAFEUF010000063.1:14288-18090 GCF_016901035.1 Streptomyces durocortorensis
CTCCGTCCCGCGGCGCGGGTGTTGGGGGGGGGGGGGGGGGGCGGCCCGGGGGCGGGTCTTTGGGGGCCGGGGGCGGGGGGGCCCCCCCCCCCCCGGGGGGGCGGCCCCGGCGTCCGAAGAGGCCGGGGCCGTTCCTCCCCTGTGCTGACCTGGAGCCCCGAGCTCTCAAGGTCATCTCCCGCGGGCCCCTGTCCCCGAGCGGCCCGCCTCCCGCTGAAGATCTCCCCAGGCCGGTCGGCATCAATCCTTGACCGGTGTCACTCGAACGTGGGGTGTTGGGTGGCGGAACCCCATTTTCGAATATGAGTTCGATAGCCTGGCGGCGCGACCACACGGTGATCGAGGACCAGAAGGGGGTGCCAGGACTATGGTGCGGCGCATCGATGTGACCGGAACCGACGGCGTACGCCTCGCGGCATGGGAGTTCGCCGATCCGCCCAAGGAGCGTGCGGAGGCGGCCGGCGCTCCCGGGGTCTTACTGCTGCACGGGCTGATGGGCCGGGCCTCGCACTGGGCCCCGACCGCCCGCTGGCTCGCCGAACGGCACCGCGCGGTCGGCCTCGACCAGCGCGGCCACGGCCGCAGCGAGAAGCCCGCCGACGGCCCGTACACCCGCGACGCCTACGTCTCCGACGCCGAGGCCGCGATCGAACAGCTCGGGCTCGGCCCGGTCACCGTCGTCGGCCACGCCATGGGAGCGCTCACCGGCTGGCAGCTCGCCGCGAAGCGCCCCGACCTCGTCCGCGCCCTCGTCGTCTGCGACATGCGGGCCTCCGCCCTCGGGGCGGCCTCCCAGCGTGAGTGGAGCGACTGGTTCGACTCCTGGCCGCTGCCCTTCGCCACCCTCGCCGACGTACGGAAGTGGTTCGGCGAGGACGACCCCTGGGTGGAGCGGCCGAACCCCGCGCGCGGCGAGTTCTACGCCGAGGTGATGGCCGAGACCGAGGACGGCTGGCGCCCGGTCTTCTCCCGCACCCAGATGCTCCGTACCCGCGCCACCTGGGTCTTCGACGCCCACTGGGAGGAGCTGGCCCAGGTCCGGTGCCCCGCGCTGGTGCTGCGCGGCCTCGACGGTGAGCTGGGCCGCGCCGAGGCCCAGGAGATGGTCCGGGTCCTGCCCCGCGGCCAGTACGCGGAGGTGGCGGACGCGGGCCACCTCGTCCACTACGACCAGCCGGAGGGCTGGCGGGCCGCCGTCGAACCCTTCCTGGAACAGCTCGCCGAGGACAACCGGGACGACCGCGAACCGGTCGCCCCGTAGCCCTCGGCTTCCCCTCCCGCCGAGGGCGGCGGCTCAGCCCTTGCTGACCGCCGCCAGGATCTCCGGCAGCCGGTTCGCCGTGCGCCCGGCGGCGATCCGCAGCCCCGCCCACCCGATGAGCGCCGCGTACACGAGCCCGCCCGGCACCATCAGCCACAGCGCGTCGTGGTGGTCCGTGACGTGCATCCAGATCGTCGGCACGATGACCGGCGCGGACAGCAGCGCGGCGGCCAGCATGCCGCCGAAGATCGAGATCCAGGCCAGACCGCCCTGCCCCGGCACCACGTTCTTGAACGCGCCCTCCTGCGGGATCGAGTACGGGAACAGCGCCGAGGCCACCGCCCCCGTCGCCAGCATCGAGCCCAGCAGCGCGAAGGACAGGCCCAGCGCCCCCGGCAGCGACCGCCAGTCACCGATCATCGCCGCCGTCACCCCGCACACGAGCAGCGTGAACGGCAGGGTGAGCAGCAGCAGGACCAGCGCCCGCGCCCGCAGTTCGACGTACGCGTCCCGGGGCGAGGAGATCGTCAGCGCCACCATCCAGAAGGCCGAGGTGTCCTGGCCGAACTGGTTGTACATCTGCATGCCGAGCATCCCCGCGGCGAAGCACGCGAAGTAGACCGAGCCGGTGCCCTGCACCGCGTTGAGCAGCGGCACGATCGCCCCGACCGCCAGCGCCGTCACCCAGGCCGCCTTGGTCTTCGGATCCCGGGCCACGTACCGCAGACTGCGCTGCATCACCGTCCCCGTACGGCCCTCCGGCAGCAGCCCCGACAGACCGCGCCGCCCGGTCTCCTTCTCCTTGCGGGCCGGCTCCGCCGCCGCCAGGGTCGAACCGTCCGGCGCGGTCATCAGCTTCACCAGGCTCCGCTGCCACATCCACATCAGCGCCACCAGGGCGCCCACCGTGATCAGGGTCTGGAGGACGGCGACCCCGTACGCACCGTCCGAGGCCGTCTCCACCGCCCCCACGGCGGAGGCTCCCGGCAGCCAGCGCACCACGCTCGCCGCCGGGTCCAGAGCGGACAGCCCGCCCGCCTGGCCGAGCCGCTGCGCGCCGAAGTTGACGAACTGGATGCCCACCGCGATCACCAGCCCGCTGAGCACCGCGAGGTCGCGGCCCTTGCGGGAGTTCAGCAGCCGTACGTTGGCCGTGGCCACGGCCCGGGACAGCGCCACGCACAGCAGCATCGTCAGCGGGACCGCGAGCACCGCGAACACCACCCCCGCCGCCCCGTGCGCCAGCGCGAGGACCGAGCCGACCACCAGGCACAGGGTGAACAGCGGGCCGATGCCGATCATCGAGGAGACCAGCAGGGCCCGGATCAGCGGCTCGGGCCGCAGCGGCAGCATCACCAGCCGGGTCGGGTCGAGGGTGTCGTCACCGCTGGGGAAGAACAGCGGCAGCACCGCCCAGCCGAGCGCCACGACTCCCGTCAGCAGCACCACGACCGTGCCCGCGTGCTCGTTGCCGCGCAGCAGGACCAGGGCGAGCACCTGGCCGGCCGCGAGCAGCAGGCTGACGACGAGCGAGGCGATGAACGCCGCCTTCCGCCCGGAGGACTGCCGCAGCCCGTTGCGCAGCAGCGTCAGCTTGAGCCGTACGAAGACCGGGGTCAGGCCCGTCGTCGGCGCGGCCGGGGCCGCGGAGGTGACCGGGGCGTCCAGCACGCTCATCGGGTACCGCCCAGCCAGTCGAGGGAGTCGCCGGCCTCCCGGCCGCCCGCGCCGACCAGTTCGAGGAAGGCGTTCTGCAGCGAGGGCGCGTCGCCCCGGACCTCCGCCAGCGTGCCCTGCGCCTTGATCCGGCCCGCCGCCATCACGGCCACCCAGTCGCACAGCGACTCGACCAGCTCCATCACATGGCTGGAGAAGACCACGGTCGCCCCGGACCGGGTGTAGCGCTCCAGCACCCCCCGGATGGTCTGCGCCGACACCGGGTCGACGCCCTCGAACGGCTCGTCCAGGAACAGCACTTCGGGATTGTGGAGGAGGGCGGCGGCGAGCCCGATCTTCTTCCGCATACCGGTCGAGTAGTCGACGACCAGCTTGTGCTGCGCGCCCGCGAGGTCCAGCACGTCCAGCAACTGCGTGGCCCGCTTGTCCACCTCGTCGCCCGGCAGACCGCGCAACCGGCCGTTGTACGCGAGCAGTTCACGCCCCGAGAGCCGCTCGAACAGCCGCAGCCCCTCCGGCAGCACCCCGATCCGGGACTTCACCTCGACCGGATCCGTCCACACGTCGTGGCCCGCGACCTCGATCTTCCCCATGTCGGGCCGCAGCAGCCCGGTGACCATCGAGAGCGTCGTCGTCTTGCCCGCCCCGTTGGGCCCCACCAGGCCGATGAACTTCCCCGCGGGCAGCTCCAGATCGATCCCCGCGACGGCGACCTGCTCCCCGAACCGCTTCCACAGCCCCTGGACGCGGACGGGGGGGGGGGGCCCCCGCGGGCCCCCCCCCCCCCCCCCCCCCGCGCCCCCCCCGGCCGCAGCGAGCCCCACGACCCCCCCGCCCGCACCCCACCGAAGAGAAAGAGAGTAT
>NZ_JAFEUF010000063.1:18100-33128 GCF_016901035.1 Streptomyces durocortorensis
CCCACCCCGCCCCCGCCCCCCCCCCCCCACCCCCCATCACCCCGCCCGGGTCCCGTCGGGGGGGGGCGCACCTCGGCCCCCCCGCCTGTCGCCGCGTCCGTCGCCGCCTCTGTCTCCGTACGCGCATCTGCCCGGTCCGGCATGGCACAGCCTTTCGATGGTCCCCACGTGGTGGGGACCACCCTACGAAAGGCCCCTGGCGCCCTACGAGGCCCGGGCGCGGGCGTCGGCCGCCTCCCGGGCGCAGGCGTACGCCAGCGGGCTGATCAGCTCGTCCACATCGGGCAGCCAGCGGTTGGCGTGGGTGGGCCGGCGGGCCCACTGCACGGCGCCCCGGCCGCCGACCCGGGTGGGCGGGGCCGCGACGTAGTGGCCCTCGCCGCGGCCGGTCAGATCGATCGCCTCGGCGTTCCAGCCGAGCGCGCGCACCAGCTCGGCGGCCTTGGCGGCGCCGCCCGGCAGCACGAAGAACAGCATCCGGCGGTCGGGGGTGCGGGTGACCGGGCCGAGCGTCAGGTCCATCCGCTCCATCCGGGCCAGCGCCAGGAAGCCCGCGGACTCGGGGACCTCCAGCGCGTCGAAGGCCCGGCCGGCCGGCAGCAGCACCGAGGCGCGGGGCTGCCGGGTCCACATGCGCCGGGCCGCGGCCCCGCTGCCGGTCGCCTGACCCGCCCAGTCCGGCCGGTCCGCGTGGGCGCCGGGCAGGGCGCAGCCGGCGTCGCCGCACGAGCACCGCTCCCCGCCGCCCACCGCCTCCAGCCAGGTGCCGGGGAACACGTCCCAGTGACGCTCTTCCGCATACCGCACCGCGGCGTCGAGCAGCGGCTCGCTCCGCTGCTGAGGGACCTGCGCGGCTTCCGTGACTTTGCTGGGCTCTTCCACGCCCAGCACAACTCCCGCCGTCACCTGGGGTTACGGCCTCCCCTGAACCGGGGCCCGGCGCATCGATCCTGCACGCGGGGCGCACCGGTGCACGGGCGGGGGCGCGCGTGAGGCGTCGCACCGAAGGACGGGTAACCACCTCCAGGACCGCCGTCCAGGACCCGCTCCCGGGCCCGCGCGACGGTGCAACGCGCCATGTCCGTACCGAGTCCGTCCCGAATGCCGATGGAATATGCGCATTTCTTGAGTATGTGCCGGGCAGTGATCCCTTCCACCGATCACTGCACATAACCGATATTTCAGGGGGACATATGGCTGCAAGGCCTCTCGTAGCCCGCCAGCCCAACGAACGGCTCCAGACGCTCATCCAGGAGGCCGCCTGCTCCAACGCGGGCCTCGCGCGCCGGGTGAACATGGTCGGCGCCGAGCGGGGGCTCGATCTGCGCTACGACAAGACCTCCGTGGCCCGGTGGCTGCGCGGACAGCAGCCCCGGGGCCGGGCCCCGGGGATCATCGCCGAGGCGCTGGGCCGCAAGCTGGGCCGTACGGTCACGATCGAGGAGATCGGCATGGCCAACGGCAAGAACCTGGCCTCCGGCGTCGGCCTCCAGTACGCGCCGAGCGTCGCCGGGGCCGTCGAGCAGGTCTGCGAGCTGTGGCGCAGCGACGTGGGCCGCCGCGATCTGCTCGCCGGGTCGGCGGTCGCCGCGTCCGCGCTGGTCGAGCCCAGCCGGGACTGGCTGATCTCGGGCCCGGACGCGCAGGTCGAGCGGACGGCGGGGGCCCGGGTGGGCATGTCCGACGTCGAGGCGGTGCGGGCGACGACCGCCGCGCTGACCGACCTCGACCACCGTTTCGGCAGCGGCCATGTGCGGCCGGTGCTCGTGCACTACCTCAACAGCGTGGTCTCCGGGCTGCTTTCGGGGGCGTACCGCGAACAGGTGGGACGCGAGCTGTTCGGCGCGGTGGCCCGCCTCACCGAGCTCGGCGGCTACATGGCGGTCGACACCGGCCAGCCGGGCCTGGCCCAGCGCTACTACATCCAGGCGCTGCGCCTGGCCCAGGCGGCGGGCGACCGGGCGTACGGCGGCTATGTGCTCGCCGCCTCGATGAGCCATCTCGCCGCCCAGCTCGGCAACCCCCGCGAGATCGCCCAACTGGCCCGCGCCGCGCAGGAAGGGGCTCGGGGGCAGGTCACGCCCCGCGCCCAGGCGATGTTCTACGCGGCGGAGGCCCGGGGGCACGCGCTGCTCGGGGACGCCCGGACCTGCCACGCGGTGACGGGGCGGGCGGTCGCCGCGCTGGAGCAGGCCGACCCGGACTCCGGCGACGACCCGGTCTGGATCCGGCACTTCGACGCCGGCTACCTCGCGGACGAACTGGCGCACTGCCACCGGGACCTGGGGCAGCCGCACGAGGCCGCCCGGCGGGCCAAGGAGGCGCTCGCCGCGCTGCCGGAGACCAGGGCCCGGCGGCGCGGCATCGCGCTGGTGCTGCTCGCCTCGGCCCAGGTGCAGCAGCGGGAGGTGGAGCGGGCGTGCCACACGGGGACGCGGGCGATGGAGCTGCTGTCGACGGTGCGCTCCAGCCGGGGCGCCGAATATCTCGACGACCTCCAGCAGCGGCTCACGCCCTACGGGGAGGAGCCCGCGGTGCGGGAGTTCGGCGAGCGGCTGGAGCTCCAGGCAGCGTGATGGAGGGGTGGTCGCCCGGGGCGGTCCGGGCCGCTTCCGGGGCGTTCCGGGAGCCCGGCGCGGCGGTCCGGTCCTATAACAGCGTCGTGGGGCCACGGGATGTTACCCACCCTGTGAAGGGGTCGTGAGGGGCACCACGCGCTTGGCGGAGGCGGGCGGCCACCCGATAGCGTGAGCCGACGATTCCGTAGGTTCACACGTAGGAGTCCCGGTGACGCAGAGCGGACAGGGCGGGCAGGGCGGACACGGCGGCGAGCATCAGCTCCCCGCCGCACGACCCGCGCACGAGGGTGTCGTGCTGCCCGCCGACGGCAGCGCCCCCTGGACCCCGGGGGAACCCGCGGGCGGGCAGGGCGGGCAGGACGGGCGGCAGGGGGCTCCCGCGGGCGGTGAGCCGTGGGGCCAGACCTGGGGTTCGCAGACCGCCGGGGCGGCGCAGCAGGACCAGCAGGCGCAGCAGGGCTACGGCTACCCGCAGGCCCAGGGACAGGGACAGGCGTCCTACGGAGATCCGCCTGCCCAGCCCCTGCCGCCCGCGCAGCAGACGCCGGGCCCGGAGTCGTACCAGCAGCCCGGCTCCTATCAGCAACCCCAGCAGCCCGGCTCCTATCAGCAGCCGGAGCAGCCCGGTGCGTACCAGCCGCAGTACCAGCAGCCACACCAGCACGACCAGCAGCACCAGTACGGCCAGCAGCACCAGTCGCAGCAGCCTCCGTCCTCGTCCCAGCCGCTTCCGTACGCGCAGCCGCTGCCGCCGGAGGCCGGGGCGGGCGCTCAGGGCGCTCAGAGCGGCCACGGCGGCCAGGGCGGCGGCCACGGGGCTCCGGTTCCCGGCGGTGACGCGGACGCCACGCAGTACATCGCGCCCGTCCCCGGCGGCCCCGGCCCCGTGGGACCGCAGCCGGGCGGCGGGGACGCCGACGCGACCCAGTACATACCCCCGGTGCCGGGCGGAGCCCCGTACGGGATCAGGCCGGGTGCGCCGGGGGACCGGCAGCCGCCCGCGGAGTTCGACAACCTGTTCCGCAACGACGAACCGGCGTGCGCCACACAGCAGTTGCCGCAGTTCGACGCGGGGCAGCAGCCCCCGTCCCCGTACCAGCAGCAGGGCTACCAGCCCCAGCAGCAGCCCCAGCAGCAGCCCCAGGGCGGCCAGTTGCCGCCGCAGGCGCCCGGTGGCTACCAGTCCGGCCTCCAGGGCTTCCAGGGCCGTGCGGAGCAGGACGGGGCGGTCCCGCAGCAGAGCGGCGAGCCGCCGCGCCGGCGGTCCGCGCACGTTCCGCTGATCGCCGCGGTCGTCGTCGGCTGCGCGGTCATCGGACTCGGCGCGGGCGCGCTGTGGAGCCTCGGCGGCGATTCCGAGGGGGACGACAAGCAGCCGGTGGCCGCGCAGAGTTCACCGGCCGAGGCGGAGCCCACCACCAAGGCGGCGCCGCCCGACCCGGCGAAGCCGCAGGCCGAGGCGCTGGACAAGCTGCTGGCCGACAGCAACAACAGCCGGTCCGCGGTGATCAGCGCGGTCGAGAAGATCAAGTCCTGCAAGGACCTGGACCGGGCGGACGCCGACCTCAGGGGCGCTGCCCAGCAGCGCCGCGACCTGGTGACCAGGCTCGAAGGACTGACCGTCGACAAGCTCCCGCAGAACGCGAAGCTCACGGCCGCGCTGAACCGGGCGTGGAAGGCATCGGCGGCGGCCGACGACCACTACGCCACCTGGGCGCGGCAGGCCAAGAAGAACAAGTCCGTCTGCAAGGGCGGCCAGGCCCGGTCGACGAACGAGACGGCCAAGGCCAACCAGCAGAGCGGGGTCGCCACCCAGGCCAAGCGCGAGGCGTCCACCCTCTGGAACGCGATCGCGGGCAAGTACAGCCTGACCAAGCACACGCCCACCGAGCTCTGAGGCCGCCGGACACCCCCAGGGCAGGCCCTAGGTGCGCGGGGCGTCCGTCAGGGCGTCCGCGACGTCCACGAAGCCCTTCTTCTGGGCGGTGAGACGGCCCTCGCGGACCACCTGGAACGTCACCTTCGTATTGACGATGCGCGGGTAGCCCAACGTGCCGACCAGGTCCTTGAAGCGCCAGCGGAGCGTCGGGGTCAGGCCGCCGGTGTCGACCTCGACGCCCCCGTTGAGCGCGGCCACGACCCGGCCCGACGTGACGCCCTCGTCACCGACCGCCCCGACCGCCGCCCGCAGCGCCGTGTACGCGATCCACGTCGTCTGCACGGCGGTGTCGTCCGGGTCGATGCGGTTGTCCCCGAAGGCGTACTTCCCGATCACGTCGCGCATCTGCTGCCAGCGCGCGTTCCTCGCGTCCGGGTACCAGCCGGTGACGTAGGCGCCCTCGAAGGGGCTGTTCCGGCCGCCCGTGCGGTTGATGAGCGGCTGGCTGACGCTGCCCAGCACGGAGGAGATCCTGACCTGCCCGTCATCCGGCTCCAGCCGGCGGAAGGAGTCGAAGAACGTCTCCGTACGGGCGCCGAGCACCGCCGTCACGCAGCCGCCCCCGGACCGCTCCAGCGCCTGCGCGGCCTGCTCGTCGTAGGACGTGGCGTCCAGGGGGGCCAGGATGTCGGTGGAGGCGGGCCGGTGGGCGGCCATCAGCCCGTTGTTGAGCAGCGGCGGCATGCCGTCGCCGCCGATCGAGTCGGGCCGCACCAGCGAGACCCGGGTGCAGCTGTTGCCCAACTGCCGTCCGTGGCCCGCCAGCAGGGCCGACTGGCCGCCGTTGACCGGGTACGAGAGGTAGCTGCTGAACTCCTCGGTGGAGGCGCCGTACCCGCCGATGTACGGGACGCCGCCCGCCTCCAGCGCGGGCATGAAGCTCTGGCCGTGGCGGCTGTACGAGCCGACGACGGCGGCCACCTTCTTGTCGACGGCCTCCCGCGCGCACCGCTCGGCGCCGAGCGAGGTGTCGCCCTCGTCGCAGACGACCACCCGCAGCTCGCGCCCGTCGATGCCGCCGGTGTCGTTGACCCAGCGGGCGTACGTCTGCGCCATCGCGGGCACCCCGGCCATCTTCACCGCGTTGATGTCCTCCGACCGGTCGGGGGCCCAGGTCATCACGGTGACGTGCTCCCTGGAACCCCCCGTGGTTCCAGGGAGCACGCCGCAGCCGGACAGCAGGAGCGCCCCCGCCGCCGCCGCGCTGATGACGCCCGGGAGGGGGCGGGGAAAGGTGGGGCGTCGCCGTCCGGTCATGGCAAAGGACCCTCCCGGGCCCGGGGTAACGGCGCGGTGTGCCGTGCTCAACGCTCGGTGACGTCCAGGTGAATTACGGGGGCCCGTGCGGAGGTGCGGTGAAGGAACGTACGATCGGGCACCGTGCAGCAAGGTTCGGAGAACTCTTCCCGTCGCGGCCGTCGCTCCTCCACCATGGGCGGCATGCCGCTCACTGACATGCCGTGGTGGCGCTGGCGCACCAACGTGCGCTCGGCGCTGCACATGCTCTCCGACCCCGTCTTCCACCACGAGTGCTGGCTCGCCGGCCGGGAAGGGTACGGGGACGTCACCGACGCCGTGTACCGCCTGGTCGAGGACACCTGGCTCGACAACTGGTCCGCCGAGAAGTACGTCGGCACCATATTCAGGGACTCCGCCGAGGCCGCCGCCGTGGACGCGGCCGCCCTGCGGGTGCTGCGGATCATGCACCAGGTCGGCGCGGACGCCCCCGTCTCCGCCTATCTGGAGCACCACGGCTGGCCCGAGGCCGTCCACGCCGCGCGCGAGGCCCATGTGATGCTCGCCACCAACGACGCGGAGGATCCGGACATACCGCCGCGCTCGCTGGAGGTCATCCGCATCATGACCAGGGCCGCCTAGCACGGGCCGGGTGTGGCACGCTACGAGGATGACCGCGCCACAGCCCGCCCCCGCCACCTCCGTCGCCCCGGACGCCGCCGCGACGACCGAGCAGTACGTCCTCACGCTCTCCTGCCCCGACAAACAGGGCATCGTGCACGCCGTGTCGAGCTACCTCTTCATGACCGGCTGCAACATCGAGGACAGTCAGCAGTTCGGGGACCACGACACGGGTCTGTTCTTCATGCGCGTCCACTTCTCGGCGGACGCCACCGTGACCGTGGACAAGCTGCGCGCCAGCTTCGCGGCGATCGGCGAGGCCTTCCGGATGGACTGGCAGATCCACCGGTCGGACGAGAGGATGCGGATCGTGCTGATGGTCAGCAAGTTCGGCCACTGCCTCAACGACCTGCTGTTCCGCTCCCGTACGGGCGCGCTGCCGGTGGAGATCGCGGCCGTCGTCTCCAACCACACGGACTTCGCCGAGCTGGTCGCCTCGTACGGCGTCCCCTTCCGGCACCTCCCGGTGACCAAGGACAACAAGCCGGAGGCGGAGGCGGCGCTGCTGGAGCTGGTCCGCGAGGAGAACGTCGAGCTGGTGGTCCTGGCCCGCTACATGCAGGTCCTCTCCGACGACCTGTGCAAGCAGCTCAGCGGCCGGATCATCAACATCCACCACTCGTTCCTGCCGAGCTTCAAGGGCGCCAAGCCCTACCACCAGGCGCACGCGCGCGGCGTGAAGCTGATCGGCGCGACCGCGCACTACGTGACGGCCGACCTCGACGAGGGCCCGATCATCGAGCAGGAGGTCGAGCGCGTCGGCCACGACGTCACCCCCGACCAGCTGGTCGCCATCGGCCGGGACGTGGAGTGCCAGGCGCTGGCGCGCGCGGTGAAGTGGCACGCGGAGCGGCGCATCCTGCTCAACGGCCGCCGTACGGTGATCTTCGCGTAGCGGCTCTGCAGCGCCGGTTCAGAGCCGGCTGAGGGAGGCCGCCGCGAACAGCACGTCGCGGATGGCCTCGCGGTCGCCCTCCTGGCCCGCCGCCGCTTCCACCGGCGAGATGTGGCCCGCGACGAGCCGGCAGAACTCGACCCCGTCCAGCGCCACCTGCGCCACGGCGCGTTCGGGCGAGCCGACGGCGGCCGGCGAGTCCAGCGCGATGTACCAGTCGCCTCCGCCGTGGCCCTCGATCTCCAGATGGAGCGAGCGGCCCGGCGCGCCCGCTGCGACGAGGTCTTTCGCGGGTCCGGCCAGTCCGGCGCTGCGGCGGCCCGCGAGGGCGGCCGGAAGCATCCGGGCCGCCAGGTCGATCATGCGGTGCAGATGGGCGGCGGACGGGGCCTGGTACGGGTAGTCGACGGCGTCGGCGATGTCCCCGCCGTGCACCCAGCACTCGAAGGCGCGGTCCAGCAGGGCGTCCTGGAGGGGCAGGGCGAAGGCCCCGTAGGAGACGGACGTCTCGGCGACGTTCCGCCCGGCGAAGGACGCCGTACGGATCAGCTCGTGGCTCTGGGCCCGCCAGGGCTCGCGGACGGCCCGGGTGGGCGGCCGGCGCGTCGCCGCCCAGTACGTCTCGGTGCGCTCGGTGGGGTCCAACGGAGCCTTGCCGCCGTCGAGCGGGTCGTCGAGTCCGAGCGCGGCGGACAGCAGCCCGTCGACCGCCGTCAGATGGCCGATCACCCCGGCGACGGTGGTCCTGCGGCTGACCTGGTGCTCCTCCTCGAACCACTGGAGCCGCACCGGGGCGTGCCATTCGGAGTCCCCGATGTCGCGGAGCAGCGCGTCGAGCCGGGCGGTCTCGGCGTCGTACGGGGCGGCCCACTCCGGCACCGGGATGCGGGCCGGGCGGCGGCCGAAGCAGCCGTCCAGCACCCGGGTGCGGAGCGTCGGGTCGAGATCGAGGGAGCCGTCGGTGTGCAGCAGTCCGACCGCGTCCCGCAGCCGCAGCGCCTCGTCCGCGCACGGGGCGCACCCGGTGAGGTGGTCCTCCACGGCGGCGGTCTCCTCGACGGAGCAGGCGGAGAGCGCCCAGGCGCCGAGGAGGGCCTTGAGCACCTGGTGGGGGAGGACGACCGGGGCGGAGGCCATGGCCGGGTCCGGGTCCGGGTCCGGGGCGGGCCCCAGCCCAAGCCCCGGCTCCGGGGCGGCGGGGTCCGGCCCAGGGCCAGGCCCGTGGCCCCGCTCGGGCTCAGGGGCGGACTGTTCCGGCACCGCCTCGTCCGGGGCGCTCCCGCCGGGCGGCGGCAGGGGAGGCAGCGGCACGGACTCCAGGTCGAGGTCGTCCGCCGCCCCGCGCGGGCCCGGTATCCGGCGGGCGCCCCGCACCTCCTCCTCGCCGCCCTCGCTCTCGCGTCCGCCGCCGGTCACCGGACCCGTCCGTAACCGGGTGGCGAGGACCCTTCGAGCGGGCGGGCGTTGGCCGTGGAGAGGAGCTGGAGCCCCAGCCGGAGCCGGCGGCGCGCCTCGTCCTCGGTGACGCCGAGATCGGCGGCGGTCTGCCGGTAGTCCCGGCGATGGATGTACGCCAGCTCCAGGGCCTCCCGCAGGGGTACGGGCATCGAGGAGACGATGTAGTCGGCGCGGGCGGCGGACGTTGCGCTGCGCACCCGCCGCTCCAGCTCCTCCGGGTCGGGTGCCGCGCCGTCGCCGTGCTCCGCCGCGTAACGGGAGGCCGCCGCGCGGCGCAGCCGCTGGACGGACTGGCGGTGGGTGAGGCGGGCCACCCAGGAACGCATCGAGCCCTGCTTCGGGTCGTACGCCTCAGGGTTCTCCCAGACCTGGGCGAAGACCTCGCGGGTCACCAGGTCGGCGGCGTCCTCGTCGTCGAGCATCCGGTGCGCCTGGCTGTGGACGAGGGCCGCGAACCGGTCATAGAGCTCGCCGAGCGCCGCCGCCTCGCCGCGGGCCAGCCTCTGCTGCATCCTGCGGTCCCAGCGGGGTGCCGTGTCCTTCGCCATGAACCCCCCAGCCCCCGGCCCTGTTGCCCAGCTCCGTTGATCCATCCTGTGCCCGTGA
Organism: Streptomyces durocortorensis; assembly: GCF_016901035.1. Classification (GTDB taxonomy): domain Bacteria; phylum Actinomycetota; class Actinomycetes; order Streptomycetales; family Streptomycetaceae; genus Streptomyces; species Streptomyces durocortorensis. The sequence goes on from NZ_JAFEUF010000063.1 coordinate 27,495, forward strand.
GGACCGAATGTAGTCCGCCGGGTGCGCGGCGCACGCGCCTTTGCGGCAACTCTTCTCCAGCGGTACGTGGCCGACGACGGTAGTCGATTTTCGGCCCGGATGGCTCCCCGTCCACTCTGATCAGCGGAAACGGGCCGAAGCGCGCCTTTCCACCGGAAACCTCCTGGGCCTCGATGGGCGTGTCGGTGTTTCATGGGGGTGCGGTTGGGCAGCCGCGAGGAGGAACGGAAACTTCCGGTACTGCCGGGAGCCCCGGAACGAGAGGTCCAGTCGTGACGCTCAAGGTGGACGAGGCGGAGCAGGGCTCCTGGGCTGTGCTGCGCATAAGCGGTGAACTCGATCTGGTGACCTCGCCCGTCGTGCGCCAGTCCGTCCACGAGGCGGTGGCGGAGGGGCAGCACGATGTGGTGCTCGATCTGTCCGAGGTGTTCTTCTGCGACTCCAGCGGCGTCGGCGTACTGATCGCCTCGCGCCGCCTGATGAAGTCCTGCGGCGGCCGGCTGCGACTGATCCTCCCGGCCCGGGGCGCGGAAGACGGTTCACACGTCAACAAGGTGCTCGGCGCCCTGGGGGTGCGCCGCCTGTTCGACGTCTACCCCGACGCGCTGTCGGCCACCGACGAGGACTGCAGGCCGCTGAGCGCCTGAGGCGGCGCCCGCCGATGCGAGGTTGTCACAGAGGAACAGCTTCTCGGTGACACGTGAGCGCCTCAAGCGTCGTACGCTCCCCGCATGGACAGCGCAGAGTACGAGCGAAAGATCGCGCACCGCTTCGCCGCCTTCGACCAGGACGGCAACGGCTATATCGATCGCGCCGATTTCAACGCCGCAGCCGCCCGTCTGCTCACCGAGTTCGGTACGACGGCCCGTTGCGACAAGGGGCAGGCGCTCTACACCGGGGCCGAGGCGTTCTGGCAGGGCATGGCGGGGATCGCCGACGTGGACGGGGACCAGCGGGTCACCCGTGAGGAGTTCGTGGGCGGGGCGGTGAAGCGGCTCCGGGACAATCCCGAGCGGTTCGCCGAGATCGCCCGCCCCTTCCTGCGGGCGGTTATCGCGGTCGCGGACGGCGGCGACGACGGCAGAGCGTCGGTGGCGGACGTGGAGCGGGCGCTCCGGGTCCTCGGGGCCAGCGCCGAGATCGCGGGCGTCGCCGCGCAGAGCCTGGACACCGACCGGGACGGGAAGGTGGCGGAGAGCGATGTGGTGTCGGCGCTCGCCGTGTACTTCACGGTGATCGAGCCCGACGCCTAGCAACCCCCGGGCGATACGGGGGCGGCGCGCCCGTCCCCGTAACGCCCCCTGCGAGGCCCTCTCGCCTCATCCGCCGAACCGTTCCCGCAGCTTGTACTTGAGCACCTTGCGCAGCGTCTCGTTGCGGGGCAGCGCGTCCAGCAGCTCCAGTTGCTCGGGCACCTTGTGGACGGAGAGCCCCGCGCCCCGCAGGTGGGCGGAGAGGCCGGCCAGGGTCAGCGGCGGGGCGTCGGGCGGCTGTTCGACCACCGCGCAGACGCGTTCGCCGCGCTCCGGGTCGGGCAGGCCGATCACCGCCGCGTCGGCGACGCCCGGGTGCGTGTGGAGCAGGTCCTCGATCTCCTTGGCGGAGATGTTCTCCCCCTTGCGGATGATGATGTCCTTCAGCCGGCCCGTGAGCGTGAGGTGGCCGCTCTCCTGGAGCCGGCCCAGGTCCCCGGTGATCAGGAACCCCTCGGCGTCGAAGGCCCCGGCGGAGGCGGCGGCGTCCAGATAGCCCTGGCAGACCGCCTCTCCGCGCAGCCGTACCTCGCCCTCCGTGCCGTACGGGAGCGGCTTGCCGTGCTCGTCGGTGATCCGGATCTCCATGCCCTCCGGCGGACGGCCCTCGGTGAGGGCCAGGTGCTCGGGGGTGTCGTCCGGGGCGCCCATGGTGATCATCGGGACCTCGGTCATGCCGTAGCCGTGGGTGAGCTGGACCCCCATCTCCCGCACCACCGCGTGGTAGACCTCCGGCGGCTTCGGGGCCCCGCCGCCCGCGAGGAGGCGGAGGGAGGGGATCAGCGGTCGGTCCGGGGCCTTGCGCTGTTCGGCCAGGAACATCGCGTAGAAGGCCGTGGACCCGCCCGCCACGGTCACCTTGTGGAGCCGGTACTCCGCCAGCGCGTCCGGCAGCGCGAACTGTTCGAACATCACCGCGGGGAACCCGTACAGCAGCAGCATCACCGTGTAGTCGGGCCCGGCGACATGGGCGTAGGGGAACGCCATCGAGCCCACGTCGTCCGCCGACAGCTTCAGCGCGTGGGCCAGGCAGGAGCCGCCCGCGATCAGCGAACGGTCGGTGTGCAGGACGCCCTTGGGGTCGGAAGTGGTGCCCGAGGTCCAGTAGATCCAGCGGACCTCCTCGCCCGAGGCCGGTTCCGGCGGTGGGGGGAGGACGGACGGGTCGCCGTCGGGGAGGGCGTCGTAGGCCTCGAAGACCCGTGGCGGGTCCGGGAGTCCGGCGGCGATCCGCTCGGCCATCGCGGTGTGGTCGAAGCCCCGCCACACGCCCGGCACCGCGAAGAACGCGGCCCCCGACTCCCGCAGCGCGAAACGCACTTCACGGTCCCGGTAGAACGGGATGACCGGGGTCTGCACGGCCCCCAGCCGGGTCAGGGCGAACGAGAGCAGGGCCGTCTCCAGCCGGGTCGGCAGTTGCCAGGCGACGACGGTCCCCGCCCGTACCCCCATCCCGTACAGGCCGGCCGCCACCCGCTCCGCACGGTCCCGCAGCTCCCCGAAGGTCAGGCTCCGGTCCTCCTGGAGCAGCACCGGGCGGTCGGGGGTGAGGGCGGCGCGGCGTTCGATCAGCTCCCAGAAGGTGCGGGAGGCGCCCAGGGCGTGGGCGGTCGCGGTCACGTCGTTCACGGCGGTCACAGCGGTCCTCCGAACTGACGGTCAGTCAGATATTGCGCAGAGCGTAGGGCTCCGTGCCTTGTCGGTCCAGGGGTGCGGGGCTAGCCTGAGTTCCGCAATCACATCTGACGGACCATCAGAAAGCGCCTGGGGCCTGGGACCTGGAGTCGGCGAGGTGCTCCCGGGTGCGCGGAGGGACGGCACACGCCATGAAGGACACGGAACTGCCTCGGATCGTCAGCGTCGACGACCATGTGATCGAACCCGCGCACCTCTTCTCCACCTGGCTCCCCGCGAAGTACCGCGAGCGCGGGCCGCAGCCGCTCACGGCGGGCATCGGGGAGCTGGCGTACACGGGCGGGAAGTACGTCATCACGATGGACCCGGACGGGCCGCCCACCGACTGGTGGATATACGAGGACCTGAAGTTCCCGTACAAGCGCAACATCGCCGCCGTCGGCTTCGACCGCGACGACATGACCCTGGAGGGCATCACCCGGGCCGAGATGCGGCCCGGGTGCTGGGATCCGGCCGAGCGCCTCAAGGACATGGACCTCAACCACGTCGAGGCCTCCCTCTGCTTCCCGACCTTCCCGCGCTTCTGCGGCCAGACCTTCGCCGAGGCGCACGACAAGGAGGTCGCCCTCGCCTGCGTGCGCGCCTACAACGACTGGATGGTCGAGGAGTGGTGCGGCGACAGCGACGGCCGGCTGATCCCGCTCTGCATCATCCCGCTCTGGGACATCGACCTCGCGGTCGCGGAGATCAGGCGGAACGCGGCGCGGGGGGTGCGCGCGGTCACCTTCTCCGAGATCCCGACCTACCTCGGGCTGCCGTCCATCCACACCGGGTACTGGGATCCGTTCTTCGCCGTCTGCCAGGAGACCGGCACCGTCGTCAACATGCACATCGGGTCCAGCTCCCAGATGCCCGCCGCCTCCCCGTACGCCCCGCCCGCCGTGCAGGCCTCGCTCTCCTTCAACAACGCGATGGCCTCGATGATGGACTTCCTCTTCAGCGGGGTGCTGGTGAAGTTCCCGACGCTGAAACTGGCTTACAGCGAGGGCCAGATGGGGTGGATCCCGTACGCCCTGGAGCGCGCCGACGACGTCTGGGAGGAGCACCGCGCCTGGGGCGGGGTGCGCGATCTGATCCCCGAGCCGCCGTCCACGTACTACTACCGGCAGATGTTCTGCTGCTTCTTCCGCGACAAGCACGGCATCGCGTCGCTGGATGTCGTCGGCCGCGACAACGCCACCTTCGAGACCGACTACCCGCACGTGGACTCGACCTTCCCGCACACCAAGGAGGTCGCCCTCGACCACGTCAAGGGACTGGACGAGGAGACCGTCCACAAACTGATGCGCGGAAACGCGATCCGCATGCTCGGCCTGGACCTGGACAAGTAGGCGGGGGCAGGGCGGTGGATCTCGCGTACACGGAGTCCGAGGAGGAGTTCCGGCGGCGGCTGCGGGAGTGGCTGTCCGGTGTCCTCCCCGGGCTGCCGCCGAAGCCCTCGCCGGACGACTGGCCCGCGCGCCGGGCGTACGACACCAGCTGGCAGCGGATGCTGTACGACGCCGGGTACGCGGGCCTGCACTGGCCGGTGGACGCGGGCGGGCGGGGCGCGACCCCCACCCAGCACCTGATCTTCCTGGAGGAGACGGAGAAGGCCGGGGCGCCCTACGTGGGCGCGAACTTCGTCGGGCTGCTGCACGCCGGGCCGACCGTCGCCGCCGAGGGCACGGCCGAGCAGCGGGCCCGCTGGCTGCCGCCCGTGCTGCGCGGCGACGAGATCTGGTGCCAGGGGTTCAGCGAGCCGGACGCCGGCTCCGACCTGGCCGCACTGCGGACGCGGGCGGTGCGCGACGGGGACGACTACGTGGTCAGCGGCAGCAAGATCTGGACCTCGCACGCGGAGGTCGCCGACTGGTGCGAACTGCTGGTGCGGACCGACCCGGGCGCGCCCAAGCACCGGGGGATCAGCTGGCTGGCCATGCCCATGGACGCGCCCGGCATCACGGTCCGGCCGCTGCGGACGCTCGCCGGGTCCACGGAGTTCGCGGAGGTGTTCCTCGACGAGGTCCGGGTGCCGGTACGCAACCGGGTCGGGGCCGAGAACGACGGCTGGCGGGTCACCATGGTCACCCTCTCCTTCGAACGCGGCACCGCCTTCGTCGGCGAGGTCGTCGCCTGCCGCCGCACCCTGGACACCCTCGCCGACGAGGCCCGGCGGACGGGGAGATGGGACGACCCGGTGCTGCGGAGGCGTCTTGGCCGCCTGAACGCCGAGTTCCGGGCCCTGTGGCGGCTCACTCAGTGGAACGTGGGGGAGTCGGAGCGCACGGGCGGCGTCCCCGGCATCGGCGGCTCGGTCTTCAAACTGCGCTACTCCGGGGCCCGCCAGGAGCTGTACGAGGCGGCGGCGGAGGTGCTGGGCGCGGCGGACGCCTTCGACCTGGACCGGGAATGGGCCCTGGACCGGCTCTCCTCCCTCTCGTACACCATCGCCGCAGGCACCTCGCAGATCCAGCGCAACATCGTCGCCGAGCGCATCCTCGGCCTGCCGAAGGGGCGCTGAGGCCGCCGTGGACTTCCAGCTCTCGGACGACCAGCGGGCCCTGCGGTCCGGGATGCGCGACCTGCTCGGGGCGGTGTTCGACCGGGACCGGCTGCGGGCGGCGGTGGAGCGGGGCGGGGCCCTGGACCGGTCGCTGTGGCGGGAGCTGGGGGCGGCCGGGTTCTTCGCGCTGCGGCTGCCGGA
>NZ_JAFEUF010000591.1 GCF_016901035.1 Streptomyces durocortorensis
TCACCGCCCCGGCTGCGGACGAAAACCCGGTACGCCGCTCGGGCGGTCGACACGGGCGGCCGGCATGCTGCAGTTGAGGTCGCGAAAGGGCTGGTCGTCGAGCCGTTGCCAACCTTCGCCGGGCGACGTCTGGCGGCAGATGACGGTACCGTCGACGATGCTCTGCCAACGGTAATAGGGTGCCGGCGCAGCGCTGGCGGCGACGGACAGGAGCAGGCAGAAGGCGGTCAGGAAAGTGCGCATGGCGGTGTTCGGCGGAACGATGGCGCCACTGTAATT
>NZ_JAFEUF010000064.1:0-9994 GCF_016901035.1 Streptomyces durocortorensis
CCTCCGACGCCACGCTCGACCTGCCCGCGATGCTCCAGCGCCTAGCCCGCCGCACCCCGAAGACCAAGACCCTGCGGGTCCGCCCGGCCGACACCCTCGTCCTGCGCCGCGGCCCGCTGTCCCTCCTCGTCACCCGGCGCGCCGCACTGGCCGCGCTCGCCCTCGCCGGAGCCCTCCTGCTCGCCGTCGTCCTCTCCGCCTACGCGGGCCAGAGCGACATGGGCGTCGGCCGCACCTTCCGCGCGGTGTTCGGCCAGGGGGACCGCTTCGACGTCCTGCTCGTGCAGAAGTTCCGCCTGGGCCGCATCGTCGCCGGCCTCACCGCCGGCGCGGCACTCGGCCTGGCCGGCTGCCTCACCCAGACTCTGGCCCGCAACCGCCTGGCCACCCCCGAACTCCTCGGCGTCAACGACGGGGCCACCGCCGCCGTCCTGCTCTCCGTCACCCTCAGCGCCACCGGAACGTTCGGCGCGTGGTGGGCCGGGCCGATCGGCGCACTGGTCGCCGTCATCGTCGTCACCACGGTCTCCGGCGGCCTCGGCCAGCGCGGCTACCGCGTCCTCGTCGTCGGCCTCGCCATGTCGGCCCTGGCTTCCGCCATCACCCAAGTCGTCCTCTCCCGAAGGTCCTTGAGCTCCGCCGGCTCGCTGTACGTCTGGACCTCGGGCAGCCTCAACGGGCGCAGCTACTCCGTCGCCGTCCCCGTCCTCATCGGCCTCGCGGTCCTCGTCCCGATCAGCCTCGCCGTCGCCCGCCACCTGGGCGTCCTGCGCTTCGACGACGCGACCGCCTCCTCGCTCGGCTCCGCCCCCGGCCGGGTCCGCGCCCTCGCTCTGCTCCTGGCCGTCGCCCTCGCGGGCCTCGCGGTCGGCATCTGCGGCCCCGTCGGATTCGTCGCGCTCGCCTCCCCGGTCATCGCCTCCCGGCTCGCCGGACCACTGCGCGTGCCGCTCGTCGGCTCGATGCTCACCGGAGCCGTCCTGGTCGTCGCCGCCGACACCCTCGGCCGCATCGTCCTCGACGGCGTCGAGCTCCCGGTCGGCATCGTCACCACCGTCCTCGGCGGCCCCTTCCTGCTCTGGGTACTGCTCGGCCGCTCGGCCGCCACCCGCGTGTAGCAGACCGCCACCCACGTACAGGAAGAACGGGACACCCATGACCTACCCGCCGCGCAAGAACCCGCCGCCCCCTCCCGTATCCACGGAACCGGCCGAACCCGAGGCGACAACGGTGCGAAGCCCTCTGCTGCGTACGCTCCTCACGGACGTCCGCGCCGACAAGCCCCACGCGGAGGAGGCGTTCTGGGGGTACGCGGCTACCACCGGCACCCCCCTCGTCGAACCCGACCCCGAGGGCGACCCGGACCACCGGCTCGTCACCTTCGTCCGCCGCGAGGACCCCGCACGCCCCGCCACCCACGTCCTCGCCCTCGTCCACACGGTCACCGACAAGGACCGGCACGCGGGCGACCTGGCCCCCCACCTGATGGAACGCATCGAGGGCACCGGGGTCTGGGCGATCGGCTACCGGCTGCGCGCCGACCACCGCGCCTCGTACCAGTTCCACGCCACGGACGGCACCCGCGAGGACGCCCTGCGCGCCGACCGGGCCGGCTGGCTCCAGGTCCTCGACCAGGCCGAACCCGACCCGCTCAACAACCGCGCCCCGTTGCCCTCCCGCGACGGCCGCAACCCCGCCTCCGTCCTCGAACTCCCCGACGCCCCCGTGCAGTCACGCACTGGGCGGCGCGACGACGTGGCCCGGGGGCGCACGCTCGACGCCGAGACCGACGGTCGCCGGATCACCGTCCACCTGCCGCCGGGCCACCGCCCGGACGGCGGCCCCTACGCGCTCGCCGTGCTGCTGGACGGCGAGATGTGGGGCCCGGTCCTCGGCGTAGGCGACATCCTCGACAACCTGCACGTCGACGGAGACCTGCCGCCCACGGTCGCGGTCCTGGTCGACACCATGGGCCGGCGCATGGACGACCTCGCGTGCAGCGCCCCGTTCGTCGACTGGCTCGCCGACACCCTGCTGCCCTGGACCGAGCGGGAGTACGGTGCCGGGGCGGACGCCGCACGCACCGTCGTCGCCGGGCAGAGCGCGGGCGGCCTCACCGCGGCGTTCGCCGCCTTCCAGCGCCCCGACCGCTTCGGCCTCGCCCTCTCCCAGTCCGGCTCCTTCTGGTGGCCCGACGACGAACGCGGCACCGAATGGCTCACCGGGCAGTACGCGTGGGCGGAGCACAGGCCGGTCACCCTCCACCTGGAGGTCGGCCTCCAGGAATGGATGCTGCTCGGGGAGAACCGCAGGTTCCGCAATGTGCTGCGCGCCCGTGGCTACGACGTCCGCTACCGCGAGTTCAACGGCGGCCACGACTACGCCTGCTGGCGCGGCGGCCTGGCGGACGGACTGGCGGAACTGCTCGGCGAAAGCTGAGCCCACGCCGTGACCGAGCGTCCCGACCATGAGTGAGGGGCGGGTGGCATCCCCCTCCGGATGCCGCCCGCCCCTCACTCATGTGCCCGCTCAGCCCTTGACGACCGGGGCCTCCTCGGCCGCGAGGCCCTCACCGGGCGCCTCGGGGCCGTCCTCGTCGTCGAACGACGGCGGCTGCGGGGCCTCGCGCGGCAGCCGGAGCGCGATCAGCGCGCCCACCGCGACGAGCCCCGCCGTCACCCAGACCGCCGTACGGTACGGGCCCGGGTCGACGGCCTCCGTCACGTGTCCGCCGCCGATCACCGCCGCACAGGCGGCGATGCCCAGCGCGCCGCCCAGCGTGCGGACGATCTGGAACAGGCCCATCGCCTGCCCCATGTCGGGCGGCGCGATCGACTCGAAGCCGGAGATCTGCACGGTCAGCACCGCCGTCCCCAGCACCAGACCGATCAGGAACATCAGCCCGCGCACACTCCACGCGTTCTCCGCAACCCCGGGCACCGCGAGCGCCCCGAAGACCGCCGCCGCGACCAGCAGCGCCGGCACGGTCAGCAGCCGGGGACCGAGCCTGGGCAGTAGCCGGTCCACCACCTGCGAGGCCAACATCAGCCCCACCGCCTCCGGGAACACGCTCAGCCCGGCGTCCAGCGCCGAAGCACCCAGGCTCGCCTGGTAGAGCAGCGGGAAGACGAACAGCACGCCCATCAGCCCGGCCGCGGTCACCCCGGCCAGCGCCGAGGCCGACCCGTACACCCGATCGGCGAACAGCCGCAGCTTCAGCAACGGCGTCTTCGCCCGCACCTGGTGCAGGACCGCCGCCACCAGCAGGACGGAGCCGAGGACCGCGCTCACGGCGACGGCGGGCTTCGTCCAGCCCTGCGAGGGGCCGAAGCCGAGCGCGTACGTCAGCAGCCCCAGCGCCGGAGTGGCCAGCCAGAAGCCGACCGTGTCGAACTTCCCCTCCGGGCCCTCGACATGCTCGCGCAGACCGAACACGCCCAGCAGCACCGCCGCCGCGCCGATCGGCACGTTCACGAAGAACAGCCAGTGCCAGGAGAGGTGTTCGGTGAGCAGGCCGCCCAGCGGCGGACCCAGCGCGGGCATCAGCGCCGTCGGCACGATCAGCACCTTGGCCAGCTTCATCCGCTCGTGCGGTGGGAACGCCCGGAACAGCAGCGTCATCCCGACCGGGGTCAACAACCCGCCCGCCAGGCCCTGTACGGCGCGGGCCACCACCAGCGTGTTCAGGCCCGGGGCCAGACCGCAGACCGCCGAGGCGATCGTGAACGCCGTCAGCGCGCCGAGGAACACCCGCTTCGTCCCGAACCGGTCGCCCAGCCACCCCGCCACCGGCAGCCCCACCGCGAGCGCGACCAGGAAGGCCGTCTCCACGGTGTTGGCAGCGGACAGGGGGCGGCCGAAGTCGCCCGCGATCGTGAAGAGCGCCGGGTTCACGATCGTCGAGTCCAGGCCGTTCATGCACATCGCGGCCGTGTAGACGAGGACAACCGCGACCCGGGGGCGTATCCGGGGCCGGATCAGCAGCCCGCTCACCGCGCGGTGGCGTCGACGGGGGCGGGCGTGGGGCCGGCCCAGTGCGCGGTGATCCAGTCCAGCGCGTCCTGCCGGGCGCACGGACCGTGCGCCGTCGACCAGCCCTCGGGCACCGCCGCGAACAGCGGCCACAGCGAGTGCTGACCCTCCGCGTTGGTCAGCACGAGGAACTCCCCGTCCGCGTCGAAGGGGTTGGCGGATGCGTCGCTCATCGGTGTCACTTCTCCAGCTCGGTCAGTCGGTCGGCGACCACGCGCGCGATGTGCGCGATCGGCTCGGGCAGGGTCATGTCCTTGTGCGAGCAGGCGACGTTCGTGTTGTCGACGCGCCCGCTCACGTACGGGGTCCAGGTCTCGGGCGTCAGGGTGTCGTCGATGGTGTCCACGGTGGCCCGGAAGAACAGCACATCGCCCCGGAACACCCGGTGGTCGTAGGCCCGTACGAGGTCGTTGGTGTTGAGGTACACCTCGCCGAGCGCCTCTATCTTCGCGGCGGACAGCGCGGCCAGCGGGGAGCCCTCGCGGCGCAGCACCTCCACCACGTTCGCGGTGTTCAGTTCCTTGTCGCCGAGGCTCTCGGGGCCGTAACCACCCATGGTGAGCAGCGATTCGAGGGCCTCTGCCTGATCGGGCACCGGCAGGTCGCGGAAGCCCTCGGCGGGGTACGCGTCCAGGATCGCCAGCAACTCGACCTCCTGGCACACCTCTTGCAGCACTGCGGCGATCGCGTGCGCGATGATGCCGCCGGTCGACCAGCCCAGCAGCCGGTAGGGGCCATCCGGCTGGACCTCCCGGATCCGGGAGGCGTAGTGCGCGGCCAGCTCCTCCAGCGTGGTCGGCAGCGGCTCGTCCGCCGTCGCCTCGCCGACGCCCTGGGCCTGGAGCCCGTAGATCGGCACATCGGCCGGCAGGTGGCGGATCAGACCGGCGTAGCACCAGCTCAGGCCGCCCGCCGGGTGCACGCAGTGGACCGGGGCGCGGTCGCCCGGGCGCGCGGGCCGCAGCGGCAGCAGCACATCCAGCGGATCCTCCTCGCGCGATACGTCCAGTGCCGTGTCCAGCGCGGCGGGTGTCGGGGCCTGGAACACCGTGCCGATCGACACCTCGATGCCGAACGCCGACCTGATCCGCCCGGCCAGGCGCACCGCCAGCAGCGAATGCCCGCCCAGGTCGAAGAAGTTGTCCTCCACCCCGGCGGACGGCAGACCCAGCACCTCCGCGAAGATCGAGCAGAGCTGCTCCTCGCGGACCGTGCGCGGGGCGCGGCCGCCGGCGGTCACCGGAACGCCCGGCGCGGGCAGCGCCTTGCGGTCCAGCTTGCCGTTGCCGGTCAGCGGCAGTCGGTCCAGCACCACCACCGCCGAGGGCACCATGTGCACCGGCAGCGTGGCAGCGGCGTGCTCGCGCAGAGCGGCCGGGATCGGGTCCGTACCGGGCGCGGGGACGACGTAACCGACCAGCCGCTTGTCGCCTGGCCAGTCCTCGCGGACCACGACCGCCACATCCGCGACCTCCGAATGTGCGGCCAACACCGCCTCGATCTCTCCCAGTTCGATGCGGAAGCCGCGGATCTTGACCTGTTGGTCGCCCCGGCCGAAGTACTCCAGGGTGCCGTCCACGCGCCGCCGGGCCAGGTCCCCCGAGCGGTACATCCGCCGTCCGCTCCCCCCGAAGAGATGCGCGAACGGATCGGCGACGAAGCGCCCCGCCGTCAGGTCCGGGCGGCCCAGATAGCCGAGCGCCACGCCCTCGCCCGCGACGTACATCTCGCCGGTCACCCCGGGCGGCACCGGCTGGAGCCGGTCGTCGAGGACGTAGACGCGCAGGTCGGGGATGTTGACGCCGATGGTGCTGGAGATCGCGGAGGCGGCGGTCGCCCGGTCCAGTGCCAGATACGAGACATGGACGGTCGTCTCGGTGATGCCGTACATGTTGACCAGCGTCGGCGCGTTCTCCTGGTGGCGGGTGTACCAGTCGGCCAGCCGCCCGAGCTCCAGCGCCTCGCCGCCGAACACCACGTACCGCAGGGCCAGTTCGTGACCGGGAGCCTCCCGGTCGGCGGCGGCCAGCTGGTAGAAGGCGGACGGCGTCTGGTTGAGGACGGTCACCCGCTCCTCCGCCAGCAGCCGGAGGAAGGCGTGCGGGTCACGGCTGGTCACATGCGGCACGACGACAACCCGGCCGCCGTACAGCAGCGCGCCCCACAGTTCCCACACCGAGAAGTCGAACGCGTAGGAGTGGAACAGCGTCCACACGTCGTCCGGCCCGAAGGAGAACCAGTGCTCGGTCGCGGTCAGCAGCCGCGTCACATTGTGCTGGGTGACCACGACGCCCTTCGGACGTCCGGTGGAACCCGAGGTGTAGATGACGTACGCCGGGTCCTGCGGGGTCAGCGGCCGGGTGCGGTCCGCCTGGGTGATCGGCCCGTCCGGGAACCCGGCCGCCTCGTCCACCGTGATCAGCGGCAGGTCGTGCGCGGGCAGCGTCCCCGCCGTCGCCGAGTCCGTGATCAGTGCCGCGGGCCGGGCGTCGTCCAGCATGTACGCGAGCCGGTCCGCCGGGTAGTCCGGGTCCATCGGCAGATACGCGGCCCCCGCCAGCGACACCGCGAGCAGCCCGGCCACCAGGTCGAGGGAGCGCGGCAGCGCGAGCGCCACGACGGAGCCGGGGCCGATGTCGCGGTCCGCCAGCAGCCGGGCCAACGACTGGGCGCGGGAGGACAGTTCGGCGTACGTCAGCGACGCGCCCTCACGGTTGACCGCGACTCGCTCCGGGTGGCGGCGTGCCGCGACCCCGTACACCTCGGCGAGGGTGAGCGGCGCGGGCCGATCGCCGGAAGGCACGCCGTTGGCCTCGACCAAGGCGCGGTGCACCTCGTCCTCACCGAGCACGGGGAGCAGACCGACCGGGGTCTCCGGCCGCTCGGCGGCAGCCGCCAGCAGGCGGGACAGCCGGTCCGCCAGGGCCTGGGCGGTCGACCGGTCGAAGAGGTCGGTACGGAACTCCAGGAAGCCGCCGATCCCGCCGCCGGGCAGCTCGCCCGCGTTCAGGGTTAGATCGAACTTCGCGGTCCCGGACGGCACGGCGGTGAGTCGCGCGGTGGCGTCCGGGCCGAGGGCGACGGGCCCGTCCGCGATCGACTGCCAGGCCAGCATCGTCTGGAACAGCGGGTGCCGGGACAGCGAGCGCGGCGGGTTCAGCGCCTCGACCAGGTGGTCGAAGGGCAGCGCGTCGTGCTCGTACGCGGCCAGGGTGGTCGCCCGCACCCGGTCCAGTAGGTCACCGAAGGCGGGGTCGCCGGAGGTGTCGGTGCGCAGGACCACGGTGTTGGTGAAGAAGCCGACGAGCCTTGCCGTGGCATCGTCGTCGCGGCCCGCCACGGGTGTGCCGAGCGGGATGTCGGTGCCGCAACCGTGCCGGGTCAGCAGGGCGGCGAGCCCCGCCTGCACGGTCATGAACACCGTCGCCCCGTGCGCCCGCGCGAGCCGGCGCAGCGCCTCGTGCGCCGTGGCGTCCAGGGCGAAGGGCACGGTGTCGCCCGCCGAGGTGGCCACCGGCGGCCGGGGCCGGTCGGTGGGCAGCTCCAGCTGGTCCGGCAGCCCGACGAGCGCCTCGCGCCAGTGGGCGAGCTGGGCCTCGGCGAGCGCGGTCGGCTCGGCCGGGGAGCCCAGGAGCAGCTGGAGCCGGGCCGCGTGGTCCACGTACTGGCCGTTCAGCGGCGGGAACTCCGGTACGCGGCCCTCGGCGCGGGCGGTGTAGGCGGTGGCCAGATCCTGGGCCAGGGGAGTGGTGGAAGCCCCGTCGCCCGCGATGTGGTGCAGCAGCAGGAGAACCGTGTGGTGGTCGGGCGACTCGCTGAACAGGACGGTGCGCAGTGGGGGTTCGGTGGCGAGGTCGAAGCAGTACCGCACCGCCCCGGTGAGATCGGTGCCCGGCTCGGCCAGGTGCAGCACGGGGCGGGCAGATTCCTGGCCCGGAGGGAGAATCAGCTGGTGGGGGGTGCTGTCCCCATCGGATCCGGGGGCGTTGTCAGTGGGCGGATATACCGTTCTCAGTGTCTCGTGACGATCCACCAGATCGTGCAGGGCGAGCTGGAGCACGTCCCCGTCGAGGGGGCCGTTGACGCTGAGGACGAGCGGGACGGCCGCTACGGCCGCGCCGCTGCGGGTGCGGACCAGTGCGGCGAGGGCGCCGGGCGTGGTGTGGCGGAAGACGTCCGCGATGCTCATCGGCACGCCGAAGTCCTCCCGGATACGGGCGGCCAGCCGTGCGGCGAGCAGCGAGTGCCCGCCGAGGTCGAGGAAGCCCGCGTCGGCGGCCGGGGGTTCGGCGATACCGAGCACATCGGCGAAGAGCCCGCGCACGATCTCGGTGTGCGGGTTGCTCCCGCCGACGGTCTCCGCCCCGATGGCGGGGGAGAGCGATGCGGGATCGGGCAGGGCGCGGTGGTCGAGCTTGTCATTGGCGGTACGGGGCAGCGCGTCCAGCAGCGTCACGGTCGCGGGGACCATGTGCTCGGGCAGCGCGGCGGCCAGATGGTCACGGAGCTCGCCCGGCGCGGGCGCTGTCGCGGCGTCCTTCGACGGCACGGCGTAGGCCAGCAGCCGCTTGCCGTGGCCGGTGTCCCGGGCGATGACGGCGGCCGCCGCGACCTGCGGGTGGGCGGCGAGCCGGGCCTGGATCTCGCCGAGCTCGATCCGGAAGCCCCGGATCTTCACCTGGTCGTCGCTGCGGCCCAGGAAATCCAGCGTGTGGTCCTCGCGGCGGCGCACCAGGTCCCCCGTGCGGTACATGCGGCCCCCGGCGTCGCCGTGCAGCGCACCGAACGGGTCCGCGACGAACCGCTCCGCCGTCAGGTCGGGACGGCCCAGATAGCCGAGGGCCAGGCAGGCCCCCGCGACGTACAGCTCACCCGTCACACCGGCGGGCGCCGGACGCAGGGAGGAGTCCAGGACGTAGACGCGTGAGCCGCGCACGGGGCGGCCGGCGGGCCGGGCGGCCGTGTCCCCCGGCACCCAGTAGTAGGCGTCGACCGTCGTCTCGGTCGGCCCGTAGAGGTTGACCGGGTGCACGGCTGCGGCCCCGGTCAGCCGCTCCCACAGGCCCGGGGGGACGGTCTCCCCGCCGACCACGAGATGGGCCGGGTGGTGGCGGCCCTCGTCCAGCAGGCCTTCGGCGAGCAGTGCTTCGGCGTAGGAGGGGGTGACATCGAGATAGTCGACCAGGTGCGTGTCCACGTACGCGGTGAGGGCCGCCGGATCTCGGTAGGCGGCGTCGTCCAGCAGATGCAGTTCGTGCCCGTGGACCATCCACAGCAGCGGATCCCAGGACGCGTCGAAGGCGAACGAGGCGCTGTGCGCGACCCGGAGGCGGTCCCGGCCGGTCCGGGCCACGGCCGGGGCGATGTGGTCCGTGCCGTGTCCGGCGCAGAGGTTGGCGAGCGAGGCGTGGCTGACGAGGACGCCCTTGGGGCGTCCCGTGGAACCGGAGGTGTGGATGAGATAGGCGGGGTCCGCGAGCGCGGGCCCGGCGGGAAGCGGCCCGTCCGGGCAGGCGGCGAGGGCGTCGGCCGTGGCGGCGGAGTCGAGCGCGACGACCGGCAGCCCGTGGTCGGGCAGCGCGGCGAGCGTCTCCGCCGTGCCGATCACGCACAGCGGGCGCGCGTCTTCGAGGACGGCCAGCGTCCGGGCGGCGGGGTGGCCGAGGTCGAGCGGCTGGCAGACCCGGCCCGCCTTGAGCACGGCCAGCAGCGCCACGACCATGTCGGCGGTCCGGGGAAGCGCCAGCGCCACGGTGCTGGTGCCGGTGCTGTCGTCGTGGGGGGCGAGCCCGGCCAGCAGGTGGGCCAGGCGGTCGGAGGCGGCGTCCAGTTCGGCGAAGGTGAGCCGGGCCCCGGGTGCGACGGCGGGTTCGGTCGCCCCCGCCCCCCGCTGCCATCGCCGGCCCGCTTCGGAGTAAGCCCCAGTATACCCCCCCCCGAAACAGACCCCCCACCACGAGCG
>NZ_JAFEUF010000064.1:10004-32747 GCF_016901035.1 Streptomyces durocortorensis
CGGGCGGGGGGGGGGCCCGGGGGGGGGGTGGGGGGGCCGAGTGCGGGCTTGGTGCGGCGGGCCCGGGGTGGTTCGGCGTCTGCGGCCCCCCCCGCCACCGGCTCCGTACGCGGGCCGGCTTCGGCGTCAGCCCCAGTGTCCGCCCCCCGGAAGGTGCCCGCCACCGTGGAGCGCACGGCGACGGCCTCCGGTGTCCGGGCCGCCTGCGCGCTGAACGACCGGGGGAGGGTGAGCAGGGCGGCGGGTTCGGAGCGGCCGGACGTGGCCTCGCGCACCTGGTCGCCGGTGAGCAGGTCCAGGGTACCGATCGGCCGCTCCGGGTCGGTCAGCAGCAGCTCGGTCAGCCCGTTCAGGTAGCGCAGCCAGGTGGCCTCCTGGGCGGCGAGGTCCTCGGGCCCGTACGCGGCGGGGTCGGCGTCCAGGGTCAGCCGCAGGCCGCCGTCCGGGCCGGGGGCCGCGCCGACCGCGAGCCCCTCCACGGGCCCGGCCGCGAGATTGCGCACGGTGCCTGTGGTCCCGGCGAAGTCCAGCGCGCCGTCGAACGGCTTGACGTTGACCATCGGACCGGTCAGCGGGATGTCGGCCGACTCCAGGGCCAGATCGCGGCGCAGGTCAGCCTGCGGGTAGCGCTGACGGCGGCGGACCTCGCGGATCTCCAGCACCACCCGGCGCAGCAGTTCGGCCCCGCTGTCCCCCGGGCGCACGGCGATCCGCAGCGGCAGCACGTTCACGGTCATGGCCGGGGTGCGCAGGGCCGCGGGCCCCCGCCGGTTGGTCAGCGGCAGGCCCAGCACCACGTCCTCGGAGCCGGCGAGCCGGTGCAGATGCCCGGCGGTCGCGGCCACCACCAGCTCGGCCCAGGTCGCCTTCGCCGCACGCGCCGCCGAGGACAGCCGCTCCAGGGTCTCGGCGGAGAGATCGGTGGAGCGGTGGTACCGGGCACCGCCCGCCGAGTCCGGTGCGCCCGCTGAAGTCGGCACGTCCGGTGCGTCCGGCACGTTCGGTGCGTCCGCTGAGGCCGGTGCATCCAGCGAGTCCGGTGCGTCCGGCGTGCCCGCGAGGGCGGGGGAGCGGCGCGGCGCGGCCACGGCGGAGCCCACCATCCGCGCCGACCAGAACGCCCGGTCCGCCGCGTACTCCTCACCGGCCAGATAGGCGGCCTCCTGCTCGGCCAGCTCGCTCAGCGGAGCGAACCGCCCCTCGGGCAGCGGCTCTCCGGCCACCAGCGCCCGGTAGAGCTCGGCGACGCGCTGCCCGATCAGGGACAGGGCGTAGGCGTCGACGGCTATGTGGTGCACCCGCTGGTACCAGAGGTGGCGCCCCTCACCGACCCGGATCAGCGCCTGCGTCATCAGTGAGCCGTCTGCGGCGAGGTCCACCGGCCGTGCCAGGTCCTCCCGCATCCACTCCTCGGCCCGGGCCTCGGTCAACTCCTGTCGGTGCACCACGGGTTCGGCGGCGGGAGCGATCCGCTGCACCGGTACGCCGTCCTCCTCGGACACGCGCACGGCGAGCGTCTCCGCCTCGGCCACCGTCCGTCTCAACGCCGCAACGAACAGGTCCGTGTCCAGCGGCCCGTCGATCTCGACGCAGTCCGCCGTGTTCAGCTCGGTGCCGAGAGGGGCCAACTGGTGGGCGTAGTAGATACCCGACTGGGCGGTCAGGAGGGGGAGTCCCGGGGCAGGCGCGCCGCCCGAGTCTGCTGCCGAAGAGCTGGTCGGGCGGTTCGGACGCTCATGCATGTGTGTGACGACTCCCCTGAAGGACAACGGACACCGGGCCATCGGGCACTCGGCGCACACTTAGGTAAGGCTAAGTTAACCTATTTCCGACAGTGCAGGCGACCGCCCCGGGGCGGTCCGGAACGCCAGGAGAGCCCATGACCGTCCCCGCAGTCCCACGCCCCGAGACGCGGGCCGACGAGGGCGTCGATGCAACGCTCGACGAGACGGTCGACGTGCGGATCCGTGCGCTCAGGGCCGCCGTGCGGGAGACGGTCGACAGCCATGCCCCTGCCCTGCTGGAGCTGAGCCGGCGCCTGCACGCCGAGCCCGAGACCGCCTTCGAGGAACACAAGTCCGCCGCGCTCTGCGCCGAACTCCTCGCCGCGCACGGCTTCGAGGTCACCGCCCCCGCCCACGGCCTGGACACGGCGTTCCGCGCCACGATCGGCTCCGGACCCGTCACCGTGGCCATCGCCTGCGAGTACGACGCCCTGCCCGGCCTCGGCCACGCCTGCGGGCACAACCTCATCGCCGCCGCCGGAGTCGGCGCGGCCCTCGGCCTCGCCCCCCACGCGGACGAACTCGGCCTGACCGTAAGGGTCATCGGCACCCCCGCCGAGGAGCGCGGAGCCGGCAAGGCGCTGCTGCTGGACGCCGGGGCGTTCGACGGGGTCGACGCCGCGATGATGGTGCACCCCTGCCCCTTCGAGATGGCCGACTTCCGCTCCTTCGCGCTCGGCACTCTCGACGTCACCTACACCGGCCGCGCCGCGCACCCCAGCCTCAACCCGCACGAGGGCCGCAACGCCGCCGACGCACTGACCGTCGCCCAGGTCGCCCTGGGGCTCCTGCGCCAGCAACTCCCCCCGCAGTGGCGGGTGCACGGCATCACCACCGCCGCCGGGGCCGCGCCCAACGCGATACCCGACCGGGCCACCGCCACCTACGAGATACGGGCGCTGGCCGCCGAGGACCTGCGGGAGCTGCGGCAGCGGGTCGAGGACTGCTTCCGCGCCGGGGCGCTCGCCACCGGCTGCGAAGTGACCCTGGAGCGACCCGAGCCCGACTACCTCGACTTCCGGGGCGACCCGGAGCTGATCCGGCTCTGGACCGCCAACGCCCGCGAGCTGGGCCGCGCCGAGCCCGTCGAGCGTCCGCCGTTCGCCTGCACCGACATGGGCAACGTCTCGCACGTGGTGCCGTCCATCCACCCGGTGCTCGACATCAGCGGGGGAGCCTGCGGCCCGCACGAGGCGGCGTTCGCCGAGGCGGCCGTCTCTCCGGCGGCCGAACAGGCGCTGCTCGACGGGGCGGTGGGCATGGCCTGGACGGCAGCCGACTTCGCCGCCGCGCGCGCTTCCCTCTGACGGGGAGCGACGAAGCGTGCGGCCCGGACCGGGCCGCACGCTTCGCCGGAGGATTCACCCGAACATCACTTGGCCGAGAGCGCCTTGACGTAGTCGCCGAGGACGACGTCCGCCGCGAGCGGGCCGCCGCGCGTGGACCACACCGAACCGTCGACGGTCACGGCCTGGCCGTTCTTGACGGCGCCCAGCTCCTTGTAGGCGGGCTTGGACTGGACGTCCTTGAGGGCCTTCTCGCCGTCCGAGGTCAGCGTCGACAGGAACAGCCAGTCGCCGTCGATCTCGTTGATCTTCTCCAGGCTCAGCGACGGCGTGTGCGCGTTGCCGTCCTTGTCCTGGGACTTGGGCCGCTTCAGCCCCATCTCCAGGGCGACGCCGCTGGCGAACTGCTTGTTCTCCATCCAGCTGGGACCGTCCGGGTTCCAGCGGACGATGGAGACCTCGGCGCCCTTGTTCGCGCCGAGCTTCTCCCCGGCGGCCTTGGCGGCGCCCTCGTGGGTGGTGATGAACTTGTTGGCCGCGTCGAGCTTGTTGACGGCGTTGCCGACGCCTCGGAAGAACAGCTTCCAGTCGTCGGTCGGCGCCATCGTCACCAGCGTGGCCGGGGTGATCTCCCGCAGCTGCCCCAGCACCTGCTCGTCCTGCATGTCACCGGCGAGGATCAGGTCGGGCTTCGCGGCCACGACCTTGTCCATGACCGGCTGGAGGAGGTTGCCGACGACGTCGATGCCCTCGACCTTCTCCGCCAGGTAGGCCGGAGGCTTGTCCAGGCCCTGGCCGTTGGTGATGCCGACCGGCTTGATGTCCAGCGCCAGCACCGCGTCCAGGTCCTCCTGGGTCAGCGTGACGATGCGCTTGGGCTCCGCCGGTATCTCCACGGCCTTGCCCGTGGCGTCCTTGACCGTACGGGTCGCGGAGGAGGCGGTGTCGGCCTTGCCGGCCTTGTCCCCGGAGGACTTGCCCGAGTCGGAGTCCGTCCCGCAGGCCGTCAGCAGCAGGGCGGCGGCGCCGAGCGCGGCGACGGCTTGCGCCGCTCTTCGGGTGGCGGTGCGGGCGGGGCGGCTGTACAGGTTCATCAAGGGCTCCGGGTTCAACGGGACATGAAGCGGTGACGGCCGTACGGTCACACGGGTGCGGCCGCCGGCTCGTGAGCGAGCTAAGGTTAGCCTTACTTTAGCGGCATCGGGCAAGGTGATGCCCATTTCCTTCGGAAAGGCCGGTCCTCGTGGAAATCCGTGTCGAACAGCTCACCGCTGGATACGCCGGTCATACCGCCGTGGATCAGGTCGACCTGACGGTCCCCTCCGGTCAGGTCGTGGCGATCGTCGGGCCCAACGGCTGCGGCAAATCGACCCTCCTGCGCTCCATGGCCCGCCTCCACCAGCCCCGCTCCGGCACGGTGTTCGTCGGCGACGCCGACGTCTGGAAGCTGCGCCAGCGCGACGCCGCCCACCGCATCGCCCTGCTGCCGCAGGCCCCGCAGGCCCCCGAGGCGGTCACCGTCGCCGGACTCGTACGGTACGGACGCCACCCGCACCAGGGCCTGTTCCGCCAGTGGTCGAAGGAGGACGAGGAGGCCGTCACCCGCGCGCTGGAGGCCACCGGCACCGCCGCCCTGGCCGGACGCCGCCTCGACCAGCTCTCCGGCGGCCAGCGCCAGCGCTGCTGGCTCGCCATGGCACTCGCCCAGGAGACCCCCGTCGTCCTGCTCGACGAGCCCACCAGCGCCCTCGACATCGGGCACGCCGTGGAGGTGCTGGACCTGGTCCGCGAAGTCGCCGCGCAGGGCCGCACCATCGTCATGGTCGTCCACGACCTCGCCGCCGCCGCGCGCTACGCCGACACCCTGGTCGCCATGCGCGACGGCCGGATCATCGCCTCGGGGCCGCCCCGCGAGACCGTGGACGCCGCGCTCGTCCAGGAGCTCTACGGCATCGAGGCGGAGATCCTCACCGCGACCTCCGACGGGGCGCCCGTCGTCGTACCGACCGTCCGCGTGCCCGCCGTAGGCGTCTGAGCCGGCCCGACCGAGGGCTGCCGCCAGGGCGGCCGCCCTCGGCCGCAGTCCGGGTCGCTAGGGTCGGAGGCATGACGACGCCCCTGGCCGGCAGTGCCTTCGACTCGCTCAGCCTCGACGCCCTGCGCGACCAGGAAGCGCTGCGCCTGGCCTACGAACTCCCCGGCGACGCGGCACTGCGCAAGCAGATGACCGAACTCACCGATCAGACAAGGCGGTTGATCGGCTGCTCGTCGCTGGTCCTGATCTCCAGCGCGGACGCCGAGGGCAACTGCGACGTCTCCCCGCGCGGCGGCCCCACCGGGTTCGTCAGCGTCCTGGACTCACGGACGGTGGCGATACCGGACGCGACCGGCAACAAGCGCCTGGACACCCTGCAGAACGTCATCGCCACCGGACGGGCCGGGCTGCTGTTCCTCATCCCGGGGCGCACCACGACGCTGAGAGTGAACGGCCGGGCCTGCGTCTCCACCCGCCCCGACCTGCTGTCCCAGCTGACCGCCGTGGGCAAGCCGCCGGCCAGTGCGCTGGTGGTGGGCGTCGAGGAGGTCTACCCGCACTGCCCCAAGTCGCTTCTGCGCAGCGGCGCCTGGAAGCCGGAGCAGTGGCTGCCGGCGGACGCCCAGCCGACCTCGGCCGAGGTGACCCTGGCCCAACTGCGGATGCCGGAGCTGACGATCGCCGACATCGAGCAGACGGAGGCGGACTCGCTGAAGTACCGGTACGAGTAACAGGCCGGCCGGACTGTCGGAGGCCGTGCCTAGGCTGTCACCCAGGTTCGATCAAGGAGCGGGGCAGTGGCAGTGCGCATAGAACGTCACCAGGTTTCCGAGGCCGTCGTGTCGGCGGCCCGTGAGGACTTCACCAACCGGATCGGGGGCCAGGTGCGGTCCATGTCCAAGGGCGGCCGGATGGCCACCTACGAGTGGCAGTCGATCGCCGACGCGTTCCTGGAGTACCTGGGCGCACTCTCCGTCGAGACCCCCGACCTGGACACCGCGGAGGCCAGGGCCGCCCTCAAGGACGCCTCCGAGGCCGCGGCGGGGGCCGTCGCCTACGCCGCTTACCACCCCCACGAGGGTTTCCATATCTTCCTGGACTACGTGAACTTCGGCATGGGTTACGAGCGGGGTGACGACGCCCCCGCGGAGAGCGTCACGGCGGGGGAGTGGATCGACGCGCTCTGTCTGACGGTCCTCAGGGACCGGGCCGCCTGGCACGGGGAGGCGTTCCGCTTCGCCCGGGACAAGTTCGTCGAGGAGACCCGGGGGACGCCCATCGGTGAACTCGCCACCGGACTGATGGCCGTGGTTCTGGACGACACCGGCGACGAGGAGGAGTACCCGCCGAGTGCCCAGGCCAAGCTCGCCGCCGTCGACGCCGCCCTGGACCGTGTCCGTGCCCGTGCCGAGGAGACCGGAGAGCCCCTCCTCGACCGGCCCGGCGGTGCGGCGCTGCACACGTTGCGTGCCCTGGCCGTCGAGGACCGGGAGGCCTTCGACGCCGCGCTGGCCGACCTCCTGACCCGGCACGCGGCGCTGCACAGCACCTCCGCCTCCCTCGGCGCCCTGCTCCCGCTGATCCCCCTGGCCCTCGCCGCGCTCGCGTACCGGACCCTGGGCTGGTCGCCCGCCGTCCGGACCGACTACCTCCCGCACGCGCTGGTCACCGGTTTCGAGAGCCGGGGCCCGCGGGTCGCCGGGTTCGGCCGGGACCGGCGGCCGGACGCGGTCGCCGCGCTCGCGGACGGCCCGCTGACGGTGGAGCGGCCGGCCTTCGCCTGGACGGTGCACCTGGAGGCCGAGGCGCTGTACGAGGAGCACGTCGCGGAAGTGCTCGCCTCCGGTGGCGGAGAGCCCCACGCCCTCGGGCGGCTCGGCCGGACCATGGGCGACCAGGAGCGCCTGTTCAAGTGGCGCGCGGGTGTGTCGGACGGGGCCACCGACGCCCAGCTCAGGAACGTCCGTCTGGCCTCACAGATGGGCGCGGCACTGTTCCGCGTCGCGCTGGCGGAGCCGGGCTCCGAGGTCGAGGTCACCGTCGACGGCCGCCCCCTGCGCTTCCGGGCCCGGCGCGACGAGAAGACCGGACCCGGCTTCTGGCACACGGCCACCGCCTTCGCCCTCATCACCGGCTCCCGCGAGGACCTCGCCCCCCTCGTCCTCACCGGCCCGGCGTTCGCCGCCCCGGACGGCTCGGCGTTCAGCGCCTACCGCGAGGCCCTCCACGCCTACGTGAAGGGTACGGACCCGGAAGCGGCGGCCGAGCGGGCTCTGCTGCAGGCCGAGGCAGCCAAGGACTGGGGCTTCGCGATGCCGCCGGCGGTCCTGCTGTCGCAGCTCGTGGAGGGCGACGCGGAGAGCTTCAACCTGGCCTTGGCCGACGCGCTCGAAACCCACCGCGCCCACTACCAGGTCGCCGACCGCGCCGACGATCCGAACGCCGCCGTCAACCTCGACGCCCTCGCACTGGCCTGCCACGCCCGCCGCCGCGGCTGGGACATCCGCGTCGAGTCCCCGTACCTGCCGCGGGAACTGCTCCGGGCCGCCGAACCCTTCTAGACCACCGCGCCCGCCCCGCGGAGCCCGTCGCCGGACGGCATGCGGAGACCTTGAGGGGCCCCTGGACGAACCAGGGGCCCCTCGGTCACGCCTCCGCTTCGGTCACGCCTCCGCCTCCGCGTCAGCACGCCGCGCCGACGCGATCAGCCGGACTCGCCCGCACCGCCCTCACGGAACTCGCCGCCGCGAAATGCGCCGAGGATCTCCTCCGCCGCCAGCGTCGCCGTCAACGTGCCCTCCCGGACCCGCTGTTCGAGCTCCGGCGCGAGCTTCCGCACCGACGGATGGCTGTACAGACTGTCCAGCAGCTCGTCCCGGACCATGGCCCAGGTCCAGTCCACCTGCTGGTCGCGGCGCTTGGCCGCCAGCCGGCCGGTGGACTCCAGCACCGTACGGTGCTGCTCCAGCCGGTCCCACAGCGTGTCGAGGCCGAGCGACTCACGCGCGCTGCACGTGAGCACAGGCGGCGTCCAGGCCGCGTCCGCCGGATGCATCAGCCGGAGCGCGCCCGCCAGTTCACGGGCCGCCGAGCGGGCGTCGCGCTCGTGAGGGCCGTCCGCCTTGTTCACCGCGATGGCGTCCGCCAGCTCCAGGACGCCCTTCTTGATGCCCTGCAACTGGTCGCCGGTACGGGCCAGGGTCAGCAGCAGGAACGTGTCGACCATGTTGGCCACCGCCGTCTCCGACTGCCCGACGCCCACCGTCTCCACGAGCACCACGTCGTACCCCGCCGCCTCCATCACCACGATGGACTCCCGGGTCGCCTTGGCCACCCCGCCCAGCGTGCCCGCTGTGGGGGAGGGGCGCACGAACGCGGCCGGGTCCACCGCCAGGCGCTCCATCCGGGTCTTGTCGCCCAGGATGGAACCGCCCGTACGGCTGGAGGACGGGTCGACCGCCAGCACCGCCACCCGGTGGCCGAGCCCGGTGAGCATCGTGCCGAGCGCGTCGATGAACGTGGACTTGCCCACGCCCGGCACCCCGCTGATCCCGATCCGCCGGGCCACCCCCGCGTGCGGCAGCAGTCGGCTCAGCAACTGCTGGGCCAGCACCCGGTGTTCGGCCCGTGTCGACTCGACGAGCGTGATCGCGCGCGCCACGAACGCGCGCTTGCCGTCGAGCACTCCCTGCACATAACCGTCGATGTCGATCTTCGCAGCCATCCGGTCAGCGGCTCACAGCTCGTGGCCGAGCGCGGCGCCGAGCCGCGTGACCAGGTCGTGGGCCGCGTCCGGGATCACCGTCCCCGGCGGGAACACCGAGGCCGCGCCCGCCTCGTGCAGGGCCTCGATGTCCTGCGGCGGAATGACCCCGCCCACCACGATCATGATGTCCTCGCGGCCCTCGGCGGCCAGCTCCTCGCGCAGCGCGGGCACCAGCGTCAGGTGTCCCGCCGCCAGCGAGGAGACGCCCACGATGTGCACGTCGGCCTCGACGGCCTGCCGCGCCACCTCGCCCGGCGTCTGGAACAGCGGGCCGACGTCCACGTCGAAGCCCAGGTCGGCGAAGGCCGTGGCGATCACCTTCTGGCCCCGGTCGTGGCCGTCCTGGCCCATCTTGGCGACCAGGATGCGCGGCCGGCGGCCCTCCGCCAGCTCGAACGCGTCGACCAGCGCACGGGTGCGGTCCACGGAAGGGGACTCTCCTGCCTCTTTGCGGTACACACCGGAGATCGTACGGATCTGCCCCGCGTGCCTGCCGTACACCTTCTCCAGGGCGTCCGAGATCTCGCCGACCGTGGCCATCGCGCGCGCCGCGTCGACCGCCAGTGCCAGCAGATTGCCCTCCAGGCCCGGACCCGGGTCGCTCTCGGCGGCGGCCGTCAGCGCCCGCAGCGCCTCCTGGCACGCCACCTCGTCGCGTTCCTCGCGCAGCCGGCGCAGCTTCTCGATCTGCTGGGTGCGCACCGAGGAGTTGTCGACCTTGAGCACGTCGATCTGCTCGTCGGTCTCCACCCGGTACTTGTTCACGCCGATCACCGGCTGCCGCCCGGAGTCGATCCGCGCCTGCGTCCGCGCGGCCGCCTCCTCCACCCGGAGCTTGGGGATGCCCGCGTCGATGGCCTTCGCCATCCCGCCGGCCGCCTCGACCTCCTCGATGTGCTGCCACGCCCGGTCCGCGAGGTCCCGCGTCAGCTTCTCCACGTACGCGCTGCCGCCCCACGGGTCGATGACCCGGCAGGTGCCGGACTCCTGCTGGAGCAGGAGCTGCGTGTTACGGGCGATCCGCGCCGAGAAGTCGGTGGGCAGCGCCAGCGCCTCGTCGAGCGCGTTGGTGTGCAGCGACTGGGTGTGCCCCTGTGTCGCGGCCATCGCCTCCACGCACGTACGCGTCACGTTGTTGAACACGTCCTGCGCGGTCAGCGACCACCCCGAGGTCTGCGAATGGGTGCGCAGCGAAAGCGACTTGGGGTTCTTCGGGTCGAACTGCTTGACCAGGCGCGCCCACAGGAGCCGGGCCGCCCGCAACTTGGCGACCTCCATGAAGAAGTTCATCCCGATCGCCCAGAAGAACGACAGGCGCGGCGCGAACGCGTCGACGTCCAGGCCCGCTTCCTGCCCGGCGCGCAGATACTCCACCCCGTCGGCGAGCGTGTAGGCCAGCTCCAGGTCGGCCGTCGCCCCGGCCTCCTGGATGTGATAGCCGGAGATCGAGATGGAGTTGTAGCGCGGCATCTTCTGCGAGGTGAACGCGAAGATGTCGGAGATGATCCGCATCGAGGGCGACGGCGGATAGATGTAGGTGTTGCGGACCATGAACTCCTTCAGAATGTCGTTCTGAATGGTCCCGGCCAACTTCTCGGGCGGTACGCCCTGTTCCTCGGCGGCCACGATGTACAGCGCCAGCACGGGGAGCACCGCGCCGTTCATCGTCATCGACACCGACATCCGGTCCAGCGGGATGCCGTCGAACAACTGGCGCATGTCGTAGATGGAGTCGATCGCCACCCCGGCCATGCCGACGTCACCGGTCACCCGGGGGTGGTCGCTGTCATAACCCCGGTGGGTCGGCAGGTCGAAGGCGACCGACAGACCCTTCTGGCCGGCCGCGAGATTGCGCCGGTAGAAGGCGTTGGACTCCTCGGCGGTGGAGAAACCGGCGTACTGGCGGATCGTCCAGGGCTGGTTGACGTACATCGTCGGGTACGGACCGCGCAGATACGGGGCGATGCCCGGGTAGCTGTGCAGCGCGTCCAGCCCTTCCAGGTCCTCGCCGGTGTAGAGCGGCTTGACCGTGATGCCCTCGGGCGTCTCCCAGAGCGGGGCCTCGGCGCCGTCGGCGGCCTTGGTCACGGCCGCCTGCCACTCCCCGGCGGAAGCGGCCGAAGCGGCGGAACCGGTGGGAGGTGCGGTGGACGTCAGCGGCACGTCGGAGAAGTCGGGAACGGAGGAGGTACGGTCCGTGGGCGAGGTGGTCATCACGCCACTCCCATGCGGTCGAGAACGGAGGTGAGAACGGCGACCGCGTCGCAGCCCGCGAAGACATGGGCGTCGACATCGGCGTACGCGCCGGGGCGCCCCGCGAGGAACACCTGCGCCGCGCCCGCCGACTTCAGCGCACCGGCGACCTGCTCCGCCTGTTCGGCGTAGAGCGCGTCCGACGAGCACAGCACGCCGACCGACGCCCCGGAGGCGGTCAGCGCACCGGCGGCCGTGTCCGCATCCACCGACACCGGATCGTGCACCGCCTCGATCCCGCCCGCCCCGAAGAGGTTGACGGCGAACGAGACCCGCGCGGTGTGCGCGGCGGCCGGGCCGAGCGCCGCGACGAACACCTTCGGGCGGCTTCCGGTCGCCGCGAGGTGCGCGTCCGACCGGGCCCGCAGCGCCTCGAACGCCTCGTCCCGCCGGACCCGGGGCAGACCGCCCGGAGCCCCGGCGTACGCGTCGGGCGCGGGCTCCCGCTCCACCGGGCGCTCACCCGGCATCGGGAACTCGCTGACCCCGGTGATCGGCTCCTTGCGCCGCGCCAGCTTCGCGCTCCGCGCCGCCCAGGTGGCGGCGAGCCGCTCGGCGACCGTCCCGGACCGCAGAGCAGCCGGCAGTCCGCCCGCCCGCTCGGTCTCCTGGAAGAACGCCCAGGCGGCCGCCGCGAGTTCGTCGGTCAGCCGCTCCACGTACCAGGAGCCGCCCGCCGGGTCGATGACCCGCGCCAGATGCGACTCCTCCATGAGGATCGTCGAGGTGTTACGGGCGATCCGCCGCGCGAACGCGTCGGGCAGGCCCAGCGCGTGATCGAACGGCAGCACGGTCACGGAGTCCGCGCCGCCCACCCCCGCGCCCAGCGTGGCGAGCGTGGTGCGCAGCATGTTCACCCACGGGTCGCGGCGCGTCATCATCACCGGAGAGGTGACGGCGTGCTGCCGCTGGGCCCCGGCCGCGGGAGCCCCTGAGGCCTCGGCGACCCGCGCCCACAGCCGGCGCGCCGCGCGCAGCTTGGCGATGGTCAGGAACTGGTCGGCGGTGGCCGCGTAACGGAACTCCAGCTGCCCGCAGGCCGCCTCCACACTCATCCCGGCTGCGGTCAGGGCCCGCAGATAGGCGACGCCGGTGGCCAGGGAGAGCCCCAGCTCCTCACCGGCCGAGCCGCCCGCCTCGTGGTACGGGAGCGCGTCCACGGCGATCGCCCGGATTCCCGGGTACTCCGCGTCGCACCGCTGCGCCCAGCGCACGGCGGGGGCGAGGTCCGCCTCGACGCCTGTCCGGGCCTCGTGGCCGAGCGGGTCGGCGCCCAGTGTGCCGCGCGCCTCGTCCTTGGCGACGCCGCGGTCCTCGTACAGCCGCAGCAGCTCCGTCGCGGCGGCGTCCAGGCCGTCCGGGGCGTGGAGCGCGATGGGCGCGAGGTCGAGATACACACCGTCCAGCGCCCGTGCGAGCCCGTCGACGGGCACGCCCGCCGGGCCGCCCACCGTGAGCCAGAGCGAGGTGACCCCGTTCTCCAGATCGCCGAGCAGCGCCTCGTTCAGCCGGGCGGGGTCGGTCAGGGCGTGGCGCTGGCGCACGTCCCAGCCGCCCGCCGCGTTCCCCTCGGACCTGCTGCCCCGGGTGAAGGGGGCGAAGCCGGGGAATCCGGTGTCCGGCGACTCGTCGCTCGCGGTGTAGAGGGGGCGGGTGGTGAGCCCGTCCTCCAGTGTGGTGGACAGCGCTTCCTCGGCGGCCGAGCCCGTGACTTCCTTGCCCGACTTGCGCAGTACGCCTTCGACGAGGCTCTGCCACTGGTCATGGGAAGGGTCGGGGAACGCGGCGGCCGGAGAGAGCCCGTCAGCAGGCTGGACCGTCATGCTCAGATGCTAGGCCAGTGCGCGGAGTGAGCAGCAGGGGCACGTGCTGTGACCTTGCCCTCTCAGGTATGCACTTGATCCCTTACATGCGGTCGCGTAGCCGGTGCGATGGACGGCGGACGGCAACACGACGGTCCTCGACATCGGGATGAATCGGGACAGTGGTGCATATTATGTGCGAAGTTTCCTGATTTCTTATGCCATCCCTGGAATGCCGTATCCACCCCGGCGCCTCTGCGGCCGCCGGGATACGGAGAGGACGCGACCGTGGCCGTCGGACCTGTGGAGTACCTCGTCATCGCCTTCCCCGGCAGTCGCTTCACCGGGTCTTTCGCCCCCGCCCTCGCCGACGCCGTGGCGTCCGGAGCCGTACGCCCCGGTGACCTGGCCTTCGTCCGGAGGGCCGAGGGCGGTCCGCCGGCCTCGGTGGAGCTGCGGGAGCTGGACCCCGAGGGAGTGGTTCCCGCCGGTGCGGGGCAGGGCGGGGCGGCGCCGGTGCTGAGCGCGGAGGACGTGGACCGGTTCGGCCGGGGTGTGCCGGCGGGCGATGTCACCGCGATCGTCGTCCGGGAGGACCTGTGGACCACGGAGCTGGCCCGCACCGCCCGCGAGGCGGGCGGCGCGTTCGTGGCGCACGAGCGCCTCGGCGTCGGCGGGACGGAAGCCGACGAGGCCGCGGGCGACGACATCATCGACCGGCTGGAGCGGCTCGCCGAGCTGTGGAAGCGCGAGATCCTCACCGACGCCGAGTTCGTGGAGCAGAAGACCAGGCTCCTGTCGGACTGACACGTACGACGTTGCTCCTGCTATGGGGAATTCGCTGGAATTCTTCGGGGAAAATCGCGGAAAGAGGCAGTTCATCGTGCAGACCGCCCGGACCGTTCCGGCCTCCACCGTCGTCAATCTGCGCGACCTGGGGGGCATCGCCCTCGGCCGTGACCGCCGGGTGCGGCAGGGCGTCCTGTTCCGCTCGGGTCAGCTGAGCGAACTCGACCCGGCACGCGACCGCGCGGTGGCCGCGCTCGGCATCCGCACCGTCGTGGACCTGCGCACCGCCGACGAGCGCCAGTGGGCCCCGGACCGGCTGCCGGACCGGGCCCGGCTCTTCGTCGCCGACGTGCTGGGCGACCACCCGGGCGTGGCGCCCGCCCGGCTGCGGTCCCTGCTCGCCGACCCCGTCGAGGCCGAGCGGACACTCGGGGGCGGCCGGGCCGAGGAACTCTTCGCCGAGACCTACCGCAAGATGGTCCTCTCGCCGGGCGCCGCGGCCGCCTACCGGGCCTTCCTGGAGACGGTGGCCGACCCCGCCGCCCGCCCGGTGCTCTTCCATTGCACGGCGGGGAAGGACCGTACCGGCTGGGCGGCGGCCGTCCTGCTGATGATCCTGGGAGCGCCCCGCGCGACGGTGCGCACCGACTTCCTCGCGGTCAACCCCGCCGTACGGGCCGCCTTCGCACCGCAGGTGACGAAGTTCCTCGACGGCGGCGGCGACCCCGCCGTCGCCGCGGCGATCATCGAGGTCCGGCCCCGCTACCTCGATGTGGCGCTCGACGCCATGGACGAGCGGTGGGGCGGCCTCGACGGCTACGTCCGCAACGGCCTGCGCATGCCCGACGCCGTACTGGAACGGCTGCGCGACGGCCTGGTGGTCCGCGGCTGAACCGGACGACCGAGGCGTCGCCACAGGTGAAGGGGCCGGTCCGGCCGAGAGAGCTTCTCGGCCGGACCGACCCCTTCACACGGTCGTGCGAACCCCGTCACAGGCGTACGAGGCGTTCCGTCAGGTCACGGTAGTGCTGAAGGGCGATCCGCAGATTCTCCGTGTCCGCCCCCGAGTCCGCGCCGCTCCCGTCCTTCCCCGACCGCAGCAGCCGCCCGCGTTCCGCCAGGGCACTACCGAGGTCCGCGACGACCTCCTCGAACGTGGCGTCGGCGTGCCGCACCGCCCGGTGCGGGTCCTCCACGAATCCGGTCACCGCCTGCTGGATCCGGGCGGCGAACGCCTCCTGCTCCGCCGGGGCGAACAAGGGCGTGCCCAGTCCCGGGCCGTCCTCGGGGGGCCGCCGCACGGAGTCGGAACCGGCCTCGGGGCCCGTGTCGCCGGGTGCCGTGCGAGGCTCCGCGGTCCTGACCGTAGTCGGGTCCGGGGCGTGCGGGGTGCCGCCGACGGAGGTCTCCTGGGCCCCCTCGGGGTGCCCTGCGGAGCCCGGGGCCTTCGTGGGCGGCCGGACCGGATCGGTCTCCTTGCCCGTGACCGTCCTCGTCGCCGGGTCGGCCGTGCCCGGGCGCCTGACAGGCGTGCCCGTGTCGATGGGCCCGGCGCCCTTCGGGAGCCCGGTGCCGGCCGCAGCGTCCGTTCCGTCGTTCGGTGTGCGCGTCATGATGTGCCCCGTCCCTTCACCAGATGCCGATTGCCGTGTTCACGCCCCGACGAGCCGCCCGCGAGCAGGGCGTCGAAGAGCTTGCGGCCCTCGATGAGGGCCTCGCGCCTCTCCTCGGTGTCCGCGTCCCCGTGCCGCGCGGTGTGGATCCGGCGGTAGCCGTCGACGTGCGCGGCGTGGTGGACGGAGAGCGCGTCCGTACGGTCCTCGAAGTCCTCGCCGTCCGGGAAGCCCCGTTCGCGCGACAGGTCGGCCAGCAGCGCGTCGGCCTCGGTGAGCGCCCGCTCCGGCGACTCGACGAACAGTTCCTGGGCGCTCGCCCACCGGGCGGCGTAGCGCGCGCGGGCCTCCTCGGTCAGCGGGCGCTCGTCGAGGTTCCCGTGCCGCTTCACCCGATCGCCGAGTTCCCGCTCGGCCGCCTCGGTGTCGCCGCCGTGCCGGGCGACCACCCGGTCGTACTCAGGGCCGAAGCGGCTGCGCAGACCCCGGCCGCCGTTGTGACGTCCGCGCAGCAGGAAGAACGCTGCGATGGCCGCCACGGCGACCACGGCGATGATGATGATCGCTGTCGTCACGGTTGCCGCCCCCCATGTCCATCGGCCGGTCCGTAGCTCTGCTGTCGCACAGTGGTCAACCCCTCTCGGTCCGGGCCCGGCGTCAATCGCCGGGCGGTGCGCAGGAGTTCGTGTACCCCCGGATTCCCGTTCAAGGCAGCCGTCCGTGGCGGAAGGCACTCCGCGACGCCCTGTGTAGGGTGAAAAGGGTCGGATCGGCGGCAGGTCGGAGGGACACGCGATGACGGAGCGCAAACCACCGGGGGTCAGCTTCGAGTCCTGGGTCGACCGGCAGATCCACGAGGCGCAGGAGCGCGGCGACTTCTCCCGCCTCCCCGGCTTCGGGAAACCGATCGCCGGGCTGGAACGCCCGTACGACGAAGCCTGGTGGATCAAGCAGAAGATGCAGCGGGAGGGCGTGTCGATGCTGCCGCCCGCGCTGGCCCTGCGCAAAGAGGTGGAGGACGTCCCCGGCGCGGTGGCCGGGGCCCGCACCGAGTCCGAGGTGCGGCGCATCCTGACCGAGGTGAACGCGAAGATCGACCGGGCGGTCCGGATGCCCCCCGAGGGCCCGCCGCTGCGGCTGAAGCCCTTCGACGTCGAGGGGACCGTTCGGCGCTGGCGGGAGGAGCACCGCCCGGCCTGAAGCCCGCCGCCATGGTGCCCCATACTCGCCGTATGGGACCGGGCAGGGCAGGACGACGACGCGGGCGCGCCGCACGGCGTACCGACGTGGTGATCCGCCGGGCCGAGGCGCGCGACACCGCCCGGCTGACCCGGCTGGTCCGCACGTCACGCGCCTACGAGGGCCCGTACGCCCCGATGGTCGCCGGCTACCGGGTCGGGCCGGACTACATCGAGGCGCAGCGGGTCTTCGTCGCCGCGGACCCCATTACGGGCCAGGTGCTCGGCTTCTACGCGTTGCTCCTCGACCCGCCCGAACTGGACCTGATGTTCGTCGCCGACTCCGCCCAGGGGCTCGGCATCGGCCGGCTGCTCGCCGCCCACCTGCGCGAGGAGGCCCGCAGCGCCGGGCTCACGGTCGTTCGGATCGTCTCCCACCCGCCCGCCGAGGGCTTCTACCGGAGCATCGGCGCCGAACCGGTCGGCACGGTCCCGGCGCGCCCGCCGGCGGTGATGTGGGACCGCCCCGAACTCCTGCTCCCGGTGCTGGTCAGCCGCCGTACGGGCGAGTGATCAGCTCCAGCCAATGACCGCCGGGATCGGGGAAGTACACGCCCCGCCCGCCGTCATTGCGGTTGATCTCACCGGGGTGCTTCCGCTGGGGATCGGCGTAGAACTCGATTCCCCGCGCCTGGATCTTCGCGAACGCGGCGTCGAACTCCGCCTCCGAAATGAGGAAGGCGTAGTGCTGCGGGGTGATCGAAGCGGCGGGAATCGTCGCGAAATCCAGCGTGACGCTGTTCGCGAGAACGACCGGAATGAACGGACCCCATTGCTCGCCGACCGTCAGATCCAGCAGATCCGCGAAGAATGCGGCGGACTCGCGGTTGTCCTTGCAATGGACGATGGTGTGGTTCAACTCGACTGACACGGTGGAATGCCTCCAACGGGCATCTCACGGGCTACCTCCACGCCTCACCCGGCCGGTGACCGACGCGCGATGCCGTGCGGTGATCCTAGACGCGCCAGGCGGCCGCGTCGAGCGCGAAGGTGCCTCGCACGTCGCAGGGTTGGCCCCGCGCAGCCGGGGCATCCGTAGTCCCGGATCGAACGGGTGTGCAGTGCTCCCGGTCGTGTCGAGATGAGGAGAGCATCGATGTCGGAGACCCATGGCAGAGGCCGCGAGGAGACCCAGGAGGAGCGGGCGGACCGGCAGTGGACCGAACTCCTCCAGGAACTGCGCGTCGCGCAGACCGGGGTCCAGATCCTCTTCGGCTTCATGCTCGCGGTGGTCTTTCAGGAACGGTTCGAGGACCTGGCGGACGTCGACCGGAACATCTACGTGGTCACCGTGATGCTGGGCGCCGCGACCGCGGCGACGCTCATCGGCCCCGTCTCGTACCACCGGCTCCTCACCGGCCGCCGGATGAAGCCCCAGACGGTGATCTGGGCCTCGCGCATGACCGTCCTCGGCCTGGTGCTCCTGTTCTGCACCATGTGCTCGACACTGCTGCTGATCATGCGCGTCGCCCTGCACAACCAACTGGCCCTCTGGCTGGTCGGCGGGATGGCGTTGTGGTTCCTGCTCTGCTGGTTCGGCTTCCCGCTGTGGGCGGTCGCCAAGGGGCGCTCCGGCCCGCGCGTGGGCGACACGTCCGACCGGGGGAGCGACCAGGCCTGAGGGCCGGTCAGGCGGGGCTGCGCACATCGGTCACCGCGAACAGCGCGCCGTCCGGATCCCGCAGCGTGACCTCGGTGCCTTCGAAGCCGGTGCGGTCCTCCACGAGAGTGCCGCCGTGCCGCTCGGCCGCGGCGACCGTCTCCGCGAGGTCCGCCACCGGGAACTGGACCTGCCAGTGCGGGCGCACCAGCGGGTCGACGGCCGCCTCCACCGCCCCGGAGCTGATCCGGGCCAGCGGATGGCCCGCGCACCGCACGATGACCTCCTCGCCCTCGTACGCCACATCGCAGCCCCCCGACCGCCCGCTCGCCCAGTCGAGTACCTCGCCGTAGAAGATCGCCGCGTCGAAGGCGTTCCTGGTCCGCAGCCGCAGCCAGGAGTGCGCGTGGTCGGCGGGGGCCGGCGGCGACGTGGAGGGTTCGGTGCGCTCCCACAGGCCGAAGGCCGCCCCGTCCCGGTCCGAGGCCAGCACCCCGCGCCCCTTGCCGAGCGTCAGCGGCCCCACCGCGACGGTCCCGCTGCGCTCACGGATCCGGGCGGCGGCCACGTTCGCGTCCTCGACCGAGAAGTACGGCGTCCAGGCCACCGCGACCTGGAACGCCGAGGAGACGGCGAAGAGGCCGGCCACCGGGACCTGGCCGCGGTAGGCGACCGAGAAGTCGGACCCGAGCCGCCCGGGGCGGAACGACCAGCCCAGCACCTGGGAGTAGAACCTTTCGGCGGTCTCCCGGTGCCGCGTCATGAGGGTGACCCAGCACGGTGCGGCCGGCCCGGTCAGGGGCGCTGCCGAGGAGGCCGTACGGGGATCGCTTCCGGTCATGGTCCACTGCCTTCTTCGGGGAGCGGCGTCCTGCCCGGCCGCTGCGGTCCAGCAACCAGCGTCGACCGCCCCGCCCGGTCCCGCAACGCGGGCCCCACACCGGACCCGGTCACAGCCCGGCGCGCGGCGGGGCGTTCGTGATGTCGAGGAAGACCTGGTCGGCCTGCGGCCACCGGACGGCCATCGCCTCCCTGATCCGCATGGAGACCTCCTCGACCCGCTCGCTGTCGATGCCGGGCGCGAGGTCGATCCGGGCGGCCACCAGGACCGAGTCCATGCCGAGGCGCATCGTGAGGAGCTCGGCGACGTTGTCGATCTCGCTCTGGCGCATCAGGAAGCCCACCAGGTCGCGGCGCAGCTCCGGATCGACGGCTTCACCGATCAGCTGGTCGCGGGCGTCCCGGCCGAGCCGGAAGGCCACGTAGACGAGCAGCAGCCCGATCCCCAGCGAGGCGATCGCCTCCCACACCACGCTCCCGGTGGCGAGGTGCAGGGACATGCCCGCCATCGCCAGGGTCACGCCGAGAACCGCCGTGCTGTCCTCCGCGATGACGGTGCGCAGCGCCGGGTCCAGGGCGCCGCCCTTCTCGCCGCGCGCCTGGTGCAGGGCCCGGGTGAGGGAGGTGGCCTCGGCGACGAAGGCGACGCCGAGGACGATCAGACCCGCCGTGTAGCCCTCGGGGGACTCATCGTGATCGTCCCGGCGGAGGGCGGAGAGCCCCTGGTAGAACGAGAAGCACCCGCCCATGACGAAGATCCCGACCGCGGCGATCAGCGCCCAGAAGAAGCGCTCCTTGCCGTACCCGAACGGATGACGGGCGTCGGCGGGGCGGCGGCTGCGCCGCAGCGCGGCGAGGAGGAAGACCTCGTTGAGGCTGTCGGCGACGGAGTGGGCGGCCTCCGACAGCAGGGCGGGGGAGCCCGAGGCCAGTCCGCCCACGGTCTTGGCCGCGGCGATCACGAGGTTGGCCGCGAGCGCGACCAGGACCGTGAGACGGGTGCGCCGGTCGGCGGCCGAGCCGGCCATCACTACCTCCTGGACAGAGGGGGCCGGCATGACGCGCCCCCCTGGGGGACGGGCGGGTCAGTTGCGAGGCTGTTCTTCGTCGGGCGGCATCGGGTGGTTGCCGTGGTCCTTCAGCTCGTACGGCGACAGGGCGTGGCCGTCCTCGGGGAAGCGGTCGGAGGAGTGCGGGTCGGTCTGCTCGATGTGGGTGCGCCGCTCCGGCTTCTTCGGCTGCTCATGGGGCTGGGGCGGCGGCGGCTCGGCGTCGTGCTTCCGCTTGCTGAGCAGGAAGCCGCCGATGAGCAGGGCCACGACGGCCAGCGCCACGACGCCCATGAAAATCCCCAGAGCCCCCGTGCCGTCCGCAAGCGGGATCCCGGCCGGCGCATCGGCCGCATTGACTGCCTTCAGAACATCCATGTCATCGGCATACCCCGAGAGAAGGGCATCAGTCAGCTATTCACAGCAATTCATGTTTTATGGGTATCTCAGGGGAAACCGGTTTCACCACCGGGGGTCGGACCACCCCTCCTGCCCCCACTCCGAAAGTCCAGGCATCCGGGAAGGAACCACGGTGAACAGCACTCCCGAGCAGAGCGGCGAGGATCACCCGGCGGGCCGGGAGGTGGTGGTCTCGCTCAGCCGCTGCGACACCGAGGACGCGCGGACCGTGTTCGACGTGCTCGCCACCGCCTTCGCCTCCGACCACCCGATGGGCGAGACCCCCGAGGAGGCCTCCGGTCCCCGCCCGACCGTCTGGGTCACCACCGTCGACGTGTCCGAACCGAGGGCCGACGCAGCCCCGGCCCGCCTCACAGCACCGGTCACGGTGGACGCCCAGGGCGGCTACTGGGCCGTCGACCGGCTGCGCACCCACCTCACCGGGGCCTTCGCGGTGAGCGTCGTCGGCACGGCCGCCGGGGACCAGGAGCAGGAGGTCCGGCTGCGGCTCCAGAGCCGCTGACGGCCCGCACGAGGACATGGCCGTGAACCGACCGGCAGGCCGACCGGGGCGACCGCCCCGCGGCGAAGCGAAAGGCGTGCGCATGGATTCCCTCGCTCTCGGAGCTGACCTCGAACCGGACCCGGTCGTCGACGAACACTCCACCGTGACCCTGTTCGTCAACGGCGAGGAGACGACGCTGACCGTCGACCACCGTGCCACGGTCCTGGAGACCCTCC
This sequence comes from Streptomyces durocortorensis, assembly GCF_016901035.1. GTDB lineage: Bacteria > Actinomycetota > Actinomycetes > Streptomycetales > Streptomycetaceae > Streptomyces > Streptomyces durocortorensis. Next base: position 31,200 of record NZ_JAFEUF010000064.1, read on the forward strand.
GGGAGAGGTTCGGCCTCACCGGGGCCAAAAAGGGCTGCGACCACGGCCAGTGCGGGGCCTGCACGGTCCTCGTCGACGGGCGGCGGGTCAACAGCTGCCTGCTGCTCGCCGTCGCCCAGGACGGCGCCGTGATCACCACGGTGGAAGGGCTCGCCGAGGGCGAGAGCCTGCACCCGGTGCAGCAGGCGTTCGTCGAGCGGGACGCCCTCCAGTGCGGCTTCTGCACGCCGGGCCAGATCTGTTCGGCCGTGGGCATGCTCCGCGAGGCCGCCGACGGCCACCCCTCGCACGTCACCGCGCCGGACACCGCCGCCGGCCGGCCCGACGCCGCCACCGGACCCGTCGCGCTGGACGCCGACGAGATCAGGGAACGGATGAGCGGCAACCTCTGCCGGTGCGGGGCCTACCCCCGGATCGTCGAAGCCATCGAGGACGTGATCGAGTGAAACCGTTCGGCTATGCGCGCCCCGCCTCCACCGATGAGGCGGTCCGCCTCTGCGCGGCCGGCCCCGGCGCCCGCTTCCTGGGCGGCGGCACCAATCTGGTGGACCTGATGAAGCTCGGCGTGGAGATCCCCCGGGTCCTCATCGACGTCACCGGGCTGCCCCTGGACCGGGTGACCCGGACGGCCGAGGGCGGCCTGAGCATCGGCGCCACCGTGCGCAACAGCGACCTCGCCGCCCACCCCGACGTCACGCAGGACTACCCGGCGCTGTCCCAGGCGTTGCTGGCCGGAGCCTCCGGCCAGCTCCGCAACTCCGCCACCACCGGCGGCAACCTGCTCCAACGCACCCGGTGCCGCTACTTCCAGGACGTCTCCAAGCCCTGCAACAAGCGGCTCCCCGGCTCCGGCTGCCCCGCCCTGGAAGGGACCAACCGGGACCTCGCGATCCTCGGGCACTCGCCGGAGTGCGTGGCCACCAACCCGTCCGACATGGCCGTGGCCCTCGCAGCGCTGGACGCGACCGTGCTGCTCGTCGGGCCCGAGGGCGAACGGGCCGTCCCCCTCACCGAATTCCACCGCCTGCCGGGGGAGAACCCCGACCAGGACACCGTGATCCGGCCCGGAGAGCTGATCACCGAGGTGGTGCTCCCGCCGCCGGCTCCCGGGGCGGCCTCCCGCTACCGCAAGGCCCGCGACCGGGCCAGTTTCGCGTTCGCGCTGGTCTCCGTCGCCGCCACGCTCCGGGTGGAGGCCGGCCGCGTGGAGCACGCCACGCTCGCGTTCGGCGGCGTCGCCCACCGGCCGTGGCGGGCCCGCCGGGCCGAGGCCGAACTGCGGGGCGCCCCGGCGACCCCCGCCGCCTTCCAGCACGCACTGATCGCCGAACTGGCCGAGGCACGGCCGCTGCGCGACAACGCGTTCAAGGTGGACCTCGCCCGCCGGCTCGCCCTGGACGTGCTCGGCGAACTCACCACCCGCCGGCCGGCCCGGGCGGGCTGAACCCGCCGGGGCGCCGCGTCGACCCCCGGCCGCCGGAACCGGCCGACCCGCCCCGCCGACCCCCCCGGGCGGGCGCAGCCGGGGCCCGGGAGCGGGGCGTGCGA
>NZ_JAFEUF010000592.1 GCF_016901035.1 Streptomyces durocortorensis
GGTGAACACAAACTGCTTTCGCCCGGCCAGCCCTATGCCTTCGCCCGCGAGCTGGGCGAGGACAAGGTCATCGTGGTGCAGGCCCGATGAGTACCGTATCCCTGACCGCAGCGGCACGGCGCCAGGCCCAGTTGGCCTTTCTCGCCAGCGGCACCGAGTTTCGCCTGGGCCGCGCGGAGGATTGCCCGCTGCCATCGGAACAACTGGCGGCGGTGCGTGGCGACGAGCCCTGGGTACGCGCCTGCCTCGACGACGGCCTGACCGCTCGGGTCTACCG
>NZ_JAFEUF010000065.1:0-7861 GCF_016901035.1 Streptomyces durocortorensis
TCGGCCCAGCCGGCCGTCCAGGAGATGTCGTCCCCGGCGAGGAAGATGCCCCGCTTGTCCTCGGGCAGCCGGTCCTGGAGGGAGGGGGTGGAGAGCCGCCGCTGGGGGCGGGAGTGGGCGGGGCGGATCGCTCGCCCGGTGCCGAAGCGGCCGGGGGCTGCTTGACGGCGTCGACCACGGCCCGGTCCGTGACGGCGGTGTGGCCCCGGACCGTTCCCTCCTTGACGCCCTCCACATCACGCGTCTGGACGGTGCGCTCCCCCAGATACGTGTACGTCTCACGGTCGAAGATCCACTCGGTGCGCGCACCGTCCGCCTCGTCGGCACGGGCGATGGCGACCCCGTGCCGGCCGACCGCGTCGGCGGAGTCGTCGACGAGGACGACGCCGGGGATCCGGGCCGCGGCACGGTAGAGGCCGGCCGCCAGCTCCGGCGGGACCACCTGTTCCCTCAGCAGGTCGCCGATGGTGTTGAAGGCCCGCTGGTCGGGACTGTTGCCCTCGCCCTCGGTCTCGTCGTAGATCTTCTTCAACAGGAGATCCGGGTCGGTGGGCAGGGTTCGCAGGTAGTCGTAGCTGGGCGCGTTGAGCGACGGCCGCGACGGCCCGGGGCCGTCCAGTGTGATGCCTTCGCGGTCGATGGACTCCTTGTAAGGCTCCATCAGCCAGCCCGTGCCACCGTCGGGCGACATCCAGACCTCACGGGGGTGGAGCTTTTCGACGTAGCTCTCGTTCTTCCCGTCGGCGCCGTCCCACGTGACCATCCAGGAGACTTCGCTCCGGACATAGAGGAACTGCCCCGGACGCGGCTCGGGCAGCTCGGCCCTCGCCGCCGCCCCGGAGATGTCGGCGACCGCGCCCGCCAGCCCTTCGGTGCTGCCCCGGGCCACCTGGACGACGGGGGCGGGAACGGTCCCGGCGGGCGGGGCGACCGCACTTCCGGGACCGCCGGAGCCGCCGGGACCTCCGAGGCCGCCGGTGAGGGCGGCGACCCCGGCGGCGGCGACCAGGACGAGGGCGGCGCCCGCGCCGGCCAGGACCGGACGACGGCCGGGACGGCGCGCCGGCCGGGAACCGCTCTCGGCGCCGGGCGTCACGTTTCGGGCGCCGGTCGAGGCGCCGGTCCTCGGGGGGCTCTCGGCTCCAGGCGTCACGTTCCGGATTCCGTTCTGGATCTCGTTCCGGATCTCGGTCATCAGGTGCTCCTCAAGGCCGCTCAAGCGGTCGGAGGAGAGTTCCGGATCACCGGGCGCGGGCAGCAGCCGGGCCAGTTCCGCGTGGTCGAGCGGCTCGTCGCGCCGTCGCCAAGGGGTGCGGATCATCGGGTTCTCTCCTCGTTCGACCGGGCCGCTGCGGTGCGGCCACCCTGTACTTGTCCGCCGGCCCCACCGGGTTCCGTACCCGTCCCGAGGGATTCCGCCCTGCCGCTCCGCCGGCGCAACTCGCTGTCGGTGAGCGTGCGGAGCCTGGCCCGCGCACGGGACAACCGGGACCGCACGGTGCCGACGGGCACGCCGAGCGCCTCGGCGGCCTCGGCGTACCCGAGGCCGGACCACACGCAGAGCGCGAACACTTCCCGCTCGGCCCGCCGCAGCTGCCCCAACGCCGCTTTGGTTGCCGCGAGTTCGTCGGAGTCGGCGATCCGCCCGACGAGTTCGTCGGCGAAGTCGGGCAGGACGTCCCGTAACGGCACCCTGGCCAGCGCCCGTTCATGGCGGCGGGCCGCGCGCCCGGTGTTGCGCAACACGTTGACGGCGATGCCCATCAGCCAGGGTCGCGGGCTCTCCCCCTCGTCGCGCAGCTTCCCGCGCAGCCGCCACGCCTCCAGAAACGTCAGCGACACGATGTCCTCGGCCGCGGTCCAGTCCCCGGTGGTCCGGACGGCGTGCCGGTAGACGAGCTGGGCATGATCGCGGAACAGCTCCCGGAAGGCGTCGGGATCCCCCGCGCGGATACGCGCGTGCATCGAGTAGCTCACCTCCTGACTTGTCCGCCCGCGCGACCAGGTTCCAGTGACGCGCATCACAGTGAACCTGTCCGGCGGCCGGGACTCGACGCCGCCCGCACCTCCGCTCGGGCCGCCTGGGCGCCTCCCCTAGGCCGCCTGGGCGCCGGGGCGCTTGAAGACCTGACGGCCGTGCCAGAGAACGAACTCCGGATCGACCGCGGGCTGCCCGGGCCGGGGAGTGGCAACCGGCTGCCCGTGGAGGGCGTCGACGGCACGCCCGGCCGGGCCGCGCGCCACGTAGAGGGGAGAGACCTGTATCCGCAGATCGGGCAGGAGCCCCAAGGCGCCCAGGTCGAAGAGCGTGTGGTGCAGAGAGCACAGCGACAGCCCGTTGGCGATCTCGTCCGGGCCGTCCTGGCTGTGCCAGCGCACATGTGCCGCCTCCAGGCCCACGGGATGACGGCCGAGCGCCCCGTCGAAGCCGCAGAACGCGCAGGCGTACGCGTAGGCCATCAGGACCTCCTCGGCGAACCCGGACCTCCGCCTCCGCGCCCTGCCCCGCCCCGGCAGCTGCGCCGCCTCGTCGAGAAGGTCCGGGTCGAGCCCGACGGCGTCCCGGACGAGCGGCTCCAGCGCCGGCGTGAAGTGCTGTTCGAGCAGGAGCCGGGCAGCCGCCGCGAAGACGCCCGGCTCGGCCAGCACCAGCTCGACCTCGGGCCGGAACCGCCCGTGGGCCCCTCGGCCGCGCAGCAGGCTCCCGCGCTCGGCCACGTCGGTACCCATCGGCAGCCCGTCACGGTCCCGCAGGTCCCACAGGCTCCGCTCCAGATGCACGAACGGCATCGCGGCCCGCTCCCGGGCCCGGGTCCGGCTCGTCACGGCCGGGCCGAAGTCATTGATCAGCCGGCTGACGGGCTCCTCGGCCTCGTCGTACGTCACCGCCGAACTGCCGCGCGCGGCGAACCTCCCCAGCAGCCAGAGCACCAGCAACGGCTTGTGCGGAGCCCGCCGACCGCCCACGCGGGCCCTCTTCAGCGCTGACAGCAGAGCCAGCAACTCTTCTCGCGTCACCGAACCAGCCGTTCCACCGAGCACTCCCAGGACCCCGGCAGCAAACCCCACCCACGACCGGCCGCACAAGCCGGACGGCGGCCCCCGCACCCCTCGCGCGAGTCCCCGGGCATCCCCCGCGCGAGTGCCCGGCCACGCGATCACCGACCAGCCGATCCGCTGCCGACCCAACCGCTACACTGGCGGCGGTAGCCCGGCCTGCACGGCGGGGCTACCGCGTCGCATCCCAGCCTTCGTAGCTCAGGGGATAGAGCACCGCTCTCCTAAAGCGGGTGTCGCAGGTTCGAATCCTGCCGGGGGCACACTCTCCACCAGCGCGAGAAGCGCTAGGGGCCAGGTCGGGGCACCACGCCCAGCCTGGCCCTTCAGCGACAGAAGTGTCTCCGACCCCTCAAGCACGGGCCTCCCCAGGCACCTCCGCGACGACCTCCTCGATCACATGCGCCGCGATCCGGGCCATCACCGGGTTCGTCTCCCGGTAGTGCGCCAGCTCCAGCAGGGCGATGGACAGCGCCCAGCCCCGCCCCCGCGTCCACGTGGCGTCGTCGGCCGCGATCGCCGTACGGAACGTCTCCCTGGCCCCGGCCGTCAGCAGGTACCAGGCCGCGATCAGGTCGACGGCCGGGTCGGCCAGGCCTGTGCAGCCGAAGTCGATGACCGCGTTGAGGCGGCCGTCCGCGACCAGGACGTTGCCCGGCTGGAGATCCCCGTGGACCCAGACCGGGCGGTCCGCGAAGGGCGGGGCGGACAGGGACTCCTTCCAGGACGCAGCGACCGCCTCCGCGTCCACGACCCCGCCCAGGGCCGCCAACGCCTCGCGGGTCGCCGGGTCGCGGGAGGCCAGGGGTTCGCTGCGGTGGGCGGGCGGAGCCTCCGCCGGGTCGATGCGGCGCAGCGCCAGCACGAGTTCCGCCAGGTCCGCCGCCAGGAGGTCCGAGGACGAAGAGGCGTCCCCGGGGCCCGGGTTCGTGCCGTCCAGCCAGGTGCAGACCGACCAGGGGCGGGGGAACGCCTTGTCCGGGGCCCCTTGGGCGAGCGGGAGCGGTACGGGGAACGGCAGTTGCTCGGCGAGTCGCGGCAGCCAGCGGTGTTCCGTCGCCACATCTGCCGCGCTGCCATCGGTACGGGGCAGCCGTACGGCCTTGTCGGTGCCCAGGCGGTAGATCGCGTTCGCGGTCCCGCTCGCGTCGACCGCCTCCACGGGCAGGTCCGCCCAGTGCGGGAACTGGGCGGCGATCAGGCCGCGTACGAGCGACGGTTCAATGATCATGTGGTGATCGAACCAGGTGACCCCGGGCGCGTACAACGTGACCTGGGCGACCGGATGTTGACCGGCCGCCCCGGACCGGGACCTGGACACGGTCCTCCGCGCCGCCGGACCGGTCCGGACCGGTCCCGGAGCGCGTTCCTACTGCGGAGAGGGCCCCGCCGCCTCTCGCCGGAGGACCGCGTCTGCGTACGGGGAGAGCCCGGCCGCCTCTCAGTGGCAGGACGCCCTCATCTGCGCCGCCGCATGGTGCGCGCCGACCCGTCGCGCGTCGCCCCAGTCCCGGCCCCGGTCGATGAGCTGCACGGCGAAGACGTCCCCCTTGACCGGGTAGCTGCGTACCGGGACCGCGCTCCCCCGGTGTTCCGTCTGGAGCACCGCGAAACCCGTGTACGCGGAGTCCCCGTCGTCCGGGTCCGAGAGCACCCGGTAGACGGTCGGCTCCCCGGCCGCGTCGCGCGGGCGGCCGCTGTCTGGGACGAAGACGGTCAGTGCGCATTCGCTGAAGCCCGGGCCCAGCCGCCAGGACCAGGTGGCCGTGGAGCCCCGGTCCTCGGCCGGGCTGCCCGACATCGGGATCGCGCTGAACCGGCCGTCGCACCCGCCGCCGTCGAAGCCGCCGTTCTCGACCGTGTACCAACCGGCGTCGCCGCTCTCGAACCGGCCGCGTTCGCGGTACGTTCCCTCCGCGCAGCCCGGGCCCGCCCACTGCGTGAAGCGGTTCCCGTCCGGCGGGGGCTCCGACGAGGCCCCCGACGGGGCGGGGACGTCCGGGGTGCCCGGGGCTTCCGTGCCCGTTCCCGTACCGGTGCCCGTTCCCGTATCGGGGTCCGTGCCCGCGTCCGGGCCGGGGGCGATCCTGGTGGGGGCCGCCCCGCCGATCCGGTCGGGGACCGCGCCCGCCTGGCCCGCCGCGTCCGTACGGCTGCTGCCGCCGCCCACGCTCCCGCCGCCCGAGACCAGCAGCGAGGCGACGGTGACCAGGCCGCCGGCCGCCACCACGACGCCCGCCGCGAGCAGGGCCCTGCGCCGGCGCGGCAGTGTGGAGAGGCGGCCCGCCAGCGTCTCGCGCGCGACCCAGGAACCGTCCACGCCCGCTGTGCCGGCCGCTCCTGCCCCGCAGCCGGGGCAGACCATTCCGGGCAGCGGTCCCCGGCGTCCGCCGCCGCAGTGTTGGCACCTCGTCGCGTTCATGGCAGAACACCTTGCCAGTGCGCCGCCCGCAGAGGGAGATCCCGCACCCGATGGCCCGTACACGGGACGGGCGCGAACGGGAAGGGCGAGGGCCCGTCAGCTCAGTTCCTCCGGGCACGGTGTGCCCGGCTGGAGCTGGTACGGGGCCGCCAGCCGGTACACGCCCGGTCGCGGCGCGAGCAGTTCGGTCCACTCGTCGCCGTACGGGCCCTCCTCGACCTTGTTCAGGCAGCCGTGGGTGTTGAGGTACGTCTTCGGGGCGGTGTCGTCCAGCTGCGACCGCTCCTTCGACTCCTCGGTCTCCAGCGGGCGCTCCACGCTCTTGCCGTTCTCGTCGACGAGCGCGAGCCACCGCGTGTACGGGATCCGGATCAGCACCCGGCCCGCCGACTTCACCGTGATCGTCAGCTCGTCCGCGCCCGCCCGCTCCACCGTCGCCGGCGGGTCGGCGAGCGGCACCGGGTCCAGCACCCGGTAGAGCTTCCAGTTCGCGTCGCCCCAGATCTGGCGCAGGTAGGGCTGCCCCTGCTCGACCAGTTCCGCCTCCTGGACCGCCCCGTTGTCCGGCCGGTCCTTGGGCAGCACCACGTAGTGCACGGCCCAGCGGTCCAGCCATTCCCGGTAGTTCACCGGGTCGAGCGTGTCGTCGTAGAAGAGCGGGTTGCGCTTCATGTCCGCCTGGCGGTTCCAGCCGCGCGCCAGGTTGACGTACGGGGCGAGCGCCGACGATTCGCGGTGACTGCTCGCGGGCACCACCTCGACCCGGCCGCGCTCCGCCTGCACCTGCTGGAGCTGGTTGACGAGCGGGGCCAGTTCGCGGTTCCAGGACGCGGCGGGCGCGGTCCGGACGATGTCGTCGACGCCCTTGAAGCCGATCCAGAAGTTGAGGCCCACGAAGGCCAGGACCAGGGCGTACCAGCGGCGGCTGCGCGGCGCGGTGTACGGCAGGGCGGCGAGCAGCGCCACCCCGGCGAACAGCATCGCCATCCGCGTGATGTTCGACCCGATCTGCGAGTCGACGACGTACGTGAGCAGCGTGCCGAGCCCATAGACGGCGGCGGCGGTGCGGACCGTGCTCCAGTCGCGCGGTACGAGGACGAAGACCAGCACCGCGAAGATGAACGGCAGCGACAGCGTCCCGAGCGACATCGGCTGCGTACCCGAGAAGGGGAACAGCCAGGCGGAGAGCCCCACCACGGCCACCGGGGCGAGGCCGATGGCGTACGCCCCGGGGCGGCGTTTGTGCAGGAACAGTGCCGCCGCGACGACGCCCAGGAAGAGTCCGGCGACCGGGCTGGACGCGGTCGCGAGCCCGGCGAGCGGGGCGGCGACGGCAGCCTTGGCCCACCGCTTGTACCGCCACCGGTAGGGCCAGCAGAACACCGCCGCCACCGCGCCGACGGCGAACATCATGCCGAGCCCGAACGTCACCCGGCCCGACAGCGCGTTGCACAGGAACGCGAAGACACCGGCGAGCGAGCAGGCCAGCGGATTGCGGACGGCCGGGACGCGCACCAGGATCAGCGCGGTCAGCCCGGAGGAGACCGTGCCGACGATCATCATCGTCGTACGGACGCCGAGCAGCGACATCAGGTAAGGCGAGACCACGCTGTACGAGACGGGGTGCATGCCCCCGTACCAGGCCAGGTTGTACGCGGTGCCGGGGTGCCGGCCCACGAACTCGGCCCAGGCGTCCTGCGCGGCGATGTCCCCGCCGGTGTTGGCGAAGAAGAAGAACCAGAGGAGGTGGAGCACGGCGGCGGCCGCCGTCGCGATGGTGACGGGGTGCCGCAGCAGCCGGCGGGCCCGGGCGTGCGGGGTCTCGTCGGCAGCGGTGGGGCTCGCGGACGAGCCGGGAGTGGAACCCGCGGACGAGCCGGGGGTGGGGCGGCCCGTGGACGAGCCGGGGGTGGGGCCCGTGGACGAGCCCTCGGTGGGTTCCGCCGCCGATTCCTCGGCGGGAGACTCGGGGGCTCGTGGCGACGGCACGCGCACCTGCAGGGCATCGCCCCCGGCACCGGTGGTCTCGTCCGCCTCGCGGCCGGGCTTCGGCTCCGCGGTGGTCACTACGGCTCTCCCCGTCCTCCGCCGGCCCCGTACGTCTTCGTACCTCGTACCTCTTGGTACGTCCCCAAGGACGCGTCCCAGCATCTTTGAGTTGTCCGGGGACGCTAACACGTACCCCCGGCACGCTTCTCCGTCATAACCGGCAGCTTCCCCGTCATGAACGGCACGGTTCTGCGTCATGAGCGGTGGGGGGGGGGGGGGCCCCCCCCCCCCCCCCCCCCCCCCCCCCCCCCCCGGGGGGGGGGGGGGGGGGCGCTTGCGAACGCCGGGGCGACGCCCGCGGTGGTCTGCGAGTCGCCCGGGTACGCGCTGGTG
>NZ_JAFEUF010000065.1:7871-32739 GCF_016901035.1 Streptomyces durocortorensis
ACGCCCGCCCCCCGTGATACCGCACCACCATAGCCGCGGCCTGATCTAGCTGATCCGTGGCGTGGTTTTCGGTGGCGGGGGTTCGCGCTCGCCCCCCCCCCCCCCCCCCCGCTCCCGTGCCTCAGCCGATCCTGGTCAGCTTGTCGCCGAAGGCCGGTTGGGTCAGATCGCCCTGGAGCACCACCGGCGCCGTGACCTTTCCGGTGCCGGAGCCCACGGTCACCGAGCCGACCTCGCTCCCGGCCTTCGCGGCGTGGTCGATGCCCTTGCCGTTGTCCGTGACCTTGAGCTCGACCTCCAGGCCGGACCAGCCGACCGCCTTGAGGTTCTTGGTGGCGACCACCGGGGTCTGCCCGCCGAAGCCGTTGTCCACGTACCCGACGACATCGCCCTTCTTCACCACCGTCGCCGAGGTGGCGGCCTCCTGCGCGTCCTTGATCAGCTTCAGGCTGTTCTGGAGGGACAGCTCCAGGCTGTCGTAGACCCGGCCGGTACCCGCCTGCTGGCCCATCACCGCTCCGTAGATCCACAGCATCTTGCCGTCGACCTTGGTGTTCGCGGACCAGAGCAGGTTGCCGCCCGCCGGGGTGGAGGAGCCGGTCTTGATGCCGCTCACACCCGGCTGGAGCAGGAGGTTGTTGTTGTTGTAGATCTTGCCGTCGATGCCCTCGATCTCGACCTCGGGCATGTCCACGATCTTCCGGAAGACCTCGTTGCGCATGACCGCCTGCGCCAGCTTCAGCTGGTCGGTGGCGGTGGAGACGGTGGTCTTCTCCAGGCCGCTCGGGTCCGTGTACGTCGACCCGGTCATGCCGAGGTCCTCGGCCGCGTCGTTCATCTTGTCGATGAACTTGTCCTCGCTCCCCGCGTCCCAGCGGGCGAGCAGCCGCGCCGCGTTGTTCCCCGAGGGGATCATCAGCAGCTGGAGCATCTGCCGCTGGGTCAGCTCCTGCCCCTTGGTCAGGGGCGCCGTCGACTCGTCGGGGCGCTTGGACTCGTCCTCCGCCTTCTGGTCGACGGTGATCGTCTCGCCCTCTTCGTCACCCTTGAGGGGGTGCCCCTCAAGGATCACGTAGGCGGTCATGACCTTCGCGACGCTGGCGATCGGGGCCGGCTTCTGCGCGCCCTCGGAACCGAGCGAGCCGACGCCGTCCACCATCACGGCCGACTGCCCCTGGCCGGGCCAGGACAGCTTCGTCGCCCCGCCGTCGAAGGTGTACGTCGGCTTCGCCGTGAGCTCCAGCGAGGGCTCCGGAAGCGGGCGCATCACCTGCACGATCGCAAAGACGATCAGCAGGAGGAGCAGCAGCGGGGTCCAGATCTTGACCCGGCGGACAGCGGTCCGGACCGGGGTCTCCGGCGGCGGCGGGGTGTTCGTCAGCTCGGCGAGCAGGTCGAGCGGCGGCCTGGGCGGCAGCGGCTGCTGCCGGGTCCGCTCGGCCGCCGCCCAGGAGGGGGCGGCCACGGGCGCCGTAGCGGCCGGAGCGGCGGTCTCCTGGGTGCGCGCGGGCGCCTCGGGCCCGGCCGCGGACCCGGACTCGGACCCGGACTCGGCCCCGGGTCCGGGCTCCGGCTTGCGGGGCGCGGGGGCGGACCGTACGTCGTCGGAGCGCAGCGGCACGAAGGTGCTCGTGCGCTCGACGTCGCTCTCGGGCTTGTCGTCGGGCTTGCTCCCGGGCGTGCTCTCGGGCTTGTTCCCGGGCTTCCTCTCGCGGGGCGGGAGCTTCAGCGCGGTCGTCGCCTGGTCCACGCGGTCGGCCGGCTTGACAGCCTTGAAGATGGCGGTGGGCTGATCGATTCCCCGCAGGTCGGAGGCGTCTTCGGCGGCGTCGGCCTCCGGCTCGGCATCGGCCTTGGCGTCCAACTCTGCGTCGGGCCCGCTGTCCGGTTCGGCCTCCGGCTTGGCGTCGGCCTTCGACTCGGCGTCGCCCTTCGGCTCGGGCTTCGGCTCGTCCTGCTCGCTCTTCGGCTTCGGCTCCGAGGCGGCCTCGGGAGCGGGCGCAGGCTCTGCTTCCGCCTTCGCCTCGGCCTCCGCCTTCGCGGAGGGCTCGTCCTCGTCGGCGGCCACGGGCCTCGCCTCAGAGTCCGTGTCGCCGTCGGTGTCCGCCGCGGGCTTCGCGTCGGCCGCGGCATCGACCCACGCGGCCACCGCGGCACGCAGGCGGCCGTCCCCGGCCTCTTCCCCGGCCGCGTCCCCGGACTCCGGCTCGTCCGCCGATCCTTCCGCAGGCGTCTCCGCGGGCGTGACCGCAGGCGTCTCCGCCTCAGGCTCCTCCGCAGCGTCCGTGTCCGCGTCCGTGTCCCGCCCCGTGCGGCCCTCGGGTGCTCCAGACCCCTCCGGAGGCGCGGCAGCCTCCCCGGAGGCCGTGGAGACCGCCCCAGACGAGCTCTCGGCCTCCGCCTCGGGCTCGGGGTCGGCCTTCGCCTCGGTCTCCGGCTCCGAGGCGGCCTCCGGCGCACGCCGAGCGGCGTCCTCCGGAAGTCGCGGCCGGAACACAGCCGTCACCGTGTCGGACGCGGCTCCCGAGCCCGCACCCGTACGCGCATCGGCATCGGTGCCCGTGTCCGCGCCGGGGTCACGGAACACGGCGAAGCGCGGGTCGCGTTCCTCCGCAGCCGTCCCCGACGACTTCTGCTGCTCCGTTTTGTCGGGGGACTCGCCCGCCACCGATGCCTCCTCATGCGCTGCGGGGCCACCCCGCGCTGTCCGAACCATCTACCAGTGTCCTGTGTGAACCCTTGGCCGAGCTGCTAGACGAGAACGACATACCTACTGGTTCCCGTACAAAGCAGTCAGGCGCTCTCGACAGATGAATGTGAGAGGGGTCACCCTGTCAGACATCCACGCGGGGAGGCATGGATGGGCAGGAGCCGCAGAACAATCCCGGAGGAGCTTCTGTTGCTCGCTCTGGACCCGACCACGGGTACCACAGCGCAGCCGCAGTCGCTCGACCTCGGCCTGGCCGGGGCACAGCTAGTGGAGCTGGCTCTGGCAGGACGGATAGCCCCTGACGGGGATCGTATCGCCGTGGTGATGCCACGGCCGACAGGAGATCCGACTCTGGACTCCGCACTGGAGCTGCTGCGCCGTCGTGGCAGCCCGGTCCGGGCGGTCCACTGGATCGGCGGGCCCCGCCTGGGGCTGCGCCAGATCTATCTCGCTCATCTGGAGCGGTGCGGCATGGTTCATGCCGTGGCGGGCCAGATGTGCGGAGTGCTGCCGACGACTCGCTACCAAGCGACGGACACGGCGATCAGCCGGGACATCAGGAACCGGCTGGACAGCGCGATCCGCACCGGCGTACCGCCGGACCCGCGGACCGCGGCGCTCGCCGCACTGGCCCACGCGGTCGGACTCGGCAAGCATCTGTACCCCGGGAACGAGGGGCGCTCGTCGCGCTCCCGGCTCCGGGATCTGATCAGGCACGACCCGATGGGCGGACTCGTGGCGCACGCCGTGATGGACGTCCAGAACGGAGTGGCCGTCCAGCCACGCCGTACGCAGCAGGCAGCGGGCGTTCCGTTGCAGCCGCAAGCACAGGCCCGGCGCGGCAGCATGGCGCACACCGCCGCGAGCTGACCGCCCGGACCTGACAACAGCACACCGCCGTACCGTCGTCAGTCATCACAGGACCCGGTCCGGGAGCCGCACCACGCACGGGGCAGCCGGTAGTCACCATCACCGGCTGCCCCGTGCGCTTGTGCGCCGCCCCGCGCACCGGTGCGTACGCCCCCCCTGCCCCGCGTGTGGCCGTTTCCCAGCGCGGCCGGGGCAAGGGGTGGCAATCTGCTGAGCAGTAGATACGCACAGCTACATAGCCGGAGGTGCCGTTTCCGTGCCGTCCAACGTCAATCCCACTGTCAGGCGACGCAGGTTGGGCCAGGAATTGCGCCGCCTGCGCGAACTCAAAGGCATGACGGCCGAGGAAGTGGCGGAGCGCCTGCTGGTCTCGCAGTCGAAGATCAGCCGCCTGGAGAACGGCCGTCGCTCCATCAGCCAGCGCGATGTGCGCGACCTCTGCGGGGTCTACGAGGTCGAGGACGTCCGCATCGTCGACTCGCTCATGCAGATGGCCAAGGACTCGCGCCAGCAGGGCTGGTGGCACGCCTTCGGCGACATCCCGTACAGCGTCTACATCGGTCTGGAGACCGACGCGGAGTCGCTGCGGGTGTACGAGCCCCAGATGGTCCCGGGTCTGCTCCAGACCCGGGCGTACGCCGAGGCGCTGATCAGCGGCGCGCTGCCCGAGGCCCCGCCGTCGGACATCGAGAAGCGCGTCAACGTACGGTCGCGGCGGCAGGACCGGGTCAACGCGCCCGAGAACCCGCTGCGGCTCTGGGCCGTGATCGACGAGTCGGCGCTGCGCCGGGTGGTCGGCGACAAGCAGGTGATGATCGACCAGCTGGAACACCTCGTCGAGCAGTCGCACCTGCCGCACGTCACCGTGCAGGTCCTGCCGTTCGACATGGGCGCGCACCCGGGCATCAACGGCCAGTACGCGATCCTGGAGTTCCCGGACGCCGCGGACTCCAGCGTCGTCTACATCGAGGGCGTCACGAGCGATCTCTACCTGGAGAAGGCGAACGACGTGCAGCGCTACAGCGTGATGTACGAGCACCTGCGGGCGCAGGCGCTGAACGTGGAGCAGACCCGGGAGTTCATCAGCAAGATCGCCAAGTCGTACACCAGCTGAATCCGGACAGTGGAGCGATGGGCGGCGGGATGATACACCGCCACCCACGCACAGCAGAAGGCTTACTGGAGAAAGACCATCCGGTCGAGTGAACGGCCATCTCATGGACGGGGCTTGGCGAGTAGCGTCGATCACGCCAATCGGAATCAGGTTGGTGCGACTCCCCACAACTCTCGGAACCGGAGTGAACATGGCAATTCTTCAGGGTGCTACGGACCAGTGGACGAAGTCGTCGTACTCCGGGGGCAACGGCGCATGCGTCGAGGTCAAGTCCCCGGTCGCTCTGTCCATCGCCGTACGTGACTCGAAGGCCCCCGAGGGCCCCTCGCTCGCCTTCGTCCCCGGTGCGTGGAACGCGTTCGTGCGCGACGTCGCCACGGGCTCGATCAACGCCTGATCAGCCGGCATCGTTCACGTTCACGTATCACCGCACCACCGCCTTACCGCAACACCCGCACCACCTGATGGAGCCCTCTCGACCGGTTCGCCGTCCTGGCCGAGGGGGCTCGGCACGATCCGGCACCACCGGCCTCCGGCGTCACCGCAGCCGGTCGACGTAGCGGTCCGTCCCCGGCACGGTCGGCACGAACGGGGCGACCAGCTCCACCCGCCCGAGACTGACCTCCGCGACCGCCGCGTCCAGGCCGGCGAAATGGCCCTCCCAGCAGGTCCGCGGGTCCTCCTGGAGGAACCACAGCAGCGTCAGCCGGGTGTCGACCCCCTCGACCTGCTTCACGTACGTCATCCGGTCGCCGGGCAGGGGCGTCGGCCGGAACACCGTGACCATGGCCGCGGGCGACCCCTTCAGCCGCTTCGGCAAATGGCGTGAACGCAGCCATTCCAGCAACTCCGCCCGCTGCTCCGGCCCTTCGGCGTCGATGACCTGGAGGACGAGCCCCGCGTACGGGTGGTCGAGCGCGTGGACGTCCCGGGGGCCGGAGGCTCCGTCGCGGTAGACAGTGGCCTCGTGGTCCTGGAACGCCGTGAAGACGTGGGTCCGGTCCTGGTAGACCCGGCCGTCCCGGTTCAGCCGCTTGTTGATGGCGACGGTCCACTTCATGTGGTCGTCGTAGCGCCCCTCGGTCACCCAGTACGTCGACAGATAGCACCCCGCGCCGACGGGCCGGGCGACCGCCGACTTCTCCGGATAGCGCAGCTCCTGGAGGTCCTTGGTGGCCACCCAGCGCCGCCCGGCGAACATCCACGGCATCGCCGTCGCGCCCGCGTAGTAGTGGTCGTCCTCGTACCAGCGGTTGTACGCGTACTCATGGCCCGGATGCGGTTCGACCATGGTGATCAGGGCGTGGCCCGGGCGGACCCCGTACGGCCCCGTCCCCGCCAGCTCCGCGTACCGCTCGCTCCCCGTCCCGGCGTCCTCGGTCATCAGGTCTCCCTTCCCCTTCCATCGGATCCCGCTCCCCTCTACCCTGACGGACCGTCAGATGAAGTTCCAGGGCCGGGAGGCGCCGATGTTGCTCGCGGGGAAGACCGTCATCGTGTCGGGCGTCGGGCCGGGGCTCGGACACCGGGTCGCCGAGACCGTCGTGCGGGACGGCGGGCGTGCGGTGCTCGGGGCGCGTACGGCGGCGAACCTGGCGAAGTCGGCCGCGGAGATCGATCCGGGCGGCCGGCACACCGCCCACCTCCCCACCGACATCACGGACGAGGCGCAGTGCGAGGCTCTGGCCGCGCTGGCGGTGGAGCGGTTCGGCGGGATCGACGCGGTGGTCCATGTGGCCGCCTGGGACAGCTACTTCGGCGGGCTCCAGGACGCGGACTTCGCCACCTGGCAGTCGGTCATCGACGTGAATCTGCTCGGTACGCTGCGGATGACCCGGGCCTGCCTGCCCGCACTCAAACAGCGGGGCGGCTCGGTGGTGGTGATCGGCACGCAGTCCGCGGTGGCCGCCCCCTCCCAGGTGTGGCAGGCGGCGTACGCGGCGTCCAAGGGTGCGCTCACCTCGGCGATGTACTCGCTCGCCCGGGAGCTGGGCACGGACCGGATCCGGGTCAACACGGTGCTGCCGGGCTGGATGTGGGGGCCGCCGGTGCAGGCGTACGTCCAGTTCACCGCGCACACCGAGGGTGTACCGGAGTCCGAGGTACTGGCCCGGCTCACCGAGCGGATGGCGCTGCCGGAGCTGGCCACGGACGGGGACGTCGCGGAGGCCGTCACCTTCCTCGCCTCCGACCGGGCCCGGGCGATCACCGGGCAGTCACTGCTGGTCAACGCGGGCGAGCTGATGCGCTGACGGCCCCGCACACGTACACGCGACACCCTCCCTCTCGACTTCTCGGCCGCACGGAACCCGCATCCCGTGCGGCCTTCGCGCGTTGTCGCGCGCTCCCTGACATCTCCGGACTTCTCTGCACAGCCTGACGAAGTGCCCGCCCATCGTGTGGCCGCGGTCACGTTCACGACAACGCCTCACAAGGTCAAGACCAAGTAAAATCGTTCGCCTTGTTGATTGACGTTCACATCTATGACCTCGAACAGTCTTGACCGAGACCCCTCGCCGGGGGTTCAATCCCCGAAGTCCCCGCTCCCGCACGGGGACGCCGCTGAACGGCCGTACCGACGAAGTGCGTTCCCGTTCACAAGGCGGACCCCTGGAGGGGGACATGAACAGTCTCGACTGGGCTGTGCTCATCGGCTACTTCGGCGTGATGGTCGCTATTGGACTCTGGTCGCACAAACGCGTGGACAACGTCAGCGACTTCTTCACCGCCGGCGGCAAGATGCCGTGGTGGCTGTCGGGCATCTCGCACCACATGTCCGGCTACAGCGCGGTGATGTTCACCGGGTACGCCGGCATCGCGTACCAGTACGGGGTCACGTCCTTCGTGACCTGGTCGCTGCCGATCGCCATCGGCATCTTCATCGGCGCGAAGCTCTTCGCACCCCGGCTGAACCGGCTGCGTTCGCGGCTCCATGTCGCCTCGCCGCTGGAGTACCTCAAGAACCGCTACAACCTGCAGACCCAGCAGGCGCTCGCCTGGTCGGGGCTGCTGCTCAAGATCGTGGATGTCGGCGCCAAGTGGGCCGCCATCGCCACCCTGCTGTCCGTGTTCACCGGTCTGTCCATTTCGCAGGGCATCCTGATCACCGGGGTCGTCACCGGGATCTACTGCACGGTCGGCGGTCTGTGGGCGGACGCGCTGACCGAACTGGGCCAGTTCATCATCCAGTTGTTCGCCGGGCTGGCGATGCTCTTCGCGGTGATGAGCGAGCTCGACGGCTTCCCCACCCTGTGGACGGTCTGGGACAAGCTCCCCGAAGGGCACGCGGACCCGACCGCCGGACCGTACACGGTGACGTTCCTGCTGGCGTTCCTGTTCATCAAGACCTTCGAGTACAACGGCGGCATGTGGAACCAGGCCCAGCGGTACATGGCCACCGACTCCGCTGCCTCCGCAACCCGTTCGGCGCGGCTGTCGGCGATTCTGTGGTTCGTCTGGCCGCTGGTGCTGTTCTTCCCGATGTGGTGCGCGCCGCTGCTGGTCGACGCGCAGAAGCCGGACGCCTCCGACAGCTACGCCCTGATGACCGAACAGCTCCTGCCGCACGGCCTGTTGGGGCTGGTCATCGTCGGGTTCTTCTCCCACACGATGGCCATGTGCTCCTCGGACGCCAACGCCATCGCGGCCGTCTTCACCCGGGACATCGCCCCGACCCTCTCGAAGGCGGCACGCGGCTGGAGCGAGCGCGCCGGGCTGATCGCGGCCCGCTGGACCACGGTGGCCTTCCTGGCTCTCTCCATGGCCATCGCGACCCAGGTCAACTCGCCCACGTTCAAGGACATCATCACCGTCGTGATCAAGTGGGTCGCCGGTCTGATGGGCCCGATCGCGATCCCGTTCATGCTGGGCCTGCTGCGCCCCTTCCGGAAGTCCGGCCCGACGGCGGCGCTGGTCAGCTGGGCGACGGGGCTGACCGCGTTCTGGCTGGTCAACTACCCGGTCAACTGGGCCGTCGAGGGCGGGGTGCCGCTCCAGTACCAGGTGTCCGTACCGCTGGCGGTCTCGCTCGTGCTGTACATCCTGATCGGCTTCGTGAAGCCGGAGGACACCCCGGAGCGGGACGCGGTCCTGGCGCGGATCAACGAGGACGACGGGGACGGGGACGGGGGGCATGGGGACGGTACGGGGACGGCCGCGAGCATCCCCGCGCAGGACGGCGGCCCGACCCCGGCACCTCAGCCGCGCGGGTAGCGGGCGGACGTCCGCGCGGCCGGGCGGGCTTCAGCGGCCCCGGCACCTCAGCCGCGCGGGTAGCGGGCCAGCCAGCCCGGGGCGACGGCCGCCGGGCTGTGCAGGGCGGGGCCCTGGGTCATCTCCATGGCGAAGTCGTCGGCCAGTTCGAGGAGCGTGGACCGCCCCTCCAGCTCCGCGAGCCAGGCCGGCGGCAGCGCGGTCTCCCCGTGCAGGGCGCCCAACAGCGCCCCGCAGACCGACCCGGTGGCGCGGGAGGGACCGCTGTGGTTCACCGCGAGCCGCAGCCCGTGCCGGATGTCCTCGCTGACCAGCGCGCAGTACACGGCGACGGCCAAGACCTCCTCGGCGGCGTCGCTCGCGCCCAGCGCCTCGATCAACGCCGGGCCGGGGATGCCCTGCCGCACGGAGCCGAGCGCCTGGCGCAGGGCCTCGGTCACCGGCTCGTGGCCGGGGCGTTCGGCGAGCAGGGCCAGGGTGTTCTGCACCGCGCCGTCCAGGCTCTCGCCGCGCGCAAGACCGTGTACGAGTACCGCGAAGGCTCCGGCGGACAGTTGGGCGGTGGGGTGGCCGTGGGACTGGGCCGCGCACTCGACGGCGAGCTGGAGCACGAGGCCCGGCTCCCAGCCCACGAGGAGCCCGAAGGGCGCGGACCGGGTGAGCGCGCCCGCGTCCCGGGCGGTGGGGTTCTTCGGCCGGTCCAGGGTGCCCATGACGCTGTCGCCGAAGCCGCCCAGGCACTCCCGGGCGGGGTCGCGGCGGGCGTAGAGCCACTCCTCGGCGGCCAGCCAGCCGTTGTCCTCGCGCCGTTCGTCGGGCCCCCAGTGGTGCTGGGTGGCGGCCCAGCGCAGATGGGCCCGGTGCACATCGGTGGGCGGGTGCCAGGCGCCGGTGTCGCGGCGGACCTGGGCGCGGATCAGGCCGTCGACGGTGAACAGGGTGAGCTGGGTGAGGGCGGTGACCGCGCCGCGTCTGCCGTGCGCGGGAACGTAGTCGGTGACCCCTTCGACCCCGTGGGCGGCGCGGATCTCCTCCAGTACGAGCCCGCTGACCCCGGCCCCGAGCGCGTCCCCGACGGCCCCGCCGAGCAGGGCCCCACGGACCCGGCTGCGGAAGTCCTGCTGTTCGGCCCGGCCCCAGACCGCAGCTGTGGTCCCTGTGCTCACCCCGCCGCCTTCCCGTCACCACGTGCTCGGATGCGCGGGCCTCTGCGGGCGACCGCGCAAGCACTGTAATCGAACGGGAACGGGCGGTAGAGGGCACGACCGAGGTACGTACGGGTATGTCGACGGACGTCCTTGAGGTCGTTTTTGGGCGGTGGGGCGGACGGCGGGGAGATCAGCGACCGGGGCTCGCCTGAGCCGCCGTCGCGGCGAGCACGGCGTCGGCCAGCTCCGCCACCGTACGTCCGCCGACATCGATCCGGTCCAGCCCGCGCGCCTCGGCCGCGTCCGCCATCAGCGCCTGATAGCGGACGGTGCGCGCCAGGAACCGGTCCATCAGCAGCCGCTCCCCCTCCGAGGCCTGCTCGTAGCACCCTGCCGCCCGCACCCGGTCGCGTACGACCGTGTCGTCGGCAGTCAGCCACACAGCGGCCGTACAGGGCACGGTCAGCCGGGCGACCCACTCGGGCCAGAGGGCCGAGCCCTCCAGGACCAGGCCCGGCTCCCCGTCCTCCGCGCGGTCGGTGATCAGCTCTTCGATACGCGGCCAGAGCCGTTCGTAGTGGGCGAGGACGGAGGCGATGAGCTCGTCGGTGGTCAAGGTCCCGTAGTGCTCGGCGACATGCGGCGGCACCTCGTGCTCCGGGGTCCGCCAGGGCCGTCCCGGGTGCCGGGCCAGACCGTCCGTGGAGCGGTGCTCGAACCCGAGCCGCTCCGCCACCGCCTCGGCGACGGTCGACTTCCCGGTGTTCGAGGTCCCGCCGATCAGCACCACCCGCACATCACGCATACCCGCGAACCTACTGCCCCGTGCGAGCCCCCAACCGCTCCCGCCGCTCCCGGGCCCACGCGTACCCCGGGTCCAGATCCAGCGCCCGGTCCAGGTCCGCCCGGGCCTCCGGGATGCGGCCGAGGGCCTCCAGGGCGGCGGCCCTGCTGCCGTGGGCCCAGGCGTAGGCGGGGTCCAGGGCGAGGGCCCGGTCGTAGCAGGCGACGGCCTCCTCGTACCGGCCCGTGGCCCGGTACACCTCGCCCCGCTCCCCCTCCGTCCCGGGCAGCCCGGGGTTCAGCTCCTCGGCCCGGTCCAGGTCGGCGAGGGCGCCCACCGGGTCGCCCAGGACCGTGCGGACCCGGGCCCGCCGCACCAGCGCCCAGGCGTACTCCGGCCACAGGGCGATCGCCCGGTCGAAGTCGTCGAGCGCATCCTCGGGTTGGCCCAGCACATGGCGGACCAAGCCCCGGCTGCCCAGCGGCACGGCGTCGGACGGGTCCATCGCGTGCGCCCGGTCCAGGACGGTCAGGGCCTCCTCCAGCCGGCCCATCCGCCGGTACGTCTCGCCCCGCTCCCGCACCGCCCAGGCCCAGGCGGGGGCGATCTCCTCGGCTCGGTCCAGGTCGGCGAGGGCCTCCTCGTAGCGGCCGAGCGAGCGCAGGATCACCGCCCGGCCCTGGTGGGCGCGTTCGCTGCGCGGGTCCACGGCGATGGCCCGCCCGTGGTCGGAGAGCGCGGCGTCCAGCTCCCCGGCCCGGAAGCGGTCCCAGGCTCGCGCCACGAGGGCGGCCGCCCGGTCGGTGTCGGTCAGCTCGGCCCGGGTCAGCAGGAGCCCGAGGGCGGCGGTGGGGCGGGGGCCGTGGTCGGTTATGGCGGCGAGCAGGTCCCGGCCCCACTCCCGGAGTACGGCGTCGTCGGCGTCCTCGCCCGCCTCCATGAGGGTCCGGGCCCAGTACCGGGCCCGGGACGGCCGCTGGTCGCACAGCGCTGTCCCGGCGCGCAGGGCCTCGGGCAGCGCGGTGCGGGGGCGGGCGCAGAGCCGGTGGTAGAGCACGTCCAGGGCGGCCCGGCGCCACGGCTGCGAGGCCCAGAGGCGTTCCGGGTCCAGGCCCTCGGCCGCCGCGTCCCGCCGGGCGGCGAAGGCCTCGGCCAGCCGGTCGTGCGCCGCCTTCCACCGCCGGGGAGAACCGGTGCGCTGGAGGCGGAGCATGGGGGCCCGGACGACGGCGTGGTAGCGGGAACGCCCGCTGTACGGCTCGGCGACGAAGGGCAGTTCGAGCAGCCAGTCGTAGAGCCCCGGCACAGCGTGCGGCCCGTCCTGCGGTACGGCGACGGCGACCAGGTCCTCGTCGAACCGGCGGGGCAGCGCGCAGGCGAGCGCGGCCGCCCGGCGGGCCGGGTCGCTCTCCCCGGCCAGGAAGCGTTCGACGGCGGTCGCGTTGGCCTCACCGGCCGCGCCCGGGTTGGCGGCGAGCGTCGACACCAGGACCGGCAGCCCACCGGAAAGCCGCAGCACTTCCCGTACGACGGGCTCCGCCACCACACCACGTCCGTGGAGGAGCTGGCGTGATTCGGCCTCCGTGAACGGCCCCAGCGGCACGTCGGCGACGAGCCTGCCCCGGTCACCCCAGTGCGCGGGATCGAGGCGGCGCTGGCCGGCCAGGGTCAGGAGGAGGTTGGCGGGCAGTTCGCCGTAGCGCCCGAGGGTGAACAGGTCCGCGAGCCACCGGTCCAGCTGGGGTGCGGTGCGCTCGTAGGTGTCCAGGAACAGGGCGATCCAGGGCACGGCGTCCGCGACCCGGTCGAGCTCGGCGACGAACACCGGGGTGAGGACCTGGACCGGCTCCGCCAGCAGCCGGGCCTCCTCCACCTGGCGGGCCCGCCCGCCGAACACCGCCCGCAGCCCGCCCGCGCCCCGCGCCACGACCGCCGGGTCGATGCCCCCGGCCAGCGCCCCGACGACCGGTATCGCCCCGGCCGCGATCAGCCCGGCCTGCGCCGCGGCGAGCGCGCCGGCCGAAGGCCCCGCGCCCGGTCCCTCGTTGTCCGCCGCGAGCCGGCCCGCCGCCTCGTGGAGCGCGCGCCGGTAGGTGGCGAGCAGCCGGTCGAGAGCCTTGAGCGGATGCCCCTGCTCGGCGAACTGCGCTGCGAACGCGGCGAGTACGTCCGGCACGGAGTCGGCGCTCTCGTCGGCCGAGGCGGTCAGCGCCCCGAACTCCCCTGCGGCCTGCCGCCATTCCCGTAGCAGCGAGGTCTTGCCGACCCCGGCGTTGCCGCGCACATGAAAGACGAACCGGTGCCGGGGATCTTCGGGCGGCAGCGTGAAGTTGGCGCGGAACAGACCGAGTTCGGCCTCTCTCCCGACGAAGGAGGCACGCCGCCGGCTTTCGACGATCTGCTGGAGGGAGAGGCGGCGGGGGGTGGACGGAGGCATGGGGATCAGTCTGTCAGCGGCCGCCGCTCCACGGGAGCCGCCGTCGGTCATCGATCACCGGTGTCCGGCAGCCGGCACCCCCGGTTGTGCGCGATGAGCAGCACGTCCCGCAGGGACAGCACGGCCTGCGTCAGCGCGAACCGTACGGCGACCTCACCGGCCGCCTGGTCCGCCAGCACTTCCTGCGCGCCTTCGAGCACGACGTTGCCGCACTCCATCTGCTCCTCCTCCATGTCGTCGGCGAGCCGGGAGAGCCGGCTGTTCGGGTCGCCGGTGCTGAGGTAGCAGGGCTTGCCTTCGGCGGACCTCCAGGGGAGGAGGCGGGGCTGTCGCTCGGGCAGATCGGGCACGGGATCGGGCGCTGCCCCCGCCCGACTCCATCGCGTTCATCAGGGGCGTGCTGAAGGAGTTCAGAGGATCATGAAGCGTACGCCCGACCTCTCCACCGCGACGTGGCGCAAGTCCAGCTACAGCGACGGGGGTGCCAACAACTGCATCGAGGTCGCCGACGGCTACCCCGGCGTCGTCCCCGTACGCGACAGCAAGACCCCGACGGGCCCGGCGCTCCTCGTCGCCGCCCCCGCGTGGACCGCCTTGGTGGAGTTCGCGGCCGAGGGCTGAGCCCGCCGCCGTCCGCCCCAGGGTCCGCGTCCCCGTCCCATCGGTGCAGGGGCGCGGGCCTCGGCGGTCTTCAGGCCCAGGGGTCGAAGGGGATCCCGGCGGGCTTGGAGTTGTTGAGGAGGTTGCGGAAGCGGTCGTCCTTGTCGGTGACCTTGATGGTCGCGGACCCGAAGTCGGCGTTCATGAGCTTGTCGCGCAACTCCGTGCTGGGGAAGCCGTTCCAGTCGACGATCGGGGGGTAGCGCCAGTTGCCGTAGTGGTTCTCCGGCGGCTCGTCGTTGCCGTTGGCGAGGCGGAAGAAGTGCGTGCTCGGACCGTCCTTGTGGTAGACGGCCTTGGGGTGCGAGCCGTCGAACCGGACCTGCGAGCGCGGGTAGGTCTTGACGGTGCTGTGCTGGGTCGTCGAGACGTAATCCACCTGGTTGGACGCCTGGTTGACCCAGGAGATCACATGCTCGAAGTCGTGCCGGTGCCCGCCGAGTCCACTGCCGTGGACGGCCTGGTCCTTCTCGAAGTAGCTCGCGTAGACGATGCCGCACCAGCCGTTGTTGCACTTGGAGCGGGCGTACGTCTGGGAGTTGTCCAGGTCCCACTGGTCCCGGCAACTGCCGTTGATCGCACCGCTCGTCTTCAGTCCGGGTGCGAGGGTGCCGTCCGGGCCGATGGCGGGGGTGGCGTAGCAGCCGTCGCCGTCGTAGTCGAAGGCGGGCGAGAAGGTCTGCTCGTAACTCCCGGCGTTCTGCGGGAGGTTGCCCGGCGGATCGGCGTGGGCGGCAGATGCGGTGCCCAGCACGAGGAGACCGGCGGCGGCGAGGACGGCGGCGGTCCGGGCGGTGCGGCTTCTGCCGGACGAGAACGGCACACCGGCACCGGCAGGGCTCTCGCCCCGGCCGCTCGGGGCGGATGAGGGAATCAACTGCTTTCGCACAGGTGGCGCTCCTGACTCGTCAGCACGGGACGGCGGGGTGGCATCCCGCTTGAGTTGCCCGGAGCATGACAGGGCGAAACGGAGTCCGCCCCAGAGGGATCGGCAAAGGAGGCCGGCGAGGGAAACGGCAGCGGCCCTCCCCGGGGCGGGCTACGCCCGACAGCCTTCCGGTTTGCGGGCCAGGAAGCCGGCGACCGGCCGCTTCGCGCCCTCCTCGGGTGCTTGCAACGTCTGCCCCGTGACCGCGAACCCCGCCTGCTCCAGCAGTCCGGCGATCCGGTCCGTGGGCAGCCGGTAGCTGTCGAAGGGTGCGGGGTCGCCACCGCCGTAGCCGTACGTCCGGCGCTGGTGCTCCTCCTCGCCGACCCGGGTGACGAGCAGCAGGTGCCCGCCCGGGGCCAACGCCCGGAGGAATTCGGCGAATGCCCCGGGCAGCGACTCCGGCGGCAGGTGGTGCGTGGAGTAGAACGCCAGGACGCCGCCGAGTTCACCGTCGTCGGCCGCCAGCGCGGACATCGCGCCGACGTCGAAGCGCAGGTCCGGGTGGGCCGCTCGGGCCAGCTCGACCATCCTCGGCGACAGGTCGACCCCGAAGGCGTCGACCCCCAGGCCGGACAGGTACGCGGTCACCTTGCCGGGGCCGCAGCCCACGTCCGCCGTCGGCCCGAGACCGGCCGCCGTGACGAGCTCGGCGAACGCGGCCAGCACGGCCCGCGACAACGGGTCCAGTGCGCCGGGGTCCTTGACGAACGTGGCGTAGTCGGCGGCGACGGTGTCGTACGACTGCCGGATCGCGTTCAGGTGCGGGGCTTCGGTCACCCGGTGACGCTATCCGGTGAGGTCATGCCGACCCCGGGGCGGGCGGTTACGGAGGGGGTCGAACCGCCCGCCCCGGGGGGCGGGCGCGGAGGGGGCCGAACCGCGCCGGCCTGCCGCGGAGCGGCCCGCCCGCCGTGGGCGTACCGGGGCGGACCGGGCGGTGCGGGACCAGGCCCGCCCCGGGCTCCTCCTCCCCCTCAGCTCGGCAGCACCGGCAGCAGTTCCGGCAGGTGCCCGTCCGAGGCCGTGGCCGCCGCGACGCGTTCGGCCGGGACCTCCCCGTACAGCGTCGTTCGGGGACGGGACGGGCGGCCCGCCAGCTCGGCGATCGCCTCCAGGTCCTTGATGGAGCGGTACGAGCCGTAACTCGACCCCGCCATACGGGAGATGGTCTCCTCCATCAGCGTGCCGCCCAGGTCGTTCGCGCCCGAGCGGAGCATCTCCGCCGCACCCTCCGTGCCGAGCTTCACCCAGCTCGTCTGGATGTTGGTGATGTGCGGGTGCAGGAGCAGCCGCGCCATCGCCGTGACGGCGCGGTTGTCGCGGTCCGTGGGGCCCGGGCGGGCGATGCCGGCCAGGTAGACCGGGGCGTTGGTGTGGATGAAGGGGAGGGTGACGAACTCCGTCAAGCCGCCCGTCTCCTGCTGGAGTCGGGCCAGCGTACGGAAGTGGCCCAGCCAGTGGCGGGGCTGGTCGACATGCCCGTACATCATCGTCGAGGACGAGCGCAGGCCCACCTCGTGCGCCGTCCTGATGACCTCCAGCCAGGTGGCCGTGGGCAGTTTGCCCTTGGTGAGGACCCAGCGGACCTCGTCGTCCAGGATCTCCGCCGCCGTACCGGGGATCGAGTCCAGTCCCGCTTCCTTGGCGGCCGTCAGCCAGTCGCGGATCGACATCCCGGTGCGCGTCGCCCCGTTGACGACCTCCATCGGCGAGAACGCGTGGACGTGCATGCCGGGGACGCGTTCCTTCACCGCTCGCGCGATGTCGAAGTACGCCGTGCCGGGCAGGTCCGGATGGATGCCGCCCTGCATGCAGACCTCGACCGCGCCGACGTCCCACGCCTGCGCCGCCCGCTCCGCGACCTGGTCCAGGGAGAGCGTGTACGCGTCGGCGTCGGTGCGGCGCTGGGCGAAGGCGCAGAAGCGGCAGCCGGTGTAGCAGACATTGGTGAAGTTGATGTTCCGCGTGACGATGTACGTGACGTCGTCGCCGACCACGTCCCGGCGCAGCGCGTCCGCGATCCGGCACAGCTCGTCCAGCGCCGGGCCGTCCGCGTGGAGCAGGGCGAGGGCCTGGTCGTCGGTGAGCTTCGTCGGGTCGTCGGCGGCCTGGCCCAGCGCCTGGCGTACGTCGGCGTCGATCCGGGACGGGACCATGCCGGGGGCCGCCGCCTCGCGGAGCGCCTCCCAGTCCCCGTACACCTCGTCGAAGTCGTTACGCCGGTCGCCCGTGCGGCCCTCGGTGTCGATGGTGGCGTGCAGGTCGGTGCGGCCGGAGGAGGTGAATCCCTCGTCCGGTTCCTGCCAGGGCAGGCCGACGGGGAGTGCGTCCTCACGGGCCAGGCCCGTCTCCGGGTCGGCCAGTGCGCGGACGTGCGGGAGGAGCCGGGGGTCGAGCCAGGGTTCCCCGCGCTGGATGAACTCCGGGTAGATGGTGAGGCGTTCGCGGAGCAGGAAGCCCGACTCGGCTGTGCGGGACGCCAGTTCGTCGATGTGCGGCCAGGGGCGTTCCGGGTTCACGTGGTCGGGGGTGAGCGGCGAGACCCCGCCCCAGTCGTCGATGCCCGCGCCGATGAGGAGCGCGTACTCGGCGTCGACCAGGTTCGGCGGGGCCTGGATCCGGGCCGAGGGGCCGAGGATGTGCCGGGCCACCGCGATGGCGGCGGCCAGCTCCTCCAGCTCCGCGTCGGGCATCCCGCGCATCGCCGTGTCCGGCTTGGCGCGGAAGTTCTGCACGATGACTTCCTGGATGCCGTGGTAGGCCCGGGCGGTCTTCCGCAGCTCGAAGAGGGAGTCGGCGCGCTCCTCGTACGACTCGCCGATCCCGATCAGGATGCCGGTGGTGAAGGGCACGTTGGAGCGCCCCGCGTCTTCGAGGACCCGCAGGCGTACGGCCGGTTCCTTGTCCGGGGAGCCGTGGTGCGGGCCGCCCGGCTCGGACCAGAGGCGGGTCGCCGTCGTCTCCAGCATCATCCCCATGGAGGGCGCGACGGGCTTCAGCCGCTGGAGGTCGGTCCAGGTCATGACGCCCGGGTTGAGGTGGGGCAGCAGGCCCGTCTCCTCCAGGACCCGGATCGCCATGGCGCGTACGTACGCGAGCGTGTCGTCGTACCCCTCCGCCTCCAGCCACTCGCGCGCCTCGGGCCACCGGTCCTCGGGGCGGTCGCCGAGCGTGAACAGCGCTTCCTTGCAGCCCATCGCCGCACCCTCGCGGGCGATCTTCAGCACCTCGTCGGGAGACAGGAACATCCCGTGGCCCGCGCGGCGGAGCTTGCCGGGGACGGTGACGAAGGTGCAGTAGTGGCACTTGTCGCGGCAGAGGCGGGTGAGCGGGATGAAGACCTTGCGGGAGTAGGTGATCACGCCCGGCCGGCCCGCGGCCTCCAGGCCCGCGTCCCGGACGCGGGCGGCGGACGCGGCCAGATCCTTCAGGTCGTCGCCGCGCGCCTGGAGCAGGACGGCGGCCTCGGTGACATCGAGGGCGACACCGTCACGGGCGCGTTTGAGCGCGCGCCGCATGGCGTTGGAGGTGGGGCGTCCGCTCTGGGGATCGGCATCGGGATCGGTCATGAACCGAGCATACGAGCGAGGCGCGGGTACCGGACCAGGGCCCGGGGCCTGTATGCGCAGGCCCGCGGGTGCTCCTGGTCACTCGTGCGGGCCGACTCACCCGAATGTGAGCCCGCAGGCGGCGTCCTCACGCCTAGTGTCGGAACGGTGATGGAAACGATCGTCCTCGACATCGGCGAAACCCTCGTACGCGACGACCGGCACTGGGCGTCCTGGGCCAACTGGCTCGGCGTACCACCGCACACGCTCAGTGCGCTGGTGGGCGCGGCCGTCGCCCAGGGCCGCGAGGCCACGGACGCGCTGCGGATCCTGCGGCCCGACATGGACGT
Organism: Streptomyces durocortorensis; assembly: GCF_016901035.1. Lineage (GTDB taxonomy): Bacteria > Actinomycetota > Actinomycetes > Streptomycetales > Streptomycetaceae > Streptomyces > Streptomyces durocortorensis. The sequence continues at coordinate 26,636 of NZ_JAFEUF010000065.1, forward strand.
GGAGGAGGCCTACCGCGCGCGGGCCGCCGCCGGGCGCGGAGAACACCTCGACGAGTCGGACCTCTACCAGGACGTCCGGCCCGCGCTGGGTGAACTGCGGGCCGCGGGCGTCCGGGTCGTGGTGGCGGGGAACGGCACGGTCCGGGCCGGGGAGTTGCTGCGGTCCCTGGACCTGCCCGCCGACCTGGTGGTCACCTCGGACGAGTGGGGCGTACGCAAGCCGGACCCGGAGTTCTTCGCCCGGGTGGCCGAGGTGGCGGGCGCGGCCCCGGAGGCGACGCTGTACGTGGGCGACCACCCGGCCGACGACCTGTTCCCGGCCGCGGCCGCGGGGATGCGGACGGCGCATCTGCGGCGGGGGCCGTACGGGCACTGGTGGGCGGACCACCCGGACGTGGTGGAGACGGCGGACTTCCGCATCGACGCGTTGACGGAGCTGGTGGGGTGGGTGGGGTCGGCGGACCCGGGCGGGACGGCGGTTCCGGACGCGTCGGAGGACGAGGAGCCGAAGGTGGTGCGCCGGGGTGCGTTGAGGTCGGTGCGCTGACCGCATCCACCGGTCCGGGGGCGCCACCCGCCTGTCCGGCGGTTGAGGACGGAACCCTTGCCTCGGAGGGCGTGAGGACAGACAGGGACCTGAGGCTCGGCACCCCGTTGCGTCACCCAGGCCCACCTGCACGGTTCCGTCCTCAAACGCCGGACGGGCTTGAAACGCCCCGGCGCGGAGGCGGCTCAGTCGCCCAGCACCGCCTGCATCACGCTCTTCGCGATCGGGGCGCCGAGGCGGCCGCCGGAGATGTCCGAGCGGGAGATGTCCATGTCCGTCGGGTCGATGAACACGGCGACCGCGACCGAGCGGCCGTCGTCCTTCTTGCCGTAGCTGACGAACCAGCCGTACGGCACCTCGTCCTCGACGTTCACGCCGCGCTGGGCGGTGCCCGTCTTGCCGCCGACCGTCACACCGTCGATCAGGGCGCGCTGGGCGCTGCCCTCCTTCGCGGTGTGCTCCATCATCTCCTGGACCTTCTTCGCCGTCTCCGGCGAGACGGCCTGGTTCATCTCCTTCGGCTCGTTCTTCTCCAGCGTGGAGAGGTCCGGGCCGCGCAGCTCGTCGACGATGAACGGCTGCATCAGCTTGCCGTCGTTGGCGAGGGCCGCCGTGACCATCGCCATCTGCATCGGGGTGCTGGTCAGGCTGCCCTGGCCCATGCCGGTGAGGGCCGTGCCGGGCTTGTCGAGCTTCGGCGGGTAGAGGCTCTTCGTGGCGAGCAGGTCGCCGAACTCCTCCGCGTACACGTCCTCGTTGAAGCCGAACTTCTCCGCGGTCTCCCGCATCCGGTCCTCGCCCAGCTCGGACGCGGCGTCCAGGAAGACGTTGTTGCAGGAGAACTGCATGGCCGTCTTCATCGACGCCTTGTTGCACACGGCGTCGCCCGCCTCGCTGCCGATCTTGTTCGAGGCGAGCGGCAGGGGGTACGGCGAGACGGCGTCCGTCCGGGCGTCCACGTCGGTGACCACGCCGTGCTCCAGCGCCGCCGCGGCCGTGAGGATCTTGAAGGTGGAGCCGGGCGGGTAGGTCTCGCGCAATGGGCGGTTGGCGAGCGGTTTGCCCTTGTCCTTCTCCAGCGCCGCGAAGCGGTCGCTCTCCTTGAACGAGTTCCCGGCGAAGACATCGGGATCGTACGAGGGGGTCGAGGCCAGGGCCAGCACCTTGCCGGTGCTCGGGTCCAGGGCGACGACCGCGCCCCGGGCGCCCAGGTCGGTCAGCCCCTTGTAGCCGGCCTTCTGCGCCTTGGCGTCGATCGTGGTGATCACGTCGCCGCCGCGCCGGGGCTGCCCCGTCAGGACGTCCTTGGCGTGCCGGAAGGCGAAGCGGTCGTCCTGGCCGCTGAGGACGCTGTCGTAGGTCCGCTCCAGCAGCGAGGTCCCCCGGCCCTGGGAGGCGTACCCGGTGACAGGCGCGTACATCGGGCCGTCCTTGGTCGTCCGGATGAACGCGTAGTCCCGGCTGTCGGTCTCCTTCGAGCCGGTGACCGCCTTGCCGCCGACGATGATGTCGCCGCGCGGGGTGGAGAACCGCTCGAACCGCACCCGGGCGTTGTGCTCGTTCTGCGCCAGCTCCTGGCGGTCGACGTGCTGGAGCCAGTTCGCCCTCAGCAGCAGGGCCAGCACCAGCAGCCCGCAGAAGATGGCTATGTGCCGCAACGGCCTGTTCATTCCACTCCCCACCCGGGCGGGCCTCCGGCCCGCGTATGCGATCCCCGGTGAACAAGGATGCCTTGTAAGCGGGCACGGTTGCACCGGCGGCCCCGGAGGGGCCCCCTTCTCACAGGTACGCGGCGTACGCGTCCAGGGTCCGCAGCACCTCCGGTTCGTCCGCCGGGGGCAGCTGGAGCACGACCTCCTCGATGCCCAGATCCGCGTAGTGGGCGAGCTTCCCGGGGCTCGGCTGCACCGCGTACGGCACCACCTGGAGGCCCTTCGGGTCGCGCCCGGCCTCCTCCCAGGCCGCCCGCAGCTTCGGCAGGGACTCCGTGAGCCCACCGCCGCCGATGGGCAGCCAGCCGTCCGCGTACTCCGCGATGTGCGCGAACAGCTTCGGGCCCGCCCCGCCGCCGATCAGCGTGCGCGGGCCGTTGACCGGACCGCGGGGCCGCTGGAAGGGCTTCGGGTGCGCCTCGCTCGCCTGCACCGACCCGGACGCGCCCGCGTATCCGGTCGGCTCGTCCGCCCACAGGGCCCGCATCAGCGCCATCCGGTCCCGGACCCGGTCCCGGCGCGTCGGCCACTCGACCCCGTGGTCGGCGGCCTCCTCGACGTTCCAGCCGTAGCCGACGCCGAGCGTGAACCGGCCGCCGGAGAGGTGATCCAGGGTGGCGGCCTGCTTGGCCAGGTCGATCGGGTCGTGCTGGGCGACCAACGTGATGCCGGTGCCGAGGGTGAGGCGCTCGGTGACGGCTGCGGCCTGGCCGAGGGCCACGAACGGGTCCAGCGTGCGGCCGTACTCGCGGGGCAGGTCACCGCCCATCGGGTACGGCGTGCGGCGGCTGACCGGAATGTGCGTGTGCTCGGGCAGATACAGCCCGCCGAACCCCCGCTGCTCCAGCTCGCGGGCGAGCCTGACCGGGGTCACCGTCTCGTCGGTGAGGAAGATCGTGGTGGAAATCCGCATCGAAGCCACCTCCGTGGTCGTCGTGGTTCCGTACGTCGTCTTGTTACGCCGTCTTGTTACGTCGTCCTTCTGTACGTCGTCCGTGCGAAGCGCCAACGTAAGCCGTATGTCGGCGAAATCCGAGACCGTGACAGCCATGAACGCAGCCATGGACGCAGCCATGGACGCACCCATGCACCGGCGCGGCCTCCTCGCCGCGACCGCCGCCACCGGCCTGACGTTGGCCACCGTGAGCTTCGCCCACGCCGCAGACCACCCCGGGCCCGGCCCCGACAACGGCCCCCACCGCACCCGGACCGTCCGCGGGACACTGCCCGCCGGGTCGCCCGACTACGTGTACCTGCCGGTCGAGGTCCCGCGCGGGGTGGCCGAGTTCGCCGTCTCCTACACGTACGGGAAACCGCCCGTCCCGCCCGGCGTCCAGGGCAACGCGCTCGACATCGGCCTGTTCGACGAACGCGGTACGGCTCTGGGCGGGCGCGGCTTCCGGGGCTGGTCCGGCGGGGCGCGCACCTCGTTCTTCGTCCGCGCCGACGCCGCGACCCCGGGCTACCTTCCGGGCCCCGTACGCCCCGGCACCTGGCACATCGCCCTGGCCCCCTACACCGTGGCTCCCGAGGGCCTCCCGTACGAGGTGACCGTCACCCTCCGCTTCGGCGAGGCGGCCCCCACGCCCTCGCCGGTGTACCCGCCCGAGCGGGCCAAGGGGCGCGGCCGGGGCTGGTACCGGGGCGACTGCCACGTCCACTCCACGCACTCGGACGGGCGGCGCACTCCGGCCGAGGTCGCCGCCGCCGCGCGGGCCGCCGGGCTCGACTTCATCAACAGCAGCGAGCACAACACCACGTCCGCGCACGCCGCGTGGGAAGGGCTGTGGGGCGACGACCTGCTGATCCTGACCGGCGAGGAGATCACCACCCGCAACGGGCACGTGCTGGCCGTCGGCACCGACCCGGGCGTCTTCGTCGACTGGCGCTACCGGGCCCGCGAGAACCGCTTCGGCCGGTACGCGCGCCAGATCCGCCGGGCCGGCGGGCTCGTCGTGCCCGCCCATCCGCACGCCACCTGCATCGGCTGCAACTGGAAGTTCGGCCTCGCGGAGGCGGACGCCGTCGAGGTGTGGAACGGGCCCTGGACCCCGGACGACGAGGTCGCCCTCGCCGAGTGGGACAACGCGCTGGTGGCCTCCGTACGGAACACGGGCGTACGGAACACGGACGTACGGAACACGGATGACGGGCCGGGGCGCTGGCTTCCCGCGATGGGCAACAGCGACGCCCACCGCGAGCCGGACCGGGTGGGCCACCCGCAGACCGTCGTCCTGGCCGAGTCGCTGTCGCGGCGGGCGATCCTCGCGGGCATCCGGGCCGGGCGCTCCTACCTCGCCGAGTCCGCCGCCCTGACCCTCTCCTTCGGCGCGACGGACGGGCGGGGCCGGCACGCGGGCATCGGGGAGCGGCTGCGGGCGGCGGCGGACGCCCCGGTGACCGTACGGCTGGAGGTGTCGGGTGCGCCCGCCGACTGCACGGTGCGGCTGGTCACCGACCAGGGGGCCCTGCTGACCACCCCGCTGCCCGCGACGGGCGCGGGCGTGGTGGAGTGGCGTACGACCCCCGACCACGCCGCGTACGTACGCGCCGAGGTCCGGCACGCACCGGCCGTTCCCGGACTGCCGGGCGCGTTCGCGGCGCTCACCAACCCGGTCTTCCTCGGCGCGGCGGCCGGTACGGCGGGCTGAGCAGCGGGACCGGCCAGGCCGGTACGGCGGGCCGGGAAGCGGGAAGGGACGAAGCACACGCGGCGGAGCGGCCGGGCGGAGAGGAGCGGGAATGGGACCGGGAGCAGGGCCGGGCATCGGGCCGGGGCTGGGGCTGGGGTACTTCCTGCTGCCGGCGGGCGGCGCGCTGAGCCTGACCGGGGTGGTCACCGGCAACGCCACGCTGATCAGCCTGAGCTGGATCATGTGGGTGCTCGGGATCCTGCTGATCCTGGGGAACCGGTACCGCCGCCCCGCCGATCCGCGCGCGCTGGCTGCCGCGGCCGCCGCCGGTGACGCCCGGGCCGTACGGGGGCTGCGGACGCTCGCCCTGACCGCGCGGGCCGAGGGCCGCCCCGACACGGCCGAGCGGCTGCTGCGGCAGGCGGTGAAGGCCGGTGACGTGGAGTCGATGTGGGAGCTGGGCCGCCTGGTCGAGCAGCGCGAGGGGCTGGCGGCGGCGGAGCCGTGGTTCCGGATGGCGGCGGAGGGCGGTCACGCGGTCGCCAAGCGGCTGTTCCGGCCGGGCGGCGCGCTGCACCCGGACGGGGCGGACCCGGCGTCGTAGGGCCCGCCCCGCCGCTGTGCGCGATGCCCCGTTACGCCAGTCCCAGCGCCGCCCTCGTCAGGAACGCGAGCCGGGCCGTCTTCTCCGGCTTCTCGATCTCCGGACCCAGCTCGAACCCGACCCGGACCATCCGCGCGAGGGCCTTCTCGTTGCGGGCGTCGGGCTCCACGACGACCCGCAGGTGGGCCGGGTCGCTGAAGACGTAGGCGATGAACGCGGTGAGGAGGGCGTCCGTGTACCCCTTCACCGCTCCCTCGCCCTCGGCGGCTGCGATGAGCAGGTGGATGCCGAAGTCTCCGGGCTGTACGTCGTAGCACTCGCCGACCGGGTCGGCGTCCGGCTCGTACGTCTGGAAGAGCGCGGCCGGGACGCCGTCGCGCAGGGCGAGGTAGGCGTGGTGCGTCGGCAGCGAGTCGACGAACTCGTAGATCTCCCGGACCTGTTCGCGGGTGTGGTCGGCCATGCCCCAGAAGCGGGCCCGCTCCTCGGTGACCCAGCCGTGCAGCAGCTCGGCGGCGGCCGCCGGGTCGACGGGGACGAGTCGGACGGTGCCGAAGCCCTCGACCTTCTGCTCGTGGGCGGCCGGGCGGAGGGCGGGGGTCGCGGAG